>JAUXOE010000205.1 GCA_030682415.1 Parvibaculum sp.
CGAGGCGCTCCGGCGCGGTGGGGCGGAGCGGCTCGTGCTCGTCGCGCCCTATCTGTGCTACATGCGTCAGGACAAGGTTTTTCACGAAGGCGAGGCGATCAGCCAGAAGGCGATATGCGGCTGGCTCGGCGCGCTGTTCGAGCGTATCGTGACTGTCGATGCCCATCTCCACCGCGTCACCGAAATTGGCGAGGTGTTTCCCGGGCGTGAGGCACAGAACCTCACAGCGGCTGGCGCTATCGCAGATTTTGCGCGGGAGCACGGCGTCTCCCCTGCGGCGCTCGTCGCGGGGCCGGATGCGGAATCGATCCAGTGGGTATCCCGGATCGCAGGGGCACTCGGTGCTGAGGCGATTGCCGGCGAGAAAATTCGTCTCGGCGACCGTGAGGTCCGGATTGCCTTTCCCGACACGAAGGTCGAGGGCCGAATGGTGCTCGTTGCCGACGATATCGTCTCGAGTGGAGGCACAGTGACGGTGGCGGTCGAAAGCCTGAAACAGGCTGGCGCGTCCGAAATTATCGTCGCCGTCACCCATGCGCTCTTTGATACGGCGGTCGAGGCGCGCATTCATGCCGCCGGTGCCCAGGCCATCTGGTCGGCAACCTCCGTGCCGCATTCAACCAACGTCATTTCACTTGCCGGCCTGCTGGCTGATGCGCTGCGAAATGAAACCGGAAACGAGAAATCGAAATAATGTCGATCACACTCAGCGTCCACGGCGCGGCCCACACCGTCACCGGCTCCTGCTATCTCTTGCAGACCGAAGAGACGCGCTTCCTGGTCGATTGCGGTATGTTCCAGGGCGCAAAAACGCTGAAAGCGCTGAACTACGCCGACTTTCCCTTCGATCCGGAAAAAATCGACTTCGTGTTGCTCACACATGCTCATATCGATCATTCGGGCCTTGTCCCGAAACTCGTGAAGCATGGTTTTACGGGGCCGATCTATGCGACCCACGGAACCATTGACCTGTTGTCCTGCATGCTTCCGGACGCCGGTCATATCCAGGAGTTCGAAGTCGAACAACTCAACCGCCGCAACGCACAGCGCGGGCGGCCTGAAGTCACGCCGATCTACACGGTGGCCGACGCCGAGGCTTCGCTCCGGTCCTGCAGCCCGGTCGCCTATGACACATGGATTGAGCCGGCGGAAGGCGTCCGCGCCCGCTTTTGGAATGCGGGTCACATTCTGGGATCGGCATCCGTCGAGATTGAGGTCAACACAGGCCTGCAATCGCCGCGCATGCTGAGGTTGCTATTCTCTGGCGACATCGGACCGGATGTGAAGAGCTTTCATCCAGCGCCGGAATCGCCCGGGAATCTCGATTATCTGATCTGCGAGGCGACCTATGGCTCTCGTGAGCGCGAGCCGATGACGCTGGAAGCGCGGCGTGATCTTCTTGCTACTGAGGTCAATGCGGCATTGAACAAGAGTGGCGTCCTGATTTTTCCGACATTTGCAGTTGAGCGCACGCAGGAATTGCTGGCTGATCTTCTGGCGCTGATCGACGGCAAGCGCGTGCGCGATGTACCGATTTTTCTCGATTCACCGCTTGCGATCCGCGCCACCGAAATCTTCCTCGACCATGCCGACAATCTGGAGAACGGGGATGAGTTCCGGCGTGCCATGCGTTCGCATCGCGTGCGCACCACCGAAACGGTCGCCGAGAGTATGATGATCGAGCGTATGGATGGCAGTCACATCATCGTCGCGGCCAGCGGCATGTGCGATGCCGGCCGCATTCGGCACCATTTGAAGAACCGCCTGTGGCGCGAAAACACGACGGTGATCATGGTCGGTTATCAGGCGGAAGGAACGCTCGGCCGCATCCTGCAGTCAGGCGCCAAAGCCGTTCGTATTCAGGGCGAAGAGATCAAGGTGCGCGCGCGTATTCGGACGCTGGACGTGTATTCCGGCCACGCTGACGGGCCGGCGCTGGCCCGATGGGTCTCGGAGCGTGGTCCCGTCATGCGGGGAACGATACTGGCGCATGGCGAAGAAGAGGGGTTGTCCGGACTCCATGCGCGCCTCACAGGTCTCGGGCTGGATGGAGACCGCATTTTCGCCCCGGATCTTGACGAAGTATTCGATCTGCTCGTCGAGGCGCCTGAAGCGCGGCGGCGACCCGCACCGCGCCGTTTGCAACCCGAACTGGTCGGACGGACGGACTGGCACAATGATCTGTCGAAGCTGTGGCTCGACATAAGCGAACAACTCGAATCGGCGGCCGACGACCGGGCGCGCAAGGTTGTTATTCGCCGAATGCGCCGCGCCTTGGAGGGGAAGTCGGACTAACGCTTTTTTTGTGCCTGAACGGCTCCCGGCGCGTCGGCCTGCGAGCGCGCGGGAAGCGTGGCCCGATCCGATTGCATCGGACCACGCTTCCGGTCAGCGCCAGGTTCGACCGCCGTCGCGCCCCCCATCGCGGCTTTCGTCGCGGCGCTCGACACGCTGCTCATAACGTTGTTGCGGCTGGCGTTGCGCTTGTGGCGCGCGTTGCTCCTGTACCTGCCGCTGACGCGGTGGCTGTTGTGCCTGACGTTGTGGCACCTGCCCCTGAGGCGGCCGCCTTTGCTGTTGCTGCATCTGTTGCTGGCGCTGTTGGTCCACGGCCTGCCGCGACCGTTGCTGCTCTTGTACCTGCGGCTGCCGCTGCGGCTGTTGCGCCTGACGTTGTGGCACTTGCCCCTGAGACGGCCGCCTTTGCTGTTGTTGCATCTGCTGTTGGCGCTGTTGGTCCATGGCCTGCCGTGACCGGTGCTGCTCTTGTACCTGCGGCTGCCTTTGTGGTTGTTGCGCTTGGCGTTGTGGCACTTGCTCCTGATGCAGCCGCCTTTGCTGTTGCTGCAAGTAATGTTGACGGTCCGGCTGCCGCGCCTCGCGTCGATTGTCGTCCGGACGAACGCGCTGCCCGTCCTGTCGCCCGTTCCACTGCGGGGCATGCTGGCCATCCGGCCGTCCCTCGACTCTCCGCTCCGGCGCAACATGGCGCGCGCCGTTATGTCTGTTATCACGCCAGTCGTCCCGGCCAGCCGGTCCTTGCCGCTGGTCGTTTCTCTGCCACTGATCCGGCCGTGCATGAACGCGGTCGACCTTGTAGCGGCTGCCGCGCTCGACGAAATCTCGATCGAAACCGCGATGAACGACACGGTTATGCGCATTGCGTGGCGGCGACCAGTGCTTGGTGTTCTTGTAGATCGTCTGATATTTGTTGACGACGATGATGTGCTGATGAATGACCGGCGCGCCGAAATGGTGGCGATGGACATAGTTCCACCCGCCATAGTTCCAACGCGGATTGTGGGACCAGTAGCTCACGCCGAAGCCGATGGGCGCCCAGCCGACATAGCTGTCGCTATAGCGCCACGTCACCCAGGCCGGTGCCCACACACGGCCTGGCACCCAGATCCAACCGAAGGCGGCGTCCCACATCCAGTTGCCGTAATGGAAGGGGGCCCAGCCCCATGCGAAGCCCGATGCCCAGGTCCAGCCATAGCCGTCGTCCCAGACCCAGCGGCCATGCGTATAGGGCCGCCAGCCATGCGCCATGCCGCGCGGATACCAGACCGCGCCATAGCTCGCGTGATGCGTCCATGTGCCGTAAGGCGCAAGTGAATCGTGAAAATAGGCGGCATCGGAATGCGTCGGTGGATAATAGCCGGCGTTTGCCGGCGTTGCGGTGAACATCCACAGCATCAATGCGGCAATGACGGCAAGCATCATCGCGAATCGCGGATGCGTCCGTCGAACGGGATGCGAAAGGGGGGCGTACATGGAGCCGGGGCCTCACCAACCGCGCTCGATTTTGAAGGTGGCAAGGAGAGGCCAATGGCTTCTCTTCCTTGCGCCTTTGAGCTTCTCTACCATCTCGCTGGCAGCTGAAACCCGATCGAACGCTGACGTACCCCGTCGCACTTAGTTAACCGCATTTCCGACGGCTTGTCACCGTTTTTTGACATAAATCGCGCCACTGCTTATGGCTTTTGTCAGTGGCCTTTGGGATGATGGGGCGACAAAATCGTTCATTTAAAGCCAATCTATCCCCCCCCCCGAAGGGCTCAATGTCCCCCGCCAAGGCAGAACCAAAGTCGAAGGATGGCCGCCGCCTCCGCAGCGAGGCGAGCAGGCTTCGTATTGTGGAGGCCATGCGCGATCTGATTCGCGATGGTCAGGTCGCGCCGCGCGCCGAAGATGTGGCCGCGCGCGCCGATGTCGGGCTGCGCAGTGTCTTCCGGCATTTCGACGACATGGAAAGTCTCTATCGCGAAATCGCGGCGCTGATGCGTACCGAACTGCGTCCCGTTCTGGCCGAGCAGCAACCACCAACAGATGCGCCCGATTTGTTGGAACAACTCGTCGCCCGCCGCGCGAAATTGTTCGAAAAAATCATGCCGCTGCGAATTGCGGCCGATGTGCACAGTCACACGTCGCCCTTCCTGCGTGAAGACCGGCATTGGATGAACGAGGCCCTCCGGGGCATCTTGCGCGGATCGCTGCCAGCGGCGCTGACCAGAGACCGCACCTTGTTCGACGCATTGGATGCGACGATGAGCTTCGAGTTCTGGCACCGCCTGCGGGAAGATCAGGGGCTGTCGGTGGCGCAAGCCAAACGTGTAATGGAGAAGACGGCGAAAGCGCTGGCCGCTGCGGCGCCGCGTTAGCCGAACAGCGCTTCCACGCCCGTTCCCGCCAGCACGTCATCCACCGCCTTCCGGTCCGCGGTCGACAATGCCTCGCGCTTTTCGCGCAGCCATTGCAGGCACTTGCCTTGATAGGGGAAGGGCTGTTGCGTCCAGCGCTTTCCGTCGATCTCGGTTTCGACGGTCTCGGCGCCGGCCGCCAGCGCTTTTGCATTGGCGATGAGGGCAGGGGCGTAGACGCGCCCGACCTCGGCGAGCAGCCCGCGTATCGTTTTGGGTATCGCGTCTCGTTTCATCCAGTCGCCGTCGGTTGGCTCAAGGCCCGACAGGTCTTCCATGATGTCGACCCAGGCGAAAACGCGCGGGCTCCGCGCGAGCGTTTCCTCCATTGGAGTCGGATCGAAATGCGTAAGCTGGGTTAACTGGCCGAATACGCCGAAGTCGCTGCCGCCCGGCCGCCCGCCCATCAGGAAGGGCTGCACTTCGAGATGCGCCGAAAGCGCGTCGAGGAAGCGTTGATAGCTCGCCTCGATCACCGGTGCTGTCGTGTCGTTGGAACCGACGACATAGAGCCGCGAAATCTGCCGGTCGGCAAAGAGCTTGCTCAATTTCGAAAGTTCGTCCTTCGGTGCGGTGATGCCGCGCCACATCGGCAGAATGGCCGCCGCCCGGTCGATGTCGGCCTTGTAGTGCCAGCGATAGTGGAACATCGCCTTGGTCAGCCACTCGTCGGCATAGTCTTCGAGGAGGTAGTCGATGAATTCGACGACCGGGTCGGCTGGCACGACATTGCGCCCCGCAAACGCCTTTTCGAAGCGCCGGATCAGTGGCGTCGAATCGACCGCTGCTTCGTAAGCGCCGTCGCCTTCCTTCAGATAGAAAGTCGGCAGCAGCGCCACCTTCGGCTTTGGCAGGTTCTCCGGCACGTTGTGTCCGGTCAGCAGGAAACGATAGGGGATATGACGATAGCGCAACACCGAAAGCATCTTGCGCGTATAGGGCGAGCCGGGCGCGCCGCTCAGAAGCAGAGGCGTTGCGAGTGTCATGTTCGTTTCCTGTCCCTGTTGGTTTTTATCAGAGCGAGAGAATGTTTCCGGCCGCCGGATCGATCTTTCCGGCCAGCGTTTCGGAATAGACCTTGCTAATGGCGTCCGGACCCTTGCCGCGTTCGAGCTTGACCCATGTCGAGGCCTTGGCGGCAAAGGCGCGCCAGCTCTCGCCGAGCTTCGCGTCGAAACCCTTCTGTCCCCAGTCTTCCATCCGCTTGCGTGCCTGGTCGGGCGCAAAAAAGAGATGCGGCTTGGCGCCTGGCAAAGCGCCGGACACCCGCGGCGCGTCCCAATGCGACAGACCCACCTGTGTGCTCTCCACGAGCTTGTCGCCGAAATGATTGTGAACGGCGGCCAGCACCTCGCCATTGCCGGCAAAGTCGAC
>JAUXOE010000210.1 GCA_030682415.1 Parvibaculum sp.
GTGGTGCGGACCTCATGGCCGGCGGCCAGCAGTTGCAGGATGCAATGGGCGGCGATGAAGCCCGAGCCGCCGGTGACGAGGACTAAGGACATGGGGGAGTTCCTCCGTTGGCGGATTGTTTTGTGTCGAGGCCGAAGCCCCCTCACCCTTCCGCGAGCAAACGCTCGCTCCCTCCCTCTCCCCGTTGGGGAGAGGGAAAGGAACGTTGCGTACCGACTAGTCCGCCGCGCGGGCGAACTGGCCGGCGGCGGGGGAGAGTTTGTGGTTCTTCAGCGGCAGTTGGCGGATGCGCTGGCCGGTCAGCGAGAAGACCGCGTTGGCGACCGCGGCCGAGATCGGCGGGGTGCCGGGCTCGCCGAGGCCGCCCAGCGGCGCGCCGCTTTCGATGAAGTGGACGTCGATTGCGGGCGTGTCGGCGAGCTTCAGCATTTCGTAGTCGGTGAAGTTCGTCTGCGCGACGGCGCCGCCTTCGATGCTGATCTCGCCGAAGAGCGCAGCGGTGAGGCCGTAGATGATCGCCGACTCGACCTGCTGGGCGGCGGTGTCGGGATGGATCACCTCGCCGCAATCGACGGCGGCGGTGACGCGGTGGACCTTCACTTCGCCGGGCTCGACGATCGAGATTTCGGCGACCTCGGCGACGATCGAGCCGAAGCTTTGCTGGATCGCGATGCCGCGCGAGCGGCCGGCGGGCAGCGGACGGCCCCAACCGGCTTTTTCGGCCGCCAGTTCCAGCACCGCCAGATGACGGGGCTGGTCCTTCAGCATGGCGCGGCGATATTCGAAGGGGTCCTGCCCCGCTTCATGCGCCAGTTCGTCGACGAAGCTTTCGTTGAAGAAAGTGTGCTGGGTGTGGGCGACCGAGCGCCAGGGGCCGCGCGGCACCGGATTGTCGATCTCGACAAAACGGATCGACTGGTTGGCGACGGCATAGGGAATGTGCGGGGCCTCGCCGGGCTCGTCCTTGTGGACATAGCGGTTTTCCCAGGCGACGGGGAAGCCGTTGTCGTCGAGCGCGGCGCGCAGGCGCGAGGTCGAGGCGATGCGATAGGCGTCGTGCTGGATGTCGTCCTCGCGGGTGTAGATCAGCTTGACCGGCGCTGCGACCTCTTTTGCGATGATCGCGGCGAAGTCGATCTCGCTCGGGAAATCGAAGAAGCCGGCGCGGATCGGGATGCGGCGGCCGAAACCGCCGCCCAAGAGCATCGGATGCAGCGTCACATTGTCGAAGTCGAGACCGGCGATTTCGGCGATGCGGGCGCGGGCGCCGAGCGGGTCCTGCACGCCGAGCCAGACATCGGCCTTGCCGTCGCGGATCCAGATGGTGCAGTTCATCGGCTCCATGCAGGCATGTGCCAGATAAGGCACGCGGTAGGACGCCTCGACCACGCGGCTGGCACCTTCGAAGGCGCGGGGGGCGTTGCCGGTTTCGAAATCCTTGTCGCTCTTGCCGGCGTCGAGTGCGGCGTCGTGAGCGGCGAAGATCGTTTCGGATGAAATCGCCTCATTGCCTTTGGTGTCGAAGGTCACATCGAGGGCAAGGGCGGCTTCCTTGGCGCGCCAGTAATTGTCGGCAATGACGGCGACGCCACCGGGGAAGTCGACGACCTGTCTGACGCCGCGGCGGGTGAGGATTTCCGATGCGTCGTAAGCGGCGACGGTGCTGCCGAAAACCGGGGCAAGATGGACCGCCGCATAGAGCAGACCTTCGGGGCGCGCATCGACGCCATACATTGCCGAGCCGTCGACCTTGGCCGGAATGTCGAAGCGGGGGCGGGGCGTGCCGACGATGGTGTAGTCCTTTTTGGCTTTCAGCTTCGGCGCGGCGGAAGGCGAATAATCCGCCGCGTCGGCCGCCAGCTCGCCGTAAGTGGCGGTCTGGCCGGCCGGGCCCCTGACCATGCTCAGGGCAGCCGTGCATTGCGCCGGCGAGACGCCCCAGCGGGCGGCGGCGGCCTTGACCAGCATGTCCTTGGCGGCGGCACCGGTGACGCGCATGCCGTGATGGCCGGTATAGCGCACGGCCATCGAACCGCCGGTGACCTGCAGGTTCATGAACTGCGCGACCTTGGTCCAGGTGGCGGCGGTGACGCCTTTCAGCATCGGCGGCACGGCGTCGCCATCGAGGAAGCGGTTGCCCAGCGCCTCGTTGGCGAAGGCTTTTTCGGCCGGCGCCTGTTCGGCGCGCACCAGCGACCAGTCGGCCTCGAGTTCTTCAGCCGCCATCATCGCAAGCGCGGTGATCGGGCCCTGGCCCATGTCGGAATGGGGGACATAGACCGTGACGATGTTGTCGGGCGAGATCTTCAGCCAGGTGGTGACGAAACGTTCGCCGCCTTCGGCCGCCAGTTTGTCGGCGAGGCCGCGGCGCGAGGGACCGGAGACGGCGACGCCGAGCAGCAGACCGCCGCCGACGAGACCGCCCGCGACCAGCAATTGACGACGCGAGGGCTTTTTGAGTTCGATGGCCATGATGCTGTTCTCCCTCAGGCGGCGGTGACGGAACGGATGGCGGCGCGGACGCGCGGATAGGTGCCGCAGCGGCAGACATTGGTGATCGCCGCGTCGATGTCTTCATCCGTGGGCTGAGGGTTCTCGGCAATCAGCGCCGAAACGGCCATCAGCATGCCGGACTGGCAGTAGCCGCATTGCGGCACCTGCGCCTCGATCCAGGCCTGCTGCAGAGCGCTTAGATGCCCCTCGGCAGCGCCGGAGACGGCGGCGAGCCCCTCGATGGTGGTGATTTCCGCGCCGTCGACCGCCTCGACCGGGGTGACGCAGCTGCGCATCGCAACCCCGTCGACATGGACCGTGCAGGCGCCGCAGGCGGCGACGCCGCAGCCGAATTTGGTGCCGGTGAGGCCGATCTCGTCGCGAAGGGCCCAGAGGAGCGGCATGTCGGGCTCGATATCGAGGTCGTGGCGGGTGCCGTTGACGCGCAGCGTGATGGACATTGGGGTTCCTCCGGCGGATTGGGGGCGGGCGCGGGGTCGCGGTCGTCGTGACTGACTGGTTTTACCATTTCGGTCAGTCGGTATCCAGCCTCGATTTCGCGGTCACGGTTTTGTGATGGCCGGGCTGGGCGCCGGGGGCGCGGCGGTCTATGTTTTGTCGAGGTTTGTCTGCCGTTTCCGGAGGTCCCGATGCGTGTTGCCGCTCTTGCCGCCCTTTTCACTCTTCTTGCCGGCGGCGCGCTGGCCGAACCGCGGCTTGCCGCCGGACAATTCATGAGCGCCGACGGGAAAGAAGCCGGCTCGGCCGATCTCAGCGAAGGGCCGGGAGGCGTGCTGCTGCGGATCGAGGTGGAAGGCCTCGCGCCCGGCTGGCACGGGGTTCACTTCCATGCCACGGGCGACTGTTCGGACGAGAAGTTCATGGCTTCCGGCGGGCATCTCAACCACGCGCATGAGAGCGAGAAGGCGCCGCACGGGCTGCTCAACCCCGACGGCCCCGACTTCGGCGACCTGCCGAATCTCTATGTGCATGAAGACGGGACCGGCAAGGCCGAGATGTTTTCGGCGCTGGTCAGCTTCGACGGCGCGGAGGGACGGGCGGCGCTGTTCGACGATGACGGCACGGCGATCGTGATCCATGAGGCGGCGGACGATCACATGAGCCAGCCGATCGGCGGCGCCGGAGCGCGGATCGCCTGTGCAGTGCTGGAGCGCGCCGACTAGGCCCAGTATTTTCCGGTTGAATGATGACCCGCTACCGGGTCGGCGTGGGCGAGAAATTTCCGATGGCCGAACGGCCGAGGCGCGAATTCGAGCGCGGCGCCGCGTTCCAGGTCAAGGGGCCGGATGGGCAAGCGGTGCCTTGCCGGATTTTCCTGTAGAGGGATTCTTCCTTCTCCGCGAACGGGAGACGGTGAACAAAACCATCCGCTTACGGATTTTCTGCGCGCCCTACCCCACTTCGAGCCGCGTCGGCGCATCGGGCGCGGGGGCGATGCGGGCCGGCGGCGCGGCGCGGACGGGGAGATGGCAGGCGACGCGGGTGCCGATGCCGGGCGTCGATTCCAGCGTCACCCAGCCGCCATGCAGTTCGACGAAGGAATGGACCAGCGAGAGGCCGAGGCCGGCGCCGCGGCGGCGGTCGCCCGTTGCATGGGCC
>JAUXOE010000220.1 GCA_030682415.1 Parvibaculum sp.
CGACAGGGCCATCATCGATGCAAGGAGGATGCGCTTCATTTCGTTGCTGGTCCAAACGGTCAAGGAACGGTCCGCCTACATTTCGAGATTGTATTGCTGGCCGGGCGGGAACGGGTCTTCATAGCGCCACGCATCGGGCCGCGGTTCGCCACCGGCAATCTCGCCAAGCGCATAGATGGCGTTTTCGGCAAGATTGCCGCCGAAATTCACTGCAGCGTCGACGTTGAGCGCAACCAGATTCTTGACGCGCTGCGACATGCCGGTAAGAGCCTGGGCAAGCGCCGGATTGCTCTTGAGAGCATCGGCAAGCTTGCCGCCCGACATATTGATCGCGACGCTTATGCCCGCGGCGCCGAAGCCACGCATCATCGCATCGAATTCCGACGCACCTTCTTCAAGCGCCTGCAGATAGGCATTGGTAAAGCCACGTCCGCCGCCAATCAGAACGCCAGCCGCTGGCAAGGCGGTGGAAGCTACAAAAACCCCCGCCTCGATACCGATCCCGAGAATCTGCTTGGCAAGCAACTGCGTCTCGGCCGCGCGCTCGGCGTCGCGCTGGGCAAGCCCGCGCGACAACTCGACTGCCGCCGGGTCATAGGCCGGCAGATTGAGGCCGAGCCCCTCGCGCAGATCGTGCGGAATTTCATCAACCGGGATGTGCGAATAGTCTTCCTGTTTCCGCACCGGCTCGGCCGGTTTCGGCAAGGTGCTTTCAAGCTTCACGTCGCCCGGACCAACACCGCCATGGCCGTGATCGTCATAGGGCCATGGCTGCTTGCCGCCGGGATTGCTCCACGAAGCAGACCAGCCCTCAGCATCGGCCGGATAGGCGATTCCGAGGTCCGACGAAGGAACCCAGCTCTCCCATATCCAGCGATCACCGAGCGCGCCGGTATAGGTCTTGGTCACAATGAAGCCACCATTCCTGGCTGTGACCGAAAATTCTTCGATGGGGCGCCCCCCGGCCGGTTCCTGCTTCATCAGTTCGGTCAGTGCGTGAACGGCTGTTCCGCGCGGATGATACTTGTCGGGCCAGAGCGGCGGCATCGGCTTGGTCTGCGTTCCCGATTTGTCGGGTATCGCCACCGTCGGACGCGCAAAGCCGTCCGGCAGGTTCCGCTCGATCTGCTTCTGCTGCAGTTGCTGCTGAACCGGCGCTGTCGGTTGTTTCGGAACCGGCGGCGTCGGCGTCGGCCCGTGATGCTGCGCCGTGGCGCTGCCCCCGAGACTTACCGTCAGGATCAGAAGAACCGCGCCAAGCCCCGCCCACATCTTCGATGCACCGTGAAAAAAGACACATATGCCATTTCATATGTCATTTGATGTGATTCCCTTTCCCTCGATCCGTCAATGTGCGCCGATGCCGCAGATGAGCGCGCAGGTGTCGTGGGTAAAACGGCGAGTGCAGACGAAAACGGGGAGAGCTTTCGCTCTCCCCGTTCGCCCTGGATATGCGGGATGCGGATGAAGCTATCGCGTCCCGCCGCCCGTTGTTCTAGAGATGTTTTGTCGCGTTTCCGGACGGTGAACCGGCTTCCACTTCACCTGGAAACGCTTAGTAACCGACGCCGCCGGTGAAGAAGCCGCCGCCGCCATCGCTCGACGACACCTGTTCGTGGCGCTCGCTCTTGCGGATCAGCACCTCGGCATAGGCCGTGCGCGTCTGTTGCGGAATGCGCGTCATCGACGGCGCGCGCTGCGGCACGCAAGCCAGCATGCCGTTGGAGCCGTGATGCAGCGCTTCGCCCGGACGGCATTCGATCACATAGCCGCCGCGATAGTCGGGCGTGTCGCCGCCAGCACCGGCCATGCGGCCGATCGTGGCGACCAGCATGTCGCCGGCAACGCAATGGAAGAGTTCGACATCCTGGCCGGGCGTCACTTCGGTGACGGCCGAGCTCAGGCGCGCCGCCTCTTCGAGACCCTTGGCGCTGACGCAGATGCCCTTGACCGGCTTTGCCACATGCTTCTCGCGCACGATGACATTGAGCGATCCCATCGGCGTGACAGGCGCCGCAGCGGCGAAGAAGCCGCCGCCACCGCCGCCGAAGCCGCCGCCGCTGCCATTGCCGATCGCAACCGCGCTACCGCGATCCATCGCCTGCGAGGCGCTGTCGGCCGCCGCACTGGCATTGGCAATCGCCGTTGCCGTCGCGGTCGCCTGCGCCGCCGCATTGACCTGGACGTTGATGTCGATGTTGTTGGTATTCGTGTTGGTATTCGTGTTTGTGTTGGTGTTCGTATTGGTGTTGGTGTTGGTGTTCTGGTTGTAGTTCTTGTTGTAGTTCGAGTTGTAATTCTTGTTGTAGTTGGAGCCGTAGTCGGGCTTGGGCGGCTTATAGCCACCACCGCCACAACCACTGTCACAACTGCCGGCATAGGCCGGGCCCGCACCCATCGATGCGAGCAAGAGAGCGGCGGCCAGCGCCATGCCGCTCAGGGCCAGCCCACGGCTGGAAAAGGTAAACTTCATCATCTGCTTCATCCTGACACTCCCGGCCCTCGGGGGGGCTCGTTGGCCTGCGTCTTAACGGGTACTCGGGACCTTCAATGCAGAAGCCATGCCGGATGACCCGAAGCGGCGGCATTGCGTACCAAACCGTCGATGCAAGCGGCCGGCCTGCCGCCAGCGGCGCAAATCCGGACAGGGAATTAACCTTTCCGCGCCGGCAGCACCCTGCCGACACCTCCATATCTCATTGTATTTATTCATGAAATTAGCCAAGGGCGGCCATCGGCCCGGCGCCCGCGCCGCCGTCATTAACGACTGGCACGGTTTCTGCTCCCTCATCCCTGTCCGCTCCAAATGGCGCAACTTCCCGTACCGGATCGGTACGAAAAGCCAAAAAGGAACCGGACAGGGACGGCGACACCCGAAACGGGACGAGCCGTTTTGAATGGGCTAACATCCGGCCGGGCAACGGGGCATCCCCCATCCGGCGGACATGACGCCAGGGCGAGGGATGAGGGCGATGAAGCACAAGACCACACAAGCGCTGTTCGACTACTGGAACGCGATCCGCGCCGGCCGTCCGGCGCCGCGACGCAGCGAGATCGAGCCCGGCGACATGCGCGCCGTCCTGCCCTACGTATTCATTCTCGAACGCAAGGACCGCGACACCTATCGCTTCCGCCTCGCCGGAACCGGATTGTGCAGCGTCTACGGCATGGAATTTCGCGGCCACAACATGCTTTCGATGTGGGGCGAGGACTGCGCTGAAAATATCAAGAGTGCTCTCGACGACGTCACCGCCAATGCCGGCGTCACGGTTGTCGAATATACCGCCACGACCACCGACGGCCGCGAGGCGACCTTCGAAATGGTGCTGCTGCCGCTGCTGCATGAAGACGGTGCGTTGACGC
>JAUXOE010000228.1 GCA_030682415.1 Parvibaculum sp.
GCGCATCCGCGCCGATCTCGATGCCGCCGCCGCCCGCTTCGGCAGCGACGAGGTGGAACTGAAGCGCGCCGTCGTCGACATTCTGAAGGCGGTGCTGGCTTCGGGCCGCGCCCGTTCGCGCGAGCGTCTGGAGCAGGGCGCGCATCGCGGCCGCGTCTGCGCCGAAAGTCTTTGCTACATGCAGGACAAGGTGATCGAGGAACTCTATCGCTTCGCCACCACCCATGTCTTCGCCGCCTCCAATCCGAGCAAGGCCGAACGCATCGCCATTGCCGCGGTCGGCGGCTATGGCCGCGGCACGCTGGCGCCGGGCTCCGACATCGATCTCCTCTTCCTGCTGCCCTACAAGCAGACCCCCTGGGGCGAGAGCGTCGTCGAATACATGCTCTATGTGCTCTGGGATCTGGGCCTGAAGGTCGGCCATGCGACGCGCTCGATCGCCGATTGCATCCGTCTGGCGCGGGCCGACTTCACCATCCGCACCGCGTTGCTCGAAGCCCGCTTCATCTATGGCGACCGCGAGCTCTACGACGATCTCGAAAAGCGTTTCGATGCCGAGGTGGTCAAGGGCACGGCCAACGAGTTTGTCGAGGCCAAGCTTGCCGAGCGCGACCAGCGCCACACGCGGTCGGGCGAGAGCCGCTATCTGGTCGAACCCAATGTCAAGGAAGGCAAGGGGGGCTTGCGCGATCTCAACACGCTCTTCTGGATCGCCAAATATGTCTACCGCGTCAAGCAGCCCTCCGA
Organism: Parvibaculum sp.; assembly: GCA_030682415.1. Taxonomy (GTDB): domain Bacteria; phylum Pseudomonadota; class Alphaproteobacteria; order Parvibaculales; family Parvibaculaceae; genus Parvibaculum. The sequence goes on from JAUXOE010000228.1 coordinate 748, forward strand.
TCTCGTCAAGGAAGGCGTCTTCACCAAGGAGGAATACCAGACCTTCCGCAAGGCCGAGAATTTTCTCTGGGCGGTGCGCTGCGAGCTGCACTTCCTCACCGAGCGGGCCGAGGAGCGCATCACTTTCGACCTGCAGACCGAAATGGCAAAGCGCCTCGGCTATCAGCAGCACCGGGGCCTGAAGGCGGTCGAACGCTTCATGAAGCACTACTTCCTGATTGCCAAGGATGTCGGCGATCTGACGCGCATTTTCTGCGCCGTGCTTGAAGAGCAGGAGAAAAAGAAGAAGCCGTCCATCGGCCGCTTCATGCAGGCCATGCGCCGCAAGAAAATCATTCGCGGCTTCAACGTCGAGAGCGGCCGCCTGGCAGTGACGAAGGAAAACTTCTTCGACAAGGACCCGGTCAACATCATCCGTCTCTTTCATGTCGCCGACCAGCACGGCCTCGACATTCATCCCGACGCGCTGAAGCTGTTGACGCGCTCGCTGAAGCTGGTCGATGCGACCTTGCGCAAGAACGAGGAAGCCAACCGCCTCTTCCTCGAAATACTGGCCTCGCGAAAGACGCCCGAAACGACCCTGCGCTGGATGAACGAGGCCGGTGTGCTTGGCCGCTTCGTCCCCGATTTCGGCCGCATCGTCGCGCTGATGCAGTTCAACATGTATCACCACTACACGGCCGACGAACATCTGTTGCGCGCCATCGGCATCCTCTCGGAAGTCGAGCGCGGGGTGGCGGTCGAGGAATATCCCAAGGCCCATGAGCTGATGGGCAAGATCAAGAGCCGCAACGTCGTCTACATGGCGGTCTTCCTCCACGACATCGCCAAGGGTCGCGACGAGGATCATTCCGATGCCGGAGCATCGATCGCGCGCCGCCTCTGCCCGCGTCTCGGCATGAGCGCCGGCGAAACGGAATCGGTCGCCTGGCTGGTGAAAAACCATCTGGTGATGTCCGACGTCGCCCAGCGCCGCGACATTGCCGATCCGCGCACCGTGCGCGATTTCGCCGGTCTGGTGCAGAGCCCCGAGCGGCTGAAAATGCTCTTTGTGCTGACGGTCGTCGACATCAAGGCGGTCGGCCCCGGCGTCTGGAACGGCTGGAAGGCGCAATTGCTGCGCCAGCTCTATTTCGAAACCGAAGCCGTGCTGCAGGGCGGCGACAGCGCGCTGAACCGTCAGCAGCGCGTTGCCGAAGCCAAGGAAGCGCTCGGCGCCCGTCTCACCGACTGGTCGAAAGCGGCCCGCGAGCGCTATTTCACCCGTCACACCGCCGGCTACTGGCTCTCGCTCGATGTCGAAACGCTGGAGCGCCATGCCCGCCTGATCGAAGGCGCCAGGGAGGCCCCGCTCACTGTCGCGGCCGAGCCCGAGCCCGACCGCGATGTCACCCAGCTCACATTCTACACCCAGGACCATCCGGGTCTCTTCGCGCGTTTCGCCGGCGCCTGCGCCGTGCTCGGCATGAACATCGTCGATGCGAAAATCTTCACCACCCGCGACGGCATGGCCCTCGACATGCTCTGGGTCCAGGACGCCGCCGGCGGCGCCATCGCCGAGCCGCGCCGCTTGCAGCGGCTTGAGGAAACGATCCGCAAGGTGTTGTCGGGCGAAATCCTGCCCCCCGATGCGATCGAGCAGCGCGCGCGCCGCGAGCGCCGCACCGAAGCCTTTTCGGTCGCGCCCCAGGTCTTCATCGACAACGACGCCTCCGATGCCTACACCGTTATCGAGGTCAACGGCCTCGACCGGCCGGGCCTTGTTCACGCGCTGACCCGCGCCCTCTTCCATCTCGGCCTCACCATCGGCTCGGCCCATATCGCCACCTATGGCGAGCGCGCGGTCGACGTTTTCTATGTGAAGGATGTGATCGGCCACAAGGTGACCAACGCCAACAAGAAGAAG
>JAUXOE010000233.1 GCA_030682415.1 Parvibaculum sp.
ATCGACATCGTCGTCTTCGGTCATCAGCTGCACGATGTCGCCGTTATATTCCATCGTCAGGTCGACTTCGCCGGCCGCCAGCAGGTCCTGGCCGTTATCCTCGGCAAAGGCCTTGATGTGCTTCTTCTGCTTGATGATCAGTTGGGCCGCCGCTTCGTTCTCGGCCTTGTCGGTCGAGTTCAGCGAATAGCCGAGATATTTCAGCGCGCAGCCCAGCATCGTGCCGCAATCGGACAGCAGCGCGATCTTGTTGGAATACTGGTCGCTGTCATAGAGATATTTCCAGCTGTCGGGCACGCCGCTGACCGCCGACTTGCGGTAGCCGATGCCGATCGTGCCCCACATATAGGGCAGCGAATATTCGCGGCCCGGATCGAAAGGCGCGTCCATGAAGCGCGGGAAGATATTCGCCATGTTGGGGATCTTCGAATGGTCGAGCTTCTGCAGCATGCCGGCCGCGTTCATGCGCGGCAGCCAGTCGTTCGACGGCACGATGACGTCATAGGCCACATTGCCGCCGCGCATCTTGGCGAAAAGCTCCGACACGTCGGCAAAGGTGTCGACCGTCACGCGGATGCCGGTTTCGGCGGTGAAGTCGTCGATCGTCGTTTCGCCGATATAGGTGTCCCAATTGGCGAAGACCACGTTGCCCGCGCCTTGAGCGCGCGCGAATTTGGGCATCGCGGTCAGGCTGATGCCGACCGCGGCCGTTCCCGTCATGAACTGCCGGCGCGACAGCGCCTTGATCAGTCCGGCCATGCCTTTTCTGCGATTCATCGAATTCATCCTCCGGTTTCGTGTCTGGGCCCCCTCCCGCCGGTCGCGCGAGGCGGCCCGGGGGTTAATCAGTGTTCAACGGTTTTGCCGCCAGCGCAAGCAAAGCCGGTGTTTTCGGCGCTGCAACGGGCCGCGCTGTCGAGAATCCTAAACAGCGGACCATGGCCGGATTGCGGCGGTCTGCGGCGCTGCAAGATGAACATTCGGTCATGTTTCGTGCCCGTCCCTTGTGTGGTCGGCGGCGCGATCCAAGATAGGGGCGGCCGGTAAAACGGCAGATGTCATGCCGTATCCGGCGCCTGCCGGCAGACCGGATCGCGATTTCAGGGAAGGCAACACAATCATGATCGACCTCTACACCGCCTCGACGCCCAATGGCTGGAAAGCCTCCGTCACGCTCGAGGAGCTTGGTCTTCCTTACAATGTCCATGCCATCGCGCTGCAGAAGAACGAACAGAAGGAGCCCGCCTTCCTGAAACTCAATCCCAACGGGCGCATTCCGGCGATCGTCGATCGCGACGAGGGCGATTTTGCGGTCTTCGAGTCGGGCGCGATCATGCTCTACCTTGCCGAGAAAACAGGCAGGCTGATGCCGGCGGATGCAAAGGGCCGTTCGCGCGTCACGCAATGGCTGATGTTCCAGATGGGCGGCGTCGGCCCGATGATGGGCCAGGCCAATGTCTTCTTCCGCTACTTCCCGGAAAAGATCCAGCCCGTCATCGACCGCTACCAGAACGAAACCAAACGCCTCTTCACCGTTCTCGACGGCCATCTCGCCACCCATGAATATCTCGCCGGCGACTATTCGATCGCCGACATCGCCAACTGGTGCTGGGTGCGCACGCATAAATGGTCGGGCGTCGAGATCGACGATCTGCCCCATCTGCAACGCTGGCTCGACGCCATCGCCGCGCGCCCCGCCGCGCAGAAAGGCATCACCGTCCCGGTCGATCTCGCGGCGCTGCAGAAAGGCGACGGCGAAGCGGCAAAGAAGTTTGCCGAAGAAGCACAGAAGATGGTGCAGCGGTAATATTTCTCCCTCTCTCTATCGGGGAGAGGGATTGAAGCGCCACGACGGTTTGATCAGACTAAGGAAGCAAATGGCGACTCCATTCTCCCTCTCCCCGGAGGGGAGAGGGGTGAGAGGACACAAGAAAAGGTCCGGTGGACCTTTTCGTCCTCGAACGCCCGCCGATGCGGCGAAGCCGCGTCGGTGGGAAGGGTGAGGGGGACCACGCATGAAGCGGCAAAATGTTTCCCGTGCACGGTACCTGCGCATCAACCGAACGGATGCCGAAGGGCGCTTGTGGTTGCGGCTGCGCAACCGCATGCTCGGCGGCGCCAAGTTCAGGCGGCAGGTGCCGGTCGGCCCCTATATCGCCGATTTCCTCTGTGCCGAACATATGCTGATCGTCGAAGTCGATGGCGGTCAGCATGCGGACAATCCGGCCGTTGAGCGCCGCACCCGCTTTCTGGAATCGAAAGGTTATCGCGTCATTCGTTTCTGGAACCCCGATGTGCTCACGAACACGGATGGCGTGCTGGAGATGATCCTCATCGAACTGGACAAGACCCCTCACCCTTCCCACCGACGCGCCTGATGGCGCATCGGCGGGCCCCTTCCCTCTCCCCGGAGGGGAGAGGGAGATATAGGCCATCATCTCAATTCCCTCTCCCCAACGGGGAGAGGGAGGGAGCGCCGAAGGCGCGGAAGGGTGAGGGGGCCGTCCGGGTGATGAAGAAACGTAATGCTCAGTCTACGAATTAATTTCGTCCGAGTCCTTCACGCGCCGTCCCGCGCCCGCCCATCCCACTCCGTCAGCGCCCTGCTGGCGAATTCGAGCTTACAGATCATTGAGTTCGACGGCGGCGCGCGGCCCGGTTTCGCGTTCGCGGATTTTTGC
>JAUXOE010000148.1 GCA_030682415.1 Parvibaculum sp.
AGGCGGCACTTCGAGATTGGTCGGTGCCGGGCCTTTGCGGATACGGCCGGAGGTGTCGTAGACCGAGCCGTGGCAGGGGCAGAAATAACCGTCGAACTCGCCGCGATAGGAAAGCGGCACACAGCCCAGATGCGTGCAGACACCGATGACGACCAGCCACTTCTTGTCGACCTCGCCCGAGGGACCCGGACGCAGGCGGGCGACATCGGATTCGGGATCGGGCAGCGTCGCGATATCGACGCTTTCGGCGGCCGCGATTTCGGCTTCCGTGCGATGGCGGATGAAGACCGGCTTGCCGCGCCACTTGAAGGTGCTTTCCTGGCCTTCGGGAATGTTCGAGATGTCGACTTCGATCGACGCCAGCGCCAGAACCGAGGCGTCCGGGTTCATCTGATCGATCAGCGGCCAGATGGCGAAGGCCGCGCCGACGGCGGCGAAGGATCCGGTAGCTACATAGAGAAAATCGCGCCTGGTCGGCTCGACCGCGTGGGTTTGTGCCACGGTTCAGGTCTCCTCGTTGAAGTGCAGCAACGGGGTGGAAGAGACCCGCTGCTTCGAGCGAAAGACCGACGAATCCCCTGCTTTCGCCCCATGCATTGCGTGGTTTTGTGGCATCCAATCAGGCCATTGTCCAGTCCCGCCCGCCCTGTGGCAGGATGACGCATCGCCGCATGTCGAATTGACGCAATCGGCGCCGTTGCGGCGCGTTCCAACCCTCTGTTCAAAGGCCTCCGATGCGCCTCGCGCTTTACGAACCCGACATCCCGCCCAATGTCGGAACCTTGCTCCGGCTCGGCGCCTGTCTCGGCGTTCCGGTCGACATTATCGAGCCTTGCGGCTTTCCCTGGTCGGACCGCGACCTCAAACGCGCGGCCATGGACTATGGCGCGCTGGCCGAGGTGACGCGGCATGCCTCATGGAACGATTTTCGGCGCACGCAGCCTCACACATCGCGGCTGGTGCTGCTGACGACTAAAACCCATAATATTTTTGTGGACTTTAGCTACCGGCCCTCGGACATCCTGCTGGTCGGCCGGGAAAGCGCCGGCGTACCGGACGAGGTGCATGCGGCAGCGGATGACCGGGTGACGATCCCGATGCGCCCGCCCGCCCGCTCGCTGAACATGGCGGTGGCGGCCGCGATGGTGCTGTCGGAAGCGCTGCGGCAGACGGCAGGCTTCCCGGCCGGGTTCCCGGCGGCTAAGTAAGAGCGGTCAATTGCAAAAAGAAGAGACGATGGCCGAGAGCGACGACAAGACCACCGAAGAACGCAAAGCACGCGCCGCCAAATGGTTTCGCGCATTGCGCGACCTGATCTGCGCCGAATTCGAGAAGCTGGAGGACGAACTGACCGGCACCTTGGCCGAGCGCCCGGCCGGCCGCTTTATCCGCACGCCCTGGCGGCGCGGCGACGGCGCGCATGATCAAGGCGGCGGCGAAATGTCGGTGATGACCGGCCGCGTCTTCGAAAAGGTCGGCGTCCATATCTCGACCGTCTACGGCGAATTTTCCGAAGACTTCCGCAAGCAGATGCCGGGTGCGGAAGAAGACCCGCGCTTCTGGGCCTCCGGCATTTCGCTGATCGCCCATATGCAGAACCCGCGCGTGCCGGCCGTGCACATGAACACGCGCCATGTGGTGACGACGAAAGCCTGGTTCGGCGGCGGCGGCGACCTGACGCCGGTGCTTGACGTGCAGCGCCGCGCCGATCATCCCGATACGGTCGATTTTCACGCCGCCATGAAACGCGCCTGCGACAGGCACGATGCCGGCTATTATCCGAAGTTCAAGAAGTGGTGCGACGAATATTTCTTCCTGCCGCATCGCAATGAACCGCGCGGCACCGGCGGCATTTTCTACGATCACCTCAATTCCGGCGACTGGGACAAGGACTTCGCCTTCACGCAGGATGTGGGGCGGGCTTTCCTCGACATCTATCCGGCATTGGTGCGCCGCCACTTCAACGAGGCATGGAGCGAGGCCGAACGCGAGGAACAATTGATCCGGCGCGGCCGCTATGTCGAATTCAACCTGCTCTATGACCGCGGCACCACCTTCGGCCTGAAGACCGGCGGCAATGTCAACGCGATCCTGTCGTCGATGCCGCCGACGGTGAAGTGGCCGTGAGGCGCAAGAGTCTTTCAATGTTTCCACGAAACACTGAAAGACTCCAAGTTATTGTTTGGTCGCGCTTCTTTTCGGAAAACCGGATTCCACTTTTCCGAGAAGCGCTCTAGCCTGCCGGCGGCCGGGGCGGAATGGCGCCGCCGCCCCTGGTTTCGCAACCGCCCTTTCGAGGGGTTGATCCCGGCGGCATCAGGGGTTATGAATTGTTATAGTATAACATCTCATGTCCGGCGCCGTGTGCCGGTTGTACCTGTCCGGGGGGTTCTTCGATGAAACGCTTTGCTTCACCGCTTTACGCGGCCGCTTCCGTCATCGCGCTCGGCGCGGCTTCGTCCGCGCTGGCCGAGGAGGCCGTGGCGCCGACGGTCTTCGTCACGGCTTCGCCGTTGGCCTCGCCGCTGGACGAGCTGGCGGCGCCGGTGACCGTGGTCACGCGGGAAGAGATCCTCGCCTCGCCGGCGACCAGCATTGGCGGGCTGCTGGCCGACAAGCCCGGCATCGCCGCCAGCTCCTTTGCGGCGGGCGCCAGCCGGCCGATCATTCGCGGCCTCGACAATACGCGGGTCCGGGTGCAGGAAAACGGCATCGGCGCCGGCGACGTCTCGACGGTCAGCGAGGATCACGGCGTGCCGATCGATCCCCTGTCGGCCAGGCGTGTCGAGGTGGTGCGCGGGCCGGCGGTGCTGCGTTACGGCAGCGAGGCGATCGGCGGCGTCGTCAATATCATCAACAACCGCATTCCGAGCACGATGCCCAAAGGCGGCTTCGAGGGCGAAGTCTCGACCGCGTACGACCATGTCAATTACGGCCGGCAGGGCTATGCCGATCTCAATGTCGCGACCGGGAATGTCGTCTGGCATGTCGATACATTCGCGCGCAAGACCGGCAATTACCAGATTCCGAACCAGCCGACCAAGCGACAGCAGCACACATGGACCGAGAGCGCCGGCGTGGCGGGCGGTGCCTCGCTGTTGCTCGAGAATGGTTATATCGGCGGTTCGATCAGCCATTACGACAGCGAATACGGCATTCCGGCGCCGGAGGATCCCAACGATCCGCTGCGCATCTCGCTCTGGCAGACGCGCTTTCAGGGTGCGGCCGAGCTCGAATTTTCCGGCGGCCCGTTCAGCGGATTGAAGGCCGATGCGGGCTATAGCGAGTATTCGCATGGCGAACTCGATGTCGGCGGCAGCACCGAGTCGCGTTTCGACAATCGCGAGGGCGAAGTCCGGGCGGAGCTGCTGCATCGCGCCGTCGGGCCCTTCACCGGCGCTTTGGGCGTTCATTTCCGCAAGCGCGAGGTCAAGGCCGCGGGCGAGGGCGGCGAGCTTCTGGCACCGGCGCATAGCGAGGCGCTGGCGGGCTTCGTCTTCGAGGAAATGCCGGTTACCGACAGTCTCAAGCTGCAGCTCGGCGGCCGCGTCGAACGCGTCGAGGTCAAGGGGACGGCGCTCGACATCGTCGATCCGGTCAATCCTTTCGATTTCGCCGTGTCGCGCCGCTTCACGCCGGTCAGCGGCTCGCTGGGTCTTGTCCAGAGCCTCGGCGGCGGCTGGGTTGTCGGCGCAACGGCGCAGCATGTCGAGCGGGCGCCCGACGTGCAGGAACTCTTCTCCAAAGGCCCGCACGAGGCGACCGAGACGTTCGAAATCGGCGATCCGACTTTCGGCAAGGAGAAGGCGCAGTCGTTCGAGATCAATGCGCGGCGCGAGGGCGAGGACTTCTCCTTCGAGGCCGCTCTCTTCCACACCTCGTTCGACGGCTTCATCTACAAGCAACTGACCGGCGAAGAATGCGACGATGACGGTTTCGACACCTGTACGCCGCACGGCACCGGCGATGAACTCGACCAGGTGTTCTTCCGCCAGCAGGACGCGACCTTCCGCGGTTTCGAGGCGGCGGCCAGCGCGACGGTGCTGCGCTGGGCGACAGGGCGCGCGGGCGTCACCGGTCAGTTCGACATGGTGCGCGCGACGCTCGATGCGGGCGGCAATGTGCCGCGCATTCCGCCGATGCGGGCCGGCGCCGGCGTGTTCTTCGAGGAAGACCGCATTTCGGGGCGGCTCGGCTTCCTGCATGCCTTCAAGCAGGACCGGATCGAGGCCAACGAAACGGCGACCGGCAGCTATACCAATGTGCGGGCGGAGCTGCGTTACAAGATCATGCAGCCCACCAACCTCAACAACAATATCGGCTTCGAGTTCGCGGTGGTCGGCGAGAATCTGCTCAATGAGGACATCCGCCACCACAGCTCGTTCAAGAAGAACGACGTGTTGCAGCCGGGCCGGAATGTGCGGCTGGTGGCGACGGCGCGGTTCTGAGGTTCAGAGCCCGATGAAGGGCTGGACCAGCCTCGCAGGCCAGCTCTCGAAGCGGATCGGGCCTTCGGTGAGGGCGAGGCAGATGCATTCCTCGCCCTCATCGATTCCGAGGGCGTGCATGCGGTTGTCGTCGCTTTCCTCGACATCGCCGGGGCGGAAGCGGCCATGCGGATCGCTGAAGCTGCCTTTCAGCACCAGCACAAGTTCGGTGCCGCGGTGGCCGTGCTTGGGCACGCTGACGCCCGGCTGGGCGCGCAGCATCCAGAGGCGCTGGTCGTTGGGGCCGCCGCGCCAGAGCTTGACCTTCTTCATGCCCGGCCCGAGGAAACTCCATTTGAGATCGTCGACGCCGCCGCCGAGCCAGTTGCGCAAGGGGGCCGGCAGCGGATCGTCGGCGCCGACGCGCGGCGCGACCGGAACCGGCGCGGGCGTAGCCGGGGCATCGAGGCGCGCCAGTGTCCGCGCCAGCGCATCGGGCGCCATCAGTTCGGGCGACACTGTTTCGAACAACGCGCCACCCGCCGCTTCGGCAACGGCCAGGCGTTCGGCCGCATCGTCGAGGAAGCTCAGATGCGCGGCGACCAGCAGCGACTGTCCTTCCGACAGCGTGCCTGCCGCATAGGCCATCAGCCACTCGTCGCCGAGGCGGTGGGTGACGGGCGCGGGATTGGCAAGGGCGGCACTCATTTCAGATCCTCCAGCACCGGCCGCAGGCGGCCGAAGGCAAGTCGCAGTCTCGATTTGACGGTGCCGAGCGGGATGTCGAGGCGCTCGGCGATGGCCGAATGGGGCAGGCCTTCCAGAAAGGAGAGCGCCACCACTTCGGCCTGATCGGGCGGCAGGTCCGACATGGCCGCATGGACGCGGGTGCCGATCTGGGTTGCCGCCATGCTTTCATCCGCCGGGCGCGGCGCTTCGGGCACCAGCATCGGCTCGTCCGGATCGAGATCCGGCCGGCGCTCGCGGCGCACCGTGTCGATGAAGCGGTTACGCGCAATGGTGAAAATCCAGGTGCTGGCGGCGGCTTTCGACGGATCGAACTGGCCGGCCTTGCGCCAGACCGTCAGCATCACCTCCTGGGCGAGGTCCTCGGCCAGGCGCTCCTCGACCCGCAGGCGGCGCAGATAGGATTTCACGCGCGGCGCAAAATGACCGAAAAGGCGGGCAAAGGCCGTGCGGTCGGCATCGCGCGCAATGGCGGCGATCAGCGCCGCCATTTCTTCCGCCACTCCGTCCGACGCCGTTGCGGACGTCCTGTCCCGATCCATCAAGCCCAGCTTTCTCAGGTTCGGCCGCCACGTCGTGCGGCCGGTTGGGGCGGGGCTGATCTGCAATATGCCGGTTGCTGGTGACATATGACGGATACGCGCCTCGAGCGCCGGCGGATCACTTCGCGGGGAACCGCCGTTGCGAGTCTAGGGGTTGGGCGCCGTTTGCGAAAGGTGCATCAACGGCGCTGCCCGTGTGGCATGGTGATCCGGGGCCGGCGGCATGACGTATGGAGCATGACAGTCTTTCCTCTCCGAGGCACATAATGGCCCCCTTCGATGACCGCGCTTCCCGTTCCGTTCCCCGGAACGGCCCCCACCGTCCGCGGCTGCGCATCGCCGTTGTCGGCACCGGCATATCGGGCTTGTCGGCCGCATGGCTGCTTTCGATGGGCCACGACGTGACCGTTTACGAAAAGAATGCGCGCATCGGCGGTCATTCCAACACGGTCGTTGCCGAGTTGCCGGAAGGGCCGGTGCCGGTCGATACCGGGTTCATCGTTTACAATGAGCGCAATTACCCCAATCTGACCGCGATGTTCGATCTGCTCGACGTCAAGACGAGCGCCAGTAACATGTCGTTTGCCGCCTCGCTCGAAACCGGTGCGGCGCGGCGCTTCGAATATTCGGGCTCCGGGCTCAACGGCATTTTCGCCGACCGGCGCAATATCGCCAGCCCGCGCATGTGGCGCATGATCGGCGACATTCTGAAGCTTTATCGTTCGGCGCCGGGGCTTGCCTTGCAGGCCGGGCTCGACGAAAAGCCGCTTGGCGAATTCCTGCGCGAGCAGGGCTATTCGGCATCGCTGCGCGACGATCATCTGCTGCCGATGTGCGCGGCGATCTGGTCGTTGCCGATCGAGCGTGTGGAGCAGTTTCCGGCGCTGGCCTTTCTGCGTTTTTTCGACAATCACGGGTTGATGGGTTTGAGCGGCCGGCCGGCCTGGCGCACGGTGACCGGCGGTTCGCGCGAATATGTGTCGAAGCTTGCGATGCCGCTCGGTGCCCGTATCCGCACCGGCAGCGGCGTTACCTCGATCAGCCGCGATGCCAGCGGCGTGACGGTCAGCGACACACAGGGCGGCGTCGAACGCTACGATCATGTCGTCATCGCCGCGCATAGCGACGAGGCCTTGCAGCTCCTCGCCGATGCCGATCGGCGCGAGCGGGCGTTGCTCGGCGCCATGCCCTATCAGCGCAACGTCGCCTGGCTTCATTCCGATCCCGCCTTCATGCCGCTCAACAAACGCGTCTGGTCGAGCTGGAATTATATGGGCGGTGGCGCCGGCTCTCCGGTCTGCGTCAGTTACTGGATGAACCGGTTGCAACCGTTGCCGACCGAACGGCCGCTTTTCGTGACACTCAATCCTTCGCACGATCCGGCGCCCGAGAGCGTTCATGCGCGGATCGACTATGATCATCCGGTGTTCGACACCGGCGCCTTTGCCGCGCAACGTCAACTCTGGGACATTCAGGGTGTGCGGCGAACGTGGTTTTGCGGTGCTTATTTCGGCTCGGGATTCCACGAGGATGGTTTGCAGGCGGGGCTTGCCGTTGCCGAGCAACTGGGCAGCATCCAGCGACCATGGACCGTTGCCAACCCATCCGGCCGCATTTCGCTTGCCCCGTCTCCGGCAACATTGGCGGTGACGGTGTGACCGCAACCGCCACCTCGCGCCTCTATTCCGGTACGGTGTTTCATCGACGGCTGCGCCCGCGCGTGCACAAGCTCTCCTATCGCGTTTTCTACATGCTCCTCGATCTCGACGAATTGCCGTCGCTGGCGCGGCGATTGCGCCTTTTCGCGCATAACCGGTTTTCACTTTTCAGCTTTCACGACAAGGATCACGGCGACGGATCCGGGCGGCCGCTCCGCGGCTGGATCGAGACGCAGCTGTCGCGTGCCGGAATCGATCTCGGCGGTGGGCGCATTGCGGTGCTGTGCCTGCCGCGTGTGCTCGGCCATGTCTTCAATCCGCTGACCGTCTATTTCTGCCATCGCGCCGATGGCGGGCTTGTGGCGATGCTTTACGAGGTCAACAATACATTCGGCGAGCGACACAGCTATCTCATTCCCGTGGAGACGCCCGGTGCCGGTGTCGTGTCGCAGGGCTGCGACAAGGCGTTTTATGTATCGCCGTTCCTCCCGGTTTCCGGGCGCTATCATTTCAAGGTGTTGCGGCCGGGGGCGCGGTTGGCGCTGACAATCCGCGAGAGCGACGAGGGCGGCGCGATGCTGACGGCTTCCTTTGCCGGCACGGCGCGGCTGTTCACCGACCGGCAGCTTGCCATCACCTTCCTCCAGCACCCTTTGCTGACCCTGAAAGTTGTCGGCGGCATCCATTGGGAAGCGCTTCGGCTGTGGCTCAAAGGCATCAAGCTGGCCGACCGTCCGGCGGCGCCGTCGAGCCCGGTCACGATTGTTCCGTTCCGGGACAATGGCCCTGCGGCAATGCCCGGCGCGTAACGCAATCTTAGTTTCCCAGCCTCTATAAACACTTGAGATTCCTGCCAATCCGGCCTCCTGCCGGGTTTCGCCGCGCGAGGAAGCAAGTGTCGACCGAGTATGAGCGTGATGCGCTGCAGCGCGAAGTTTTACCGTCCGGCCAGGAGGGCGAGCCGGCGCGTGCCCGCTCCTTCGTATCGGGCTTGCGCGGCGGCCTTGCGGTGCAATTCCTGTCGCTGCGCGCCAGGGTGGTCGGTCTTCTGACGTTGATCGGCGCGGTGCTGGTGGCGATGAGCGGCATCTATGTCTTCATGATGTTCAATCAGAACCTGGCGCGTGAGGCCGAATTGCGCGCGGGGGCGGCCGGCGACGTGCTGGCCTATGCGGTCCGGCGCGCCGACTCGCTCAATGACATGGAGCCGATCCTGTCGGCGATCGGCAACGCGCCCTATATCGCGGAGGCGGCAATTGCCGGCAGCGACGGGCGGATCGTCGTATCGTCCCATCCGTCGTGGCGCGGCAAGAGCATCGCCGCCGTTGCAGCGGCGTATCCGGACATGCAGACCATTGCGCCACGTCCGATCTCGATCGAACAACAGACGCAACTGGCGGGTGTGAATGTCCGCGGCGGCGACTATGCCGTATGGCTCGACCTGGCCGATGACGGCGCGCGTGCCCTGGCCATTATACGGATCGATACAGATCGGGTGGCTGCGCGGCTGATGGGCCGGGCATGGAACACCATGACCTGGCTTGCCATCACCGCGATCCTCGCCATTCTCACTGTCTCGATGCTGATCCACCGCATTCTCGTGGCACCGATCGAGGCCTTGCGCGACTATGCGCAGGACCAGCAGCAGGACGGAGCGGCGAAGCCGGAACAGGGCGACGAGATCGGTGTGGTGTCGCGGGCGCTCACGGCCTCCATACAGGCGCAGCGGGATGGCGAGACGCGGTTGGCGGTACTCGCATCAACCGACGGACTGACCGGGCTCGGCAACCGTTCTTTCTTCAAAGCGCAGCTGGCCGAAGCGATTTCCGGCGCCGAGCGGGATGGCGGCTATGTCGGCGTGATGATCCTCAATCTGGGTGGCTTCAAGGGCATCAACGACACGCTGGGTCACGATTCGGGCGATCTCGTGTTGCAACGGACAGCCGATATTCTGAAAGGCTGCCGGCGCGAAGGCGATGTGGTGGCGCGTATTGGCGGCGACGAATTCGGGATCGTGCTTCGCAGCGTCCGCGGCGCCGACGAGGCGCTCGAACTGGCAAGCCGTTTTGTGCGGGCCGTGGGAACACCGTTCCGTCTCGGCGTGCAGGAACTGCAACAGGCTTCCTGCGTCGGCATGACATTGTTTCCGCAGGATGGCCGTGACGCCGATGTGTTGATGAAGAACGCCGATCTGGCGCTGTCGCGGGCCCAGCAGGAGGGCGCGGGGGCCTGCGTGCTCTACCGCCATGAGCTGCATCTGCGGGCCATCGAGCGCAACCAGATCGAGCGCGACCTGCGCAGTGTCGTGGCGCGGCAGGAACTCAAACTCTATTACCAGCCGAAGGTCGATGTCGCGACCGGTCAGGTGACCGGCGCGGAAGCGCTGATCCGCTGGGATCATGACGATCGCGGTTTCATTCCACCTTCGATTTTCATTCCGGTGGCCGAGCGTTGCGGGATCATCGTCGAACTCACCAAGTGGGTTCTTGCCGAGGCCTGTCGCCAGAATCGGGCATGGCAGGATGCCGGCTTGCCGCGGATCGCCGTTGCGGTCAACGTGTCGGCGATCGATCTCCGGCGTGCCGACCTTACCGACACGATCGCCAATACGCTGATCGCACACGGGCTTTCGCCGCAATATCTCGAACTCGAAGTCACCGAAAGCATGGTGATGCAGGACGTCGACACGGTGATCGGCACACTGCGCCGGCTCCGGAGCCTCGGTATCGGCATCGGTATAGACGATTTCGGCACGGGTTATTCGTCGCTCGCCTATCTCAAGCGCTTTCCGGTCAAGCGGCTCAAGATCGACCGCAGCTTCATCAACGACATTGCCGACCGACGCGATGGACATGTGATTCCGAAAGTCATTATCGACCTTGCACATGCGCTGGGCGTGTCGGTGGTTGCCGAAGGCGTCGAAAGCGCTGACCAGTTCGACAAGCTGCGCGAACTCGGCTGCGACGAAGTGCAGGGCTATTTCCTTGGCCGGCCGATGCCGGCCGCCGAGTTCGAGATCTTCCTGCGCAATTCGCCGGCCGGGGGCTTGCGGCCCATCATCGCAGCAGGCTCGGCCGCCTGAAATTTCCTTTCGTCCGCGTCCTTGACGCAGCGTGCGCCTTGCGCATGTTCGCGGCGCTTTACGCGCGCGCGGCGGGCGCTACACTCCGATTTCCGCAAAACCAACAATGAGCGCCGGCGCCTGACGGGCCGCCCGCGCCGCGCCGGGAGACACCCCTCATGGATCTCGCTTACGGACCCCAATACGAAGCTTTTCGTGCCGAGGTTCGCGCCTTCATCGCCGCGCATGGCGCCAAGGCGCCACGCCGCTTCGGCGTGTCGCGTCCGTCGGAGGAGACGCAAGCCTGGCAGCGTCTGCTGATCGAGCATGGCTATGCGGCGCGCACCATTCCGAAGGCGTATGGCGGCTACGGCGCCGCGCCCGACATTCTGCAGTCGCGCATCATCGCCGAGGAATTCACGGCGGCCGGTCTGCCGATGGGCATTGCCAATCAGGGCATCTCGATGCTGGTGCCGACGTTGCTCGAACTCGGGACCGAGGAGCAGAAGCAAACGTGGATCGCACCGACACTCCGGGGCGAGGTCGTCTGGTGCCAGGGTTATTCGGAGCCGGGATCGGGTTCCGATCTTGCCTCATTGCAGACCAAGGCGGTGGAAGACGGCGACGACTTTGTCATCAACGGGCAGAAAATATGGACCTCGACCGCGCATGCGGCCGACATGATCTTCTGCCTCGTGCGGACGGAGCCGGATGCGAAGAAGCATGAAGGCATTTCCTACCTGATCTTCTCGATGAAGACGCCGGGCATCGAGGTGCGCCCGCTGAAGACGATGACGGGGCATGCCGAGTTCAACGAGGTGTTCTTCACCGATGTCAGGGTGCCGAAGAAGGACATCGTGGCCGGACGCGGCCAGGGCTGGTTCGTTGCCAATGCAACGCTGAAGCACGAACGCGGCATGCTGGGCGATCCGAACCAGGCCGGAACGCGGCTGAAGGAAATCACCGACCTGATGCACAAGGAAACGGTGGACGGGACGCGGCTGATCGACCATCCGGTCTATCGCGATCGTCTTGTCGCATTGCAGGGCCGGGTCTTCGCGATGCAGTTTCACGGGCTCAGATTGCTGACTGCGGCCGCCAAGGGCGAAGACGCCGGCATCGCACGCCTGATCGTCAAGCTGCAGGGCTGCGAGATCAATCACCAGCTGGCGGCGCTCGCCATCGACGTGCTGGGCGAGATCGGCGTCCTCTACGAGGACAGTCCGCACCTGAAGGCACAAGGCGCGTGGCAGCATCGCTATATGTTCGACCTCGGCCTGATTATCGGCGGCGGTACGGCGCAAATTCAGAAAAACATCATTTCGGAGCGCGGGCTCGGTATGCCGCGCGAGCCGAAACCGGCCAAAGCGTAAGGAGCGGATCCATGGAATTCGGATTGTCGGAAGACCAGAAGCTGCTTCAGGAAAGCATCGGCCGGACACTCGAAAAGGTTTCACCGCTGGAGCGCGTGCGCAAGGCAGCCGATGAACACGCGCCTTATGCCGCCGATGTCCGGCAGTCACTTGGCGAGCTTGGCGTCGCGGGCATGCTGATTGCCGAAGCGCATGGCGGCATGGGCATGACGCTGCTCGATGCGGCGCTTGCATCGGAAATGCTCGGCCGCCACGTCGCGCCGGTGCCTTTCGTCGCGAGTTCGGTCATGGCGCCGATTGCGCTTGCCGGCGCGGGTTCGAAGGCGCAGCAGGCGGCGTGGCTGCCGAAGATCGCCTCCGGCGAAGCGATTGCCGGCGTCGCGGTTTCGGAGCGGGCGGCGGGTGCGCGCGAGGGTGCGGGCGTTGCTGCCTCGGGGACCGAACTTAACGGCACGGCGCTGTTCGCGCTCGATGCGGTAGGCGCCGATATTTTCATTGTCGCGGACAAGACGGGCGGTCTCCATCTTGTGAAGGGCGAGGCCAAGGGACTGACGCGGATTGCGCTTACCAGCATCGACCTGACGCGGCCGCTCTGCGAGTTGCGTTTCGACAAGGTCGAGGCCGAGCCGCTTTCGGCCGGCGATGCGGGCGCGACGCTGAGGCGCATGATCGATGCCGGCCGCGTGATGCTGGCCGCCGATACGCTGGGCGCCGGCGGCATGATGATCGAGAAGGCGGTCGCCTATGCCGGCGAGCGCAAGCAGTTCGGCCGGGTCATCGGTTCGTTCCAGGCGGTCAAGCATATGTGTGCCGAGATGGCGGCCGAACTCGAGCCCTGCCGGTCGCTGGTCTGGTATGCGGCGCATGCCTTCGACACGATACCGGACGAGGCCAGCCTGATGGCGGCACATGCGAAGTCGCTGACATCGGAAACCGGGCGCTTCGTTGCGCGCACCGCGACGGAAGTTCACGGCGGCATGGGTTTCACCGATCTGGTCGGGCTTCACTACTGGTTCAAACGCATCGGCCTCAACCGGCAGCTTCTCGGCGGGCCGGAACGGGTGCGCCACGAGGCGGCGGTGATGCAGGGCTGGGCGGCGGATTGAGGCTTGCAATCTTCAGGATTTGTAGCTACATTGAGGCTACATACCTCAGGAGGCAGCATGGCCGCCGACACCGTCGTTCGCGCCCGGATCGATTCCGGGACCAAAAAGAAAGCCGCCGCCGCGCTCGACGCGATGGGGCTGTCGATCTCGGATGCTATCCGTTTGTTGCTGCTGCGCGTCGCGGACGAAAAACGGCTGCCTTTTGCCGTGAAGATTCCGAACAAAGCGACGGCCAAAGCCATCAAGGAACTTGAGGCGGGCAAGGGCAAGAAGTTCGCAACCGCCGATGAGTTGTTCGACGATCTGGGCCTCTGATCGTGCTGACGCCAGTCCGCTCGAACCAGTTCAAGCGTGACGTGAAGCGCGCCGAAAAGCGCGGCAAGGACTTGAGCAAGCTGCGGCGCTTGCTGACTTTGCTGATCGGACGACAAGCTCTGCCACCGACCTATCGCGACCATCCGCTAAAGGGAAACTGGAGTGGCTACAGGGACGCTCATATCGAGCCGGACTGGTTGTTGATCTATCGGGTTGCCGGCGACGAATTGCTGCTGGCCCGAACGGGGTCTCATGCCGACCTCTTCGATGAGTAGCTGGTAGAGGGTTCTTGCCTTCCCGCTATGGCGGGCGTCATATGCGCGCCTTCGCAACCTTTTGTCCGGTGCCTCATGGGTGAACTCGGCTATATCGCGGCTTTCCTGACCACGCTCGCCTTCGTGCCGCAGGCGGTGAAGACGATCCGCAGCCGCGACACGAGCGGCCTGTCGCTCGGCATGTACGGGCTGCTGACGGTCGGCATCTTTCTGTGGCTGCTGCATGGCATCAACCGGCAGGACTATGCGCTGATCGGGGCCAATGCGGTGACGCTGCTGCTGGCGCTGCCGATTTTTCTGATCATTCTCGGCAATGAGCGGGCGGCGCGGCGCTCCGGCGCAAAGAAATAGACTCCAGTCTATTTTATCGCTTGCCTCGGCCGTTCCCGCCTGCTTGCATATCGCCAACAAGAAATCCTACCGGGAGGCTCAATCCATGCGCGCGGCCATTTTCCGCAAAGGCGATCTCGTCGCCGACACCATTCCAGATCCCGTCCCGCAAGCCGGCCAGGTGCTGGTCAAGACGCTTGCCTGCGGCATTTGCGGG
Organism: Parvibaculum sp.; assembly: GCA_030682415.1. Taxonomy (GTDB): domain Bacteria; phylum Pseudomonadota; class Alphaproteobacteria; order Parvibaculales; family Parvibaculaceae; genus Parvibaculum. Next base: position 14,052 of record JAUXOE010000148.1, read on the forward strand.
TCGGATCTGCATGCGTTCCACCATGCCGACAAGATGGTCGAAGCGGCACAGCGTTCGGGGTCGAGCTTCACCATGGACCTCAAGCGCGACATCGTGTTCGGGCACGAGTTCTGTGCCGAGGTTCTGGACCATGGACCGGGCACGGAAAAGAAGCACAAGCCCGGCACGCGCGTTTGCTCGATGCCGATTGCCGTCACGCTCAATGGCGAGAAGGCCGATATGCAGCCGGTCGGCTATTCCAACGAAATGCCGGGCGGCTTTGCCGAGCAGATGGTGCTGAACGAGATGTTGCTGCTCGAAGTGCCGAACGGGCTGCCGACCGAGCAGGCGGCGCTGACCGAGCCGATGGCGGTCGGTTGGCATGCGGTCGAGAAGGCGCGGCTCACCGACAATGACATTCCGCTTGTTGTCGGTTGCGGGCCTGTCGGGCTTGCCGTCATTGCCGGCCTCAAGATCAAGAATATCCATCCGATCATCGCCGCCGATTTCAGCCCGGCGCGACGAAAGCTGGCCGAGAAAATGGGCGCCGACATCGTCATCGATCCGGCCGCGCATTCGCCCTACAAGCGCTGGAGCGACGAAGCGACGCCGGAAGGCTACGATCCGAAGAACCTGATGACCCTGCTCGGCATGGGGCCGCAGCTCCGTCCCGGCGTCATTTTCGAATGTGTCGGCGTGCCCGGCATCATCCAGCAGATTTTCGAAGGCGCGACGCGGCATGCGCGCGTGGTCGTGGTCGGTGTCTGCATGGAGCAGGATCGGTTCGAGCCGTTCTTCGGAATCAACAAGGAACTGAACGTCCAATTCGTGCTCGGCTACACGCCGGAAGAATTTGCCTTGACGCTGCATCATCTCGCCGAAGGCAAGATCGATGGTGCGCCGCTCGTCACCGGCAAGGTCGGCGTCGAGGGCGTGAAAGAAGCATTCAGCGAACTCGGTAATCCCGAAAAGCACGCCAAGATCCTGGTCGAACCCTGGCGGTAGACCTTCACACCGGCGGGGCGGTTTCGGCGAAGGATTGGCGTCTCGCGAGGTCGCGCCACCAGCCGGCGAGTTCCGGCGCGCCGGCTTGCCAGTCCATTGCCGCATGGCGGAAGTCGAGATAACCGAGCGCCGCGCCCGTTGCGATGCCGCCAATGTCGAGCGGGCCGTCGAGAAGGCTGACCTCGTGCTCGAGGACGTCGATGCCGCGCGTGACGGCGCGGCGCCAGCGCCCCATCCACATTTCCGAACGCTCGGCTTCGGGCCGGTTCATCTCGAAGACCAGCGACACGGCTGCGTCCATGATGCCGTCGGCCAGCGCCTGGAAGCGCAAGGCCTGCCAGCGCTCCGGGCCTGCGGCCGGAAAAAGCGGCGGGCCGGCAAGCACGGTGTCCAGATATTCGCAGATCAGCGGACTGTCGAAAAAGGAGGTGCCGTCCTTCAGGATCAGCGCCGGCACCTTGCCGAGCGGATTGGCTTCGATCAAGGATTGCGGATCGCTCATCGCCGCGGCCAGTTCCTCCGTGACCTGCGCCAATGCGTGTTTTTCGCGGATCAGGACGCGAACCTTGCGGGCGAAGGGCGAGGTCGGTGAGTGATAGAGCTTCATGATCGGTCTTTCGTGCGTGTGAACTGCAGCACATCCTAGCGCGGACAGGCGACGGCCGGGAGGCGGCATCGCTTGTTTTTATGAGGTCGCGGAGGACAAAACTCCGTTAGACTTGCCGGCGTCGGGCCCTGTTCCAGCCCGTGCCGCATGGTCCCGCGGCGTCGCCGGGGATCGAACAACGAGAGGGACAATGCCCATGAGTGGCGGCACAATTTTCGTACTTGTCATTCTTCTGCTTGCATTCGTTTTCCTGCTTCGCGCGGTGAAAATCGTTCCGCAGGGTTACATCTACACAGTTGAGCGTTTCGGGCGCTATACGCACAGCCTGACGCCGGGCCTCGGCCTCATCATTCCGTTTGTCGATTCGATCGGCAACAAGGTCAATGTGATGGAGACCGTGCTCGACGTGCAGAGCCAGGAGATCATCACGCGCGACAATGCGATGGTCACAGTGGACGGCGTTGTCTTCTTCCAGGTGCTCGACGCGGCCAAGGCCTCCTATGAGGTCAATTTTCTCGAAAATGCGATCCTCAATCTCACCATGACGAATATCAGAACGGTGATGGGCGGCATGGATCTCGACGAATTGCTGTCGCAGCGCGATGCGATCAATGCGCGGCTGCTCGGCGTGGTCGATGAGGCGACACATCCCTGGGGCGTCAAGGTGACGCGCATCGAGATCAAGGACATAGCGCCGCCGCGCGACATCGTGGACAGCATGGCGCGGCAGATGAAGGCGGAACGCGACAAGCGTGCGTCGATCCTTGAAGCGGAAGGCAAGCGGCAGGCATCGATCCTTGCGGCCGAGGGCGAGAAGCAGGCAGCAATCCTCGAAGCCGAAGGGCGGCGTGAAGCGGCGTTCCGCGATGCCGAAGCGCGTGAACGCGAGGCGGAAGCCGAGGCGAAGGCGACGCAGGTGGTGAGCCGGGCCATTGCGGAAGGCGATGTGCAGGCAATTAACTATTTCGTCGCGGGGAAGTATATCGAGGCGCTGAGGCTGATCGCCACCTCGCCAAATCAGAAACTTGTGCTGATGCCGCTTGAAGCGGCAAGCGTGATCGGTGCTATCGGCGGAATCAGTGAAATCGCACGTGAGGCCTTCGGTTCGGGTGACGGCGGCGGGACGCCGCGCCGTCCGGGTTCTGCGGGTTCGGTGCCGCGGACGGGTGGGGCCTAGGCGATGGATGCAGACAATTTCTTTCTTGCCCTGGTGGACGATTGGGCGTGGTTCATTGCCGCCGCGGTGTTCGCGATCGTCGAGCTGGTCGCGCCTGGTGTGCTCTTCATCTGGATCGCGGCGGCGGCGGCTACGGTGGGCGTGCTGACACTTCTGCTCGATCCGCCGCTGCTGGTGCAGCTCGCGATATTTGCGGTGCTGTCCGTCGCTTTCGTCTGGGCATCGCGGCGCTATCTGACGCGGAGTTTGGTGGAAAGCGATCACCCGACCCTCAACCAGCGAGGCGCCGGCTATATCGGCCAGATATTCACTGTGGAGCAGGAGATACGCAACGGGCGCGGCAAGTTGCGCGTTGGCGACAGTCTCTGGCTGGCGCAGGGCGCTGACGCGCCTGCTGGTGCCCGGGTGAAGGTTGTCGGTGCAGACGGCTCGACGCTGATCGTGGAGCCTGCGGGCTGATCGTCAGAGGCAGGCGGTGCCGCTGGTGTGGCCGTTCATGGCGCGGACCGTGCGCCATTCGACAAAATCGCGGCAGATGCGTCCACGTTCATCGGTGAACTCGCGGATGGGCGTGATCTTGCCGCTGGCGCGTTCGGAAGCGGTGAACCACGTCACTTGCTGGCGCAGCGGCACCGTCATCATCCTGGCCAGCGCCTGGCGATGTGCCTGTGCCGGCAATCCTGTCAGCGACGGGCCTTCGGAGCCACCGACGGCATAGCCGACGGCGACGCCAACCCCGACCGCAATTTCCCGGCCGCCGCCGGCGCCGATCGCCATGCCGAGCAGCGCGCCGCCGGCCGGTCCGACCAGACCTGTGCCGCGATCGTCGACCGGGACGCCGCCGATCAGCGGCTCGGATTTGTTCATCGTCACGTTTGGCTGCGGCAACTGCTCCTGTGCACAGGCCGTCAGCATGAAAGCTGCAATTGCGGCGTGAACGATGCGTCGTGTTGTGCCGCTGGGCATCATGTTCACTCCCGACGCAGGAAAGGCATCAGGAAGCGCCGCAGCACAGGGCTCATCGCGGCGAGTGCGCCGACAATGATGGTGATCAGCGGCAGGCTGCCGGTCGAGCCCTTGACGATGCCGAGCAGGCCGAGGCTCAGCTCGTTGAGTGTTCGTTCGATCGCATCGAAATCGCGTCTGACCTCACTGCGCGCTTGAAGAATGGCGCTGTTGGCGAGCTCCAATTCCAGCCGGTCGGCGCGGCCGGGGGCCTTGGCGGCGAGGAGTAGCGCGATAAAGGCCAGCGCGGCCAGCGCGCCGCCGGTGATCAATGCGCCCAGCGGATAACCGTAGATTTCGGACAGTGCCAGAAAGCCGGCGATCACCAGCATCGTCAGCGCGAAAAGCGCAATGAAGGCCGCCATACCGATCAGCGAGAGTTTGCGCGCGAGGCGGCGCGCTTCGAGTTCGGCACGAAAAAGCTCGGCCTCGGCGAGTTTGCGGATTTGGGGTGTCGGATCGATCATCGCGGCCTCCTATCGCGCCAGCAGTCGGCCGATGAGAAATCCGAGACCGAAGGCGAGCAGCGCGCTCGGTACCGGATGCGCGTCGATCTGTTTGTGGATGTCGCCGAGGCCTTCCTGCAATCTCTCGCCGATCGCTTCTGCATCCTCGATGCCGAACGCGGCTTCACCGCGGGCCTCCTCAAGCGCTTTTTTCAGCGCTTCGATCTCGGCCTGCAAGGCTTCGATTGATGCTTTCTCGTCCGGCTTCTTGTCGCTCATCGGCTGCACCTTCCACTTCGGGCCAGCACCCCCGCCTGGCCTTTCAGCATAGCCCCCTCGCCGGCAGTTACAAGGTGGGCAAGGCGGATGGCCAGCGTTCAGAGATAGGGCGAGGCGAGGCGGAAGAAGGCATCGCGGATGCGGGCCGGCAGCGAGCGGCCGGTCAGGTCGGTCAGCGACACAGGGCGGGCGGTGGCGATCTTTGCTTCGACGATCGTGTCGAGTGTCCGGGCAAAGCTCGCGCCGTAACATTCGAGGTTGAACTCAAAATTGAGACGAAGACTGCGGTCGTCCCAGTTGGCGGAACCGACCATCGACCACATGCCGTCCACCGTCATGATCTTGGTGTGGTCGAAGGGGCCGGTCGACTTCCAGATACGGCAACCGGCGCGGGCCAGCCATTCGAGTTGCGGTGTCGCCGCCCAATCGATGAAAGGCAGGTTGCTCGCTTGCGGCAGGACGATGTCGACGACGACGCCGCGCATGGCGGCGACCGAGATGGCGGTACGGAGCGTTGCGTCGGGCAGGAAATACGGCGTCACGATGCGGATGTTGCGCCGCGCTTCGGCCAATGCGCCGAGCAGCGTCCAGCGGATCGGGTTGAGACCCATATCGGGGCCCGCCGGCAGGCCGCGCGCCACCAGGTCACCTGCTTCGGCAACGTCCGGAAACCAGTCCGGGCCGTCGAGAAGCTCGCCGGTGGTGAAATTCCACTCATAGGCGAAGGTGTGCATCAGATGGGCCACAACCGGGCCTTCGATACGAAAATGATAATCGAGGATCGGTTTGGCCGGTTGGGTGGCGACAATGTTACCGGCGGCGATGTTCATGCCGCCGGTAAAGCCGTGGCGGCCGTCCACCACCATGATCTTCTGATGGTTCCGCATGTTGAGATAGGGCATCTGCCAGGGCATGAACGAGTGCAGGTAGCGCGCATAGTCGATGCCACGTTCCTGCAGAAGCGGAATGAGCGACGGACGCGAATACCAGGAGCCGACACCGTCGATCAACAGGCGGACGCGTACGCCGCGATTGAGTGCGGCGGCCAGCGCATCGACGAAGCGCCGGCCGGCCGGATCGTTGTTGAAGATGTAGGTCGAAATCGCGACCGAGCGCTCGGCGCTGTCGATGGCGGCGATCATTGCCGGATAGGCTTCGTCGCCGTTCTGCAGCACGCCGATCGTGTTGCCATGTTCGAAACTTTCCGGCAGCACCTTCTGGCCGAAGCGCGCGAGACTTTCCAGTGCCTTCAGTTTCGGGTCGTCGCTCTCCTTTTCGATCAGGGCCGTTCCGCCATGGCGTGGCGGCAGCGGTGCCAGCAGCAGCCTCTCGTTTTTTGCCCCGCGCAGTTCGCGGGCGCGGCGCTGGATACGGTTGATGCCGAACAGCAGGTAGACGACCCAGCCGATGAAGGGCACCAGGACGATGAAGCCAACCCAGCCCGCCGCTGCGCGCTCGTCGCTCTTGTTGAGCATCACATGGATCGCGGCGCCGATCGCGCCGCCGAACTGGATGATGGCCAGGAGGATCGGCCAGAGATCTGAGAATCCGGTCTGCATGGACGTTCAGACTAGAGCATGACGCGGGCGCGGTCGCGCCTCATATCGGTTCCGGCCGGATCAGAATCGCAAACTCGCGCCAAGGATCAATCCGCGATCCTCGCCGGGAAAGTAGCGCGGACCCGTGAAGCCGACATCGCCCCGGTCCGCATAGCGGCGATCGAGAATATTGGTCAGCTTGCCGAACAAGCCGACATTCTCGCTCACGGCATAGTCGAGACGCAGGTTGAAGAGATCGTGACCGTCATACGCCACGGTGTTGCCGGCATCCATCCAGTAGGCGCCCATATGGACCCATTCGAGTTCCGCCCGGCCCGCGCCCGCGTTGAAGACATAGCCGAGGCGGACATTGCCGATGGTGCGCGGCGCGGTGTCCACATCATCGCCGTCCCGGATGGTCTCGCTGGCGGTGATGCGGTCGAAAGCGTAGGCGTGGCGGGCCCAGGTGCCGGCCGCGGCAATGTCGAAGCCGGCGCCGAGCGGCGCTGCAAGCTCGACCTCGATGCCGGCATGGTTGGTCTTGCCGTCCGAGACGTTGAAGCCCGCGGCGTCGCGGAAATAGTAATTTCGTTTCTCCATGTAGAAGATGTTGGTTTCGTAGCTGATGCCCATCCAGTCGCCCCGCGCGCCGACCTCGATGCTGTCGAGTTCTTCCGACTTGGCTTCGCCGGGCACCTGCAGCCGCTGCAGACGATAGAGGTCGGTCGTCTGGGGTGCGCGGGCGCCGCGGGCGAGGTTGACGTAACCGGTCACATTGTCGTTGAACTTGTGCAGCAGACCGATCTTGGGCGTCAGGTCGGTGAACTCGTCGTCGCGGCTCGGAATGCGCAGGAAGCGTCCGAAAATACCCACCGGCGCATGATTGGTGTAGTCATAGCGTGTGTATTCGAGGCGCAGTCCTGCCGTAAGCAATGTCGCCGGCGTCAGTTTCCATTCGCTGTGGATGTAAGGCGCCAGCACCAGCGCCTTCACCGTGTAGTCGTAGTGAACGCCTTGCGGCGACTGGTTGGGCGCAAAACCGGCGGTCGGATTGTACTGCGTTTCGTTCAACGAACCGTCGGTATACTCGCTATCGAAGCCGAAGATGATGCGGTGGCCGTCTTCGAGATCGGCAACGAGGCTCGTCAGAAGTCCGCCGCTCCAGTGGCTGTTTTCCTCGACCGGCTTGCCGGGGAGGAAATGCATCAGGAAATTCATCTCGTTCTTGCGTGCATAGGGTGTCAGCACCAGCATGAGATCGTCGGTGATGTCGCGCTCGACACGAACGGCCGCGCGCACCGCCCAGGCATCGCGATAGGCCTCCGGATCGGGGTTGGTCCGGTAGAGCGCCGGGTCCTTGTAGGCGTTGAGGCCGACGACGAAGCCGGCCGTTTCCTGATTGACATTGACGGCCGTCAGCGTGGCGACCGCGCGCGTGTCCGGCGTCGCAAAATCGTAGCGCAGGCGTGCCTTCTGCTGGTCGAGGCCGGAATCGGCGCGGAAGCCGCCATCGCTGTAAGCCGAAAAACTGCCGCGGAAGCCATGCGTCGTCAGGCCTTCGCCGCGCAATGTGCGGCTTGCGGTGCCGATCGTCTTCCAGCGGTCGTAGGGTCCGGCCCATGCGGTCAGTTCGGCGTCGCCGTCGACGGCGGGCGGGCGGCTCAGGAAATTGATCAGGCCATGTTCGGCGTTGGAGCCGTAGCGGGCGCTGCCGGGCCCGCGCACCACCTCGATGCCGCCCGAGACCTCGTCCATCGCCTCCATCAGCGCGTTGACATTGGCAAAGCCCGCCGCGCGCATCGGCACGCCGTCCTCCAGATAGAGGAACGAGCCGGCGCCGGCGCCGGCCGTCAGCACCGGCGAGCGAATGGCCGTCAGATGTTCGGCGCCGCTTCCCTGCTGGATGCCGAGGCCGGGCAGGCGGTTCAGCGCCTCTGCCGGCTGCAGCGGCAGGATGAATTCTGCCTCGTCACCGGAAATCCTCGATACATTGCCGATATGGGTGGCGCGCGGGGTGCCAAAGCCGGTCGTGGTCACGATCAGTTCATCAAGGACTGGCAGGTCATCGAGCACCGCCAGGTCGTCGTCGGCAGCGGCATTCGTCGCCGATAACAATGTCAATGACAGGGCGAGCGGGCCCGCGGCCCATATCGACGCAATTCGAAAAACAGCCACCCGGCATCCCCCCTCTGCGGTCCCACCTGTTGTGCCGGGCTCTGGCGGCCGGCTTCCGGCCCATTGTTACCATGACCGGCGCGAAGGTCGACTCCCGACGCGGCCATCTGCCGCGCGGGCGCCGGGGCCTGAACTTCTTGCCTGCCGGGCAGGCCGGAATTAGGGTGTGGCCCTATGAAGATCCTCGGGACGCATATTCCGCCGGTCGCGCTTTCGGGTGCGATTCTCGCCGTCATGACGACGGCCGTCGTCTATTCGCCGACGCTGTACGAAATGTTCTGCGCGGCGACGGGCTATGGCGGCACGGTCAGCGTCAACCGGCCCCTTCGTGCCGATCTCAATGAGGCCGGGCCGCCGGTCACCGTACGGTTCGATGCCAATATCTCGCCGGGGCTCCCGTGGGATTTCCGCCCCGCCCAGCGCGAGGTGCAGACGCGGATCGGGCTGCCGACGACCGTTTACTATCACGCCACAAACACCAGCGACCAAACGCTGGTCGGTCGCGCCACCTTCAATGTAACGCCTGAATCGGCCGGTTATTTCTTCAACAAGACCGAGTGCTTCTGCTTCGTCGAACAGAAGCTGGCGCCGGGCGAAAGCGCCGAAATGCCGATCGTCTTCTTCGTCGATCCCGAGATGCTGGACGACGCCGATGCGAAAGGCATTCGCACCATCACGCTGTCCTACACGTTCTTCCGCCAGACCTCCGACGAAGACGCGATCGCCTCGGCGCGTTCGCTGCGCGAGGGTTCGGAGCGGCAGAAACAGGACCTTGCGACCGCCGAAACGGCCGAATTTTCGATCCGGGCGCCGCATGTCCGCTAGGCCGGACATCGAAATCCTGTAGGCTTGGGCTGATATATCGCCATCAGCCGGGCAGGCCCCATGTTTCCCGTTTCCGACGACAATCCCGAACCCGGCACGCCGATTGTGACCTGGGCTCTGATCGCGGCCTGCGTCGCGGTGTTTTTCTGGCAGATGTCGCTGCCGCCGGGCGCCGACGAGCTGGCCGTCTATCATTACGGGCTGATCCCCGGGGTGCTGTTCGGATCGGTCGCGATGGCCGATGCGCCGCTGCCGGCCTGGGGCACCGTCATCAGTTCGATGTTCATGCATGGCAGCCTGATGCATCTCGCCGGCAACATGCTCTATCTCTGGATTTTTGGCGACAATGTCGAACTGGCGATGGGGCGCGTGCGCTTCATTATCTTTTATGTCGTCTGCGGCGCGGCGGCGGCGCTGACGCATGCGTTTCTGGTGCCGGGTTCCACCATCCCGCTGGTCGGCGCCAGCGGCGCGATCTCCGGCGTGCTTGGCGCTTATCTGCTGCTTTATCCGCGGGCCCGGGTGCGTGTGCTCTTCATTCCGTTCCCATTGATCCTGCTGCGCACCTTCTATGTCCCGGCGCTGATCGTGCTCGGGCTCTGGTTTGTCATTCAGGTCGTCAGCGGTCTCGGCAGCGACATCGAGGAGGCGGGTGTCGCCTTCTGGGCGCATGTCGGCGGCTTTGTCGCCGGCGGGTTGCTGATCCCCTTCTTCAAGCGCCGCGACGTGCCGTTTTTCCACAAGCCGGCGCCGCGCGTCTTCGACAGCCGAAACCAGCGCCGCGGGCCCTGGGGCTGAGTATCAGCGCGGCTCGACGGCGAAGCGGCAGGTCAGTTCCATTGCTTCGCCGGGCGCCAACACGACAAGGCCGGTGACGCTTTCGGGTTCCGGCCGGTTGACGGCGTCGGGCGCATGGCTGACCGGCTCGGCGCAAAAGAAGTCCTCACCCGGCGGCGCATAGACGATGGTATGCGGTGCGCCCGTCGCTTCGATCCTGAGCGCGAAGGGCCGGTCGTCCCAGTCGATGCGGAAATGTCCGTCGCCGCCGGAAAAACAGTGATCGACCTCGACATCCTTCATCGCCTGCGGCGGGTCGAAGCGCCACTTCTTCGGCGTCGCGGCGAGGCCGGTCGGGATGCCGTCCGCACCGCTCTCCCAGACGCGCGGCAGATGCGCGGCGAGGCGTGCCGCTGCGCGCGCCTCGAAAAAGGGATGCAGACCGAGACCGGCCGGCATCGCCTCGCCGGCGCGATTGGTCAGGCGCATCGTGACCGCAAGGCCCGTCTCGTCCAGCATGAAATGCTGCTCGGCCTCGAAGCTCCAAGGCCATGTCCAGTGCGGGTCATGGCCGTCGTGATGAAAGCGCAGGCGCGCCCGGGCGGGGTGTGCCTCCGCAACCTCCCATACCGTCTGCCAGCCCCGTCCATGGATGGCGTGAGGCGCGCAAATGTGGTCGGGCGGCAATTGCACCTGGCGACCGGCGAAAGAGAAGCGGCCGTTCGTGATGCGCCCGGAAAAGGGCACCAGCGGATAGCAGGCCATGTCGAGCGGACCCGGCGCCGCGATGCCCGGCGGCAGCGGCCGCAGCATTTGCTGAACGCCGTTCGCATGCGTGGCGTTGAAACGCGCAATGCAGCCGCCGGCTTCGGG
>JAUXOE010000236.1 GCA_030682415.1 Parvibaculum sp.
GCTTGCCATGACACGGGCCAAAAAGCGCAAGGATGTCGAGGCGAAAGCCGATCTTGCCGCCGAAGCGCGTGTGCTCGAGGCGCTGGTCGGGGCCAATGCGGGCGAGGCCACGCGCGAGAGCTTCCGCAGGAAGCTGCGCGCCGGCGAACTCGACGACAAGGAGATCGAAATCGAAACTGCCGATCAGGGCGGCGGCATGCCGAGTTTCGACATTCCGGGGATGCCAGGCAGCCAAGTTGGCATGATCAATCTCGGCGACATCATGGGCAAGGCCTTTGGTGGACGCACAAAGACCCGACGCATGACGGTGCGCGACAGCTATGAGGTGCTGATCGCCGAGGAGGGCGACAAACTGCTCGACCAGGAACAGCTGACGCAGGAAGCCATCACCGCGGTCGAACAGAACGGCATCGTCTTTCTCGATGAGGTCGACAAGATCTGCGCCCGCGCCGAACGGCAGGGCGGCGATGTCAGTCGCGAAGGCGTGCAGCGCGATCTTCTGCCGCTGATTGAAGGCACGACGGTTTCAACCAAGCATGGCGCGGTCAAGACCGACCATATTCTCTTCATCGCGTCTGGCGCCTTTCACATCGCCAAGCCATCGGATCTGCTGCCCGAACTGCAGGGACGCTTGCCGATCCGGGTCGAATTGAAAGCACTCGGCAAGGACGAGCTGCGCCGGGTACTGACCGAGCCCGAGGCGAGCCTCATCAAGCAATATGTCGCGCTGATGGAAACGGAAGGCGTCACGCTCACCTTCACCGATGACGGGATCGACGCCATTGCCGACATCGCCGCCTCGGTCAATTCGACGGTCGAGAATATCGGCGCGCGGCGCCTGCACACCGTCATGGAGCGTGTGCTCGACGAAATCAGCTTCGGCGCCACCGACCGTGCCGGCGAAACGGTCACGGTCGATGCGCCTTATGTGCAGAGCCGTGTCGGCGATCTGTCGAAGAATACCGATCTGTCGAAGTTCATTCTCTGATGGCTCTCAGGCCGGTTCGCGTTCCTTGCGGCCAAAGGCCGTTGCATGGCTCTCGCTTTCGGGAAGCGCGAGCGTTCCCTCGGCGACAAGCTTTTTCAGATAGGCGAAAGTGCGCATCGTCTGCGTCGCCAGATGATCACCGGCGACGTAAGCCGGGTAGCGCGCCTCGCCGCCGATGAATTGCGGCAAGGGCTTGATCACCGTGTCGTAATCGACGGCGCAGAAGAGCGGAAACGAATAGCGCTCTTCGGCAACGTTGCGCACGCGATGCGGTGTTGCAATGAAGCGGCCATTTGTCATCGCTTCCAGCATGTCGCCGATATTGATGACGAAGGCACCTTCAATGGGCGGTGCGTCGATCCAGCGTCCTTCGGCATTCATCACCTCGAGCCCCGGTGCCGTTACATGCAGGATCGTGAAACACTCATAGTCGGTATGGGCGCTGATGCCCCATTCAGCGGTCGCGCGCGCCGGGTCGGCCGGGTAGTGCACCAGCCGCAATTGCGAGGGCGGCTTTGCCAGCAGGCTTTCGAAATAATTCTCGTCAAGACCGAGCGACAGCGCGAAGCCGCGGAAGATCGTATGGCCGAGCGCCATCGCGCATTGGTAATAGGCATAGACGTCGCGCTGCATTTCCGGGCGGGCGGCCGGCCACTGGTTCGGGCCGAGCATCCGGTAGCCCCGGACATGATCGGGATCGCCGTCCGGCAATTCGATCGAGAGATCGAAGGCTTCCTTCTTGTCGGTCTTTGCCGGATCGGTGCCGTCATAGAAGCCCTCCTCGCCGGTCGGCACATAGCCGCGATGGGCGCGCGACTTGCCGATATAGAGTTCCATCTTGCGTTCGAGCGGTTCGGCGAAAAATTCCGCTGCGCGCGCTTCCAGCCTTTCGATCATCGCCGGCGGAATGCCGTGACCGGTCACATAGAGAAAGCCGACATTGCTTGCGGCATCCGCCATTTCAGCGGCGACCTTGCCTTTTGCTTCCGCGTCGTCCGAGAACAGCGGCGCGATATCGACGACGGGAATTCGGGTGAAGGCCGTTCCCTTTGCTTCAGGCTCACTCATGACGGATCCTCGTTCGGCGCTGCATCGAAGACGGGCCGGCCGCGCAGGTCGGCGATTTCCCAATGCCGCGCCGTCGCGCGGCCGTCAGCGTCGGTGTCAGCGGTCGCCAGCGTTGCGCCACCGAGAACCGGGGCCAGCGGCTTGCCTTCGCGAAACGGAAGTGTCGAGCGCTGCAGGATCCAGCCGGCGCTGGTCACGGCGCCTTGCGAAATTTCGCAATCGACAAGGGCGCGCGCCGCGTCGAGCGTTGCGGCGCCGGCCACGCAATCGCGCAAGTGCAGATGCGGCGGCGGCACAACGGACCGCTCGCGCGCATACATGAAGAGATGACCGAGGCGGATCAGCGATGCCTTGCGGCCGCTGTCGCGGTCCCGAAGCCGCATTGCCCATGCGGGCCGGATGTCGCCCGGCTCGCGGTGCCAATGCTCGATATAGGGAATGTCGGCGCCCTGCTCGATCATGACGCCGTCTTCGATCCAGAGCCGGCCGCGATCGGAATAGATCGCCTCGGGCTGAAAGTCGATGTCGCGGCGCCACTCGAACCAGCCGTCTTCATGGATGAGTTCGCCGGCAAAGCCCTCCTGGCGCGCCAGCCAGTCCATATCCCGGAGCGTGAGGTCGGCAAGCGAAGCGACATGCGCGAAGTCGGGCCGGCCGGCGGGCTGGCGGAGATCGAGATAGAGGCCCGGCCCCTGCAACCAGTTGACCCAGGAGGTTTCGTCGCGCCGCCCGTCCGGCCATTGGATCAGCGAGCGTCGCCAGAGCCCCGTCAGGGTTTCGAGCGCCGGTTCGGCGGTGGGTTTCAACAGAGGTTCGGCGGTGGACATGAGGTCATGCTGCACCGCGCGGGGTCATGGGAATAGTGGGGAATTTTCGATGTATGACATAGATTTTATCTATGTGTTGCCCGGCCGGCTCCCCAGCTTCCCCATGATTTCAGCCAGGAAAAGCTCGGTCGGCGTGTTGCGGGCCGGCTCGTCGCGGGTCACCAGATAGACCTGGTAAGCGGGCAGCGCCGTCTCGGCCAGCAGCGGCCAGAGGGCGCCCGCGCCGTCGAGCGTTTCGGCAACGCAGGTCGGCAGAAAGCCGATGCCGATACCGAGTTCGATCAGGCGTTTGGCCTCATGCAGGTTTTCGGCGATGCCGCCGACATGGCGTCCGAGCCCGTAGCGGCGGCGGAAGCGCGCCAGTTCCTCGGGCTCGTCGTCGCCTGTGGCGATGAAGGCGCGGTCGGCCAGATCGGAGGGCCGGGGCACCGTCATGCCGTAAAGCGCGTGGTTCCTGTCGCAATAGAGCTGCTGCACTTCTTTCATCAGCGGCTGGTAGCGCAGTGCCGGATCGGGGGCGCTGTCGCAGGCAATGCCGACTTCCGCCTCGCCCGATTTCAGCGCCTCGATCACCGCGCGCCAGGGACAGACATCGATATGGATGCCGACGCCCGGATGATGGCGATGAAGAGCTGAGAGCGCCGCGTCGAATTCCGCCGACACGACAGATGAGATCATGCGGATGTTGATGATGCCTTCGACGCGGCCTGCCGCCTTCGCCACCTCATGCGGCGCGGCGCGCACGAGGCCGATCATCGTTTCGCATAATTCGAAGAGCGCACGGCCCGCCGGCAGAAGCTCGACGCCCTGCGCGGTGCGACGCAAAAGTGGCGTGCCGAAATCGTCTTCGAGGCGTTTCAACGCCGCGCTCAATGTCGGCTGCTGACGGTTGAGCTTTCGTGCCGCGGCGCCAATGCCGCCGGCACGCACGATCTCATGGAAGATGCGAAACAGGTTCCAGTCGACGTGGCCGGGGAAGCTCGAATTGTTGGACGTGCGTTCGGGCATGAATGGCCGTGGCGGCAAAAGGACGGGGTCTCCATTGAAGCGGCTTCAGGCGCCGCCGTCCATCTGCGCTCAGGCGAATCTTTGGCCGCCGGCAGAAATCGCAGCTGGCGAATCTGTTTTCGAAGGCCTTCGCCACATGCGAGTCGCGTGGACCCGCTTTCTTCACCGGTGGCGAGTCATTTGCCCTTGCGCCGCTTTCGCGCGTCGAGAACGGCCAGCAGCCGGCTGATTTCGGCGGGGTTCATGTCGCCGATCTCTTCGGCAAGACGATTCGCCGCTTCCGTTGCCTCGGGGGCAAGACCCGATGTATCGATGACGACACGCGGATGGGAAAGTCGCGCCAGACGCTCCAGTTCCTCCGCCTCGTCCCAGATCACATTGAAATAACCGACAATCGCCTGCACCAGCCGCCAGCTCGGACGGCCGCGTTTCCCGTGTTCCAGCGCCGAGAGATAGGCCGGCGTCACCCGCAACGCGGCGGCCATCTCTTTCATGGTCACGCCACGCGCGCGGCGCAGCTCACGCAGTTTCTTGCCGAAGGGCGTCATCGTTTCTTGCGCAGCCAGATATAGAAGGCGCCGCCGCCGCCATGCTTGGGATGGGCCGGCTGGAAGCCGGAAAGATGGGTGCGGAAGCTCGCCTCTTCGAGCCAGCGCGGCACCGCGCCGCGCAGCACGCCCTGGCGCTCGGGCACTTCGTAGAAATCGGTGCCGTGGAGCGTGTGGCGCGCATAGGGCGAGGCGCCCTTTCCGGTAATCACCAGCACACAGCGCAAGCCCCGTGCGCGGGAGCGGCTCAGAAATGCCAGCAGGGCGTCATGGGCTTCGTGCTGGTTGTGACCATGGAGATCGAGTGTCGCCTCGACCTCCATCTGCCCGCGGGCGAGGCGCTGGCTGACGCGGCGATCGAGGCCGGTCAGCGGCGGCGGTGCTGGCGGATGGGTCCGCGGGGCGGCCGATTGCGGCGCGGCGGCGCGCGGACGGGCGGCGGGCGCCGGGGCCGGCGTGGCGATCGGCGCGTCGATGGCAGCAGGACTTTCGGCGATCGGCTTTTTCGTGCGGCGGAGCAGCGGTTTTGCGTCTTTTACCACCGCGCGCCAGAGCAGGCGCTCTTCCTCGGTCAGCGGCCGAGCACGGCGGCGCGGGGCCTTATTTTCATTGTCATCCCTGTCGCCGCCTGCCGCCATCCGGTCCTGCCTAGCGGGCGGCAATCGATTTCGGCAGCAATGCGACAAGCAGACCTTCGGCCTTCATCAGACCGGCGATCTCGCCGGCCTCCGCGCCGGTGCCGAAAAAAATGTCGCCGCGCTGCACGCCCTTGATCGCCGAGCCCGTGTCCTGCGCGACCACCAGATGGGCGAAGGGGATTTCGCTGCGGCCGTCGGGCGAGGGGTGACGCGTCGTCAACCAGAACAGCGCCCCCAGCGGGTGATGGTCGCGATCGATGGCGAGGCTGCGGCGCGGCGTCAGATTGACCTGTTCGGCGCCGGGGGGCCCGAGTTCCGGATCGACATTTCTCAGTATACGGAAGAAAATATAGGAATCGTTTTGCCGCATGACGTTGCGGCCTTCGACCGGATTGGCGTCGATCCAGGCACGGATTGTCTGCATCGAGACGTCCTCGCGCGGAATGGCGCCGCGATCGATCAGCACTTTCCCGATCGAGGTGTATTCGTGGCCGCTCTTGGCGGCAAAGGCGAGGCGCACCGTCTCGCCGTTTTCGAGGCGCACGCGACCCGAGCCCTGCACATGCAGAAAGAAGGCGTCGACCGGGCTTTCAAGCCAGACCAGCGCCAGCGATCCGTGATCGAGGGCGCCGTCCTCGATTTCACCGCGGGTCGGGAAGCCGGCGCCGCCGGCACGCATCGCAAAGCCCGGCGGCGGCGCGAGCACCGGCGTTTGATAAGGCCCGTGACGTGTCAGCGCGCCACGCATCTCCGGTTCGTAGTAACCGGTAAAGAGACCGCGCGCGGCCGGCAGGCGGACCGGCTGAAACCAGTGTTCGAAAAAGCCGCGCGCCGAACCCGGCGCAATCGGTTGCAGCGCGGCGGCACAAGCCGGCTGCCAGTCGGCGGCGCGGCCATAGATTGAAGAGGTTCCGGTCTTGGCATCGAGCGGGGCGGCGGCGTCGAGCCTGGCGATGCGAGTGCATGAGCGCGAAAACGCCGCCAATGCGGCGGCGTGATCGTCATCGGCCCAACCGGGCAGATCGGCAAAACGCATGGCACTGGATTCCGCACGAGCATCCATGACAGTCGTTCCCGGCGCGCAGGAGAGAACGGCAAGCCCAACCAGGGTCGAAAGGAAATGGCGCGCGGTCCGGCGCATCGCCGCGTCCGTCAGGTCGACGCGCCGGTCGCAACCAGCTTCCAGTTCGGATCGCGGCTCTTCACATCCCGTTCGAAGGTCCAGACATCGTTGACCTCGCGGATCGTCACCGGATCGCCTTCAACCACAACACCGTCGGCATTCTTGAGGCAGGAGGTCAACTGGCTGCGAAAGGTCAGCGTCAGGCGGGCGCGGGTGCCGTCGAGCGCGGCGGCGCTCAGCGCGGCCTTGTCGATGCCGATAAAGCTTTGCTCGACATGCTGTCCGTTCTTTTCGCGCGCGGCGATGGCGGCCTCGAAGCCACTGAAAACATCGGCGCTCAGAAGCGGCTGCAATGTGGCACGGTTGCCTTCGGCAAATGCCGTGACGATCATTTCATAGGCCGCGCGCGCGCCGCCCAGAAACGCTTCGGCGTCAAAACCGGGATCGAGGCGTGCGATGGCATTCAGCGTGTTCGCCAGCGGCGTGCCGTCTTCGGCGATGCCGCGCCAGCGATTGCGAATTTCAAACGGCTCGGCAAAGGGGTCGCCGGCCGCGTCGACAGTGCGGCCGCGCCCGGCCCGTTCAGCCTGCGCGGGGCGCGGGCGTGTGGGCAGGGTGACGACCTTGTCGTTCCCGGTCGGATTGGTCCCGGTGGGATTGCCCGTGTCGGAATAAGGATCGTAGGGCGGGCGCTCATGGCCGGTGCGACGGCCGAGCACGCTTCTGAGTTTCAGAAAGACGCCAATCGCAATTGCAAGCAGGATGATGTTGAGAAGGGTCAAGCCGCCGTCCATTCGCTCGAAGAGCCTTGCCTGTGAACCGGTCCGGACCCTTGTCAGGCCCTTGTTTTCATGTGCACAGCAGCGGCCTTGCGCCGCCACTCGGGTGACGGGCGCCTCGCAGCTCGCTACTGTAGCTATAACCTAGGGCAATCGAAGCGGTTTTGCTACCTGAGCCGTCGCGACCGATTGCCCTCCATTCACCCTTACGGGCCGCTTTGCCCCCCGGAAGCGCCGTGCCCCTGCTTGCTTTTCTGATCCTTGCCGGCCTGCCTCTGGCCGAGATCGCCGTCTTTATCGAAGCGGGGGGCGCGATCGGTGCCTGGCCCGTGGTTGGACTTGTCGCCATCAGTGCGTTTGCCGGCATCTGGCTGATGCGGCTGCAGGGCCCGGCGACGCTCAGGCGCGCGCAGGCGACGATGCAGCGCGGCGAGCCGCCGGTCGCCGAAATGCTGGACGGCGCAATCCTGTTCATTGCCGCCATTCTTATGGTTATTCCGGGTTTTCTGACGTCGATTTTCGGGCTCCTGCTGCTGATCGCGCCGCTGCGCCGGCTCGCTGCGGGCCTGGCCGCGCGGCGGCTGGCGATGCGGGCCCATATTCATGTCCACACGGCCGGGATGAGGCGCGGGCCCGGCGGCGGGCCTGTCATCGACGCGGCGGACTGGGAAGTCGAAGAAGAGCGGGACGGGACGTCCGATAGCGGGCCCGGCACCCGGCGTTTGCCGCCCGGGCCGCCCGAGGATTGAGCAGACCGGATTTCTTGTCGCCGATGATGTTCCATGATAGCCAGCAGCCACAGTTTTTTGCTGACCAGCACTTCGATCTGATGAATACCGGGAGCGGCCAGGATGTCTGACCAGAATACCAATAATGATGCGGACGGCACCGGACAGCCGACCGTGGCACAACTTCGCATACTGACCCAGTATGTGAAGGATGCTTCGTTCGAGAACCCGAATGCGCCGCAGTCGCTCGGGCCGTCCGAAGAACAGCCCAATATTTCGGTCCGGGTCGATGTCGGCGTGCAGCGCCTGAGCGATACCGATTATGAAGTCGCGCTGAAGCTCGCGGCCGAGGCCAAGACCAAGGACCGGACGATGTTTCTGGTCGAACTCGATTATGCGGGCCTCTTCCGGCTGATCAATATTCCGGAGGCCAATCTCGAAGCGGTGCTGGTCGTCGAATGCCCGCGTCAGATCTTCCCCTTCGCACGCCGGATCATTGCCGACCTGACGCGCGACGGCGGTTATCCGCCGCTGATGATCGACCCGATCGACTTTGTCAGCCTCTATCAGCAACGCCGTCAGCAGATGGCACAGGAACCGGCCGGCGCCGGTCAACCCAACTGATTTTGGCGAATTAGGTCGTCGACGCCTTCCACAAGGCCTCGCCACGCAGCGCGCCGACAAAGGCGTCGTGCGCCTCGCGCTCGGCGGCGGTCAGGCGCGGGGCCAGCGGCTCGGGCCGCGGGCGCGCCTGCGACTTGACGGCGTCGGCGCCGCTCGCCCGCGCCGCCTCAATCTCGGCCTGCAGGACCAGGCCCGGCTGACGGCCGCCCATCAGCTCCAGATAAACTTCCGCCAGCAATTCCGAGTCGAGCAGCGCGCCGTGTTTTTGACGGCCGGAATTGTCGACATTGAAACGGCGGCACAGCGCATCGAGATTGTTCTGCGCGCCGGGAAAGCGCCGCCGCGCAATGTCGAGTGTGTCGATGGCGCGCGCCATTGGCAGGCCGGGGCGACCGATCCGCGCCAGTTCGGCATTGATGAAACCCATGTCGAAACTGGCATTGTGAATGACCAGCGGGTCCTCGCCGATAAAGGCGAGGAAATCGTCGGCCTTGTCGGCGAATTTCGGTTTGCCGCTCAGGAACGATGCTGTCAGGCCGTGAATCTTTTCCGCGCCCGCCGGCATGTCACGCTCGGGATCCAGATAGGTGTGGAAGAATTTTCCGGTCGCCATGTGATTGAACAGCTCAATGCAGCCGAGCTCGACAAGGCGGTGGCCGTCCTGCGGCGAGAGACCGGTGGTTTCGGTGTCGAGAACGATTTCGCGCATCGCTGCCTCTTTTGTTTCGGCCCGCGGTCAGCGTTCGGCGAAACGGAAGGAACCATCCGCGCCGATGACGCCGCCGGGGTTCCAGGCCACTTCCCAGAGATGGCCGTCGGGATCGGAAAAATAGCCGGTATAACCGCCCCAGAAGGCGTCGGAGCCGCGCCTCATGATCTTGCCGCCGGCTGCTTCGGCCTCGGCAAGCAGCGCATCGACCTCATCCTTCTCGCGCACATTATGCGCCAGCGCGAAGCCCGAAAAGCCCTCGCCATGCGGCGCCAGATTGGCGTCCTCCGCCAGCGCGTTGCGGCCGAACAGCGCGAAAACAATGCCGCCGCATTGGAAGAAAGCGACCGTCTCGTTGCTTTGCGGCAGCGCCCGCCAGCCCAGCGTTTCGTAGAATGTCCGCGCGACGACCAGATCGGCGACACCCAGCGTGATGAGGCTCAGTCTCTGTTCCATATCCTCATTCTAGACCGCGGTGTCAGCTCTTGCCGAGCCTTTCCTTCAATACCTTGCCTTCGCGGCCTTGCAGCGCTTCGACAATCGCTGCAACCTGCGCGCGCGCGTGCTCGAGACCCTTGTCGCTGTCGACAATAAAGTCGGCGCGGCGGCGCTTTTCGGCATTGGGCACCTGTTTGGCATGGATTGCGGCGAATTTCGCCTCGTCCATATCGGGCCGCGCCAGCACACGCGACTTCTGCAAATCGTAAGGCGCCGAAACAACCACGACGATATCGACGCGGGCCTCGCCGCCGGTTTCGTAGAGCAGCGGAATGTCGAGCACCGCCATCTTGTGGCCGGCCGCAAAATTGTCGCGCAGGAACACCATCTGCGCCTCGCCGACCAGCGGGTGGACGATCGCCTCGAGCTTCTTCATTTCCTCGGGCAGACCGAGCACGCAGCGCGACAGCGCCTTGCGGTCGACCGCATCGTCGACAATGGCGGAAGGGAAGGCGGCGCGGATCGGTTCGACCGCCTTGCCGCCCTTCTCATAGAGTGCATGCACCGCCGCATCGGCGTCATAGACCGGCACGCCGAGGCCGCGGAACATATTGGCGGTTTCGGATTTTCCCATGCCGATGGAGCCGGTGAGGCCGATCAGGAGCATCGTTTCTTCCTCTATTTTCCTGCCATGTCGGCGAGCACGAGCTTGCGCAATTTTCCCGTCACCTCGGGCCGAACGCCGAACCAGGCCTCGAAACCCGGTACAGCCTGATGCAGCAACATGCCAAGGCCGTCGACAACTTCGTGCCCCGCTTCGCGCGCGCGGCGCAGCAGGCCCGTTTCAAGCGGTGTGTAGACGATGTCGGTGACCAGGGCCGATTTCGGCAGCAGGTCGAGATCGACGATCACATCGCTTTCGCCCTTCATGCCGAGCGTCGTCGTGTTGACGAACAGGCTTGCATTTTCGAGGGCCCGCGCGGCTTCCGCCATCGAACAGACTTTCGCCGATTTGAGGTCGAGATCGCGGATCAGCGCTTCGGCGCGCGACGGCGTCCGATTGACGATACGGATTTCCGGTGCGCCGGCGTCCTCAAGCGCCGCGGCGATGGCGCGGGCCGCGCCGCCGGCGCCGAGGATCGCCGCGGGTCCGGCACTTGCTTTCCAGAGCGGTGCACGGTCCTTCAGGTTGGCGATGAAGCCATAGCCGTCGGTATTGCGGCCTTCGAGCCCCTTTGCCGTGGTGACAATCGTGTTGACGGCCTTGAGCCTCTTTGCCACCGCGTCGTGCCGGTCGAGCGCGGCAAAGGCGGTTTCCTTGTGCGGCACGGTGACATTGGCGCCGATGAAGCCGAAGGAGCGAAGCGCGCGGATCGTGTCGCCCGCGCCATCCGGCGACACTGCGAAAGTGACATATTCGGCATCGGCGATGCCGTAGGTCTCGATCCAGTAATTATGGATCAGCGGCGAGCGCGAATGCGCGACGGGCCAGCCTATGACACAAACTTTTCTCATGCCGTCGCCACCCCGTGCTTGCGCAGTTCCGCCAGCAGCGGCAGCAGCGGCAATCCGAGAATGGTGAAATAGTCGCCGTCGATATGCTGGAAGAGCTGCACGCCCGGGCCTTCAAGCTGGTAGCAGCCGACGCTTTTCATCGCCTGCTCGCCGACACGCGCCAGATAATCGTCGAGAAATGCATCGGTGAAGCCACGCATGGTCAGGTGCGCCTGCGCGGCGTGGCCCCAGACAATGACATCGTTTGCCACCAGCGCAACGCCGCTATGGAGAATATGCGGACGGCCGCGCATGGCCTGCAGATTGGTGCGCGCTTCGGCCATCGATTTCGGCTTGTCGTATCGTTTGCCGTCGCAGGACAGGATCTGATCGGCGCCGATCACCAGCGCGGCGGGGTTGGCGCGCGACACGGCACGGGCTTTTTCTTCCGCCAGTTTCAACGCCAGTGCATCGGTATCCGTCGACATGTCGCGGCCGGCGAATCCGCGCTTCACCGCCTCTTCATCGAGCCGCGAATCCTCGACATCGAATTCGAGGCCGGCATCTTTCAGAAGTCGGGCGCGCACCGCACTTGCGGAAGCCAGGATGAGGGGGAATTTCGTCATGTCCGTCAGCTGGTCTTTTGCCGCTCATTATAGAGATTGAGTACCGCCGCCGCCGTTTCCTCGATCGAGCGGCGCGTCACATCGATGACCGGCCAGCCGTTGCGGGCAAAGAGCTTGCGGGCGAAGGCGACTTCCTCGGCCACAACTTCCGGTTCGACATAATCGGTGTCGGCCTTCTCGTGCAGCGAAAGCAGCCTGTTCTTGCGGATTTGCACCAGGCGATCCGGACTGGTCGTCAGACCGACGATCAACGGGTGATCGGCGGTTTCGAGATCGGAGGGCAACACGGCGCCCGGCACGATCGGAATATTGGCCGCCTTGATGCCGCGATTGGCCAGATAGATGCAGGTCGGCGTCTTCGAGGTGCGGCTGACGCCGAGCAGGATCACGTCGGCCTCGTTGAGGTCGCCACCCGACTGGCCGTCATCATGTGCCATGGTGAAGTTGAGTGCCGTGATGCGGCCGAAATATTCGGCGTCCATGATGTGCTGGGAGCCGGGCTTGTGCGAGCTCTCCTTGCCGAGATACTGACCGAGCGCCTGCATGGCCGGATCGAGGACCGAGATGCAGGGCGATTGCAGCTCGCGGCAGCGCCGTTCAAGGCGCTCGCGCAGCTCCTCATTGACCATCGTGAACATGACAATGCCGGGCGCGGCCTCGATCTCGCCAAGCACGCGCTCAAGCTGTTTGGGTCCACGCACCAGCGCATAGACATGTTCGACCGGGCGGGCATCCTCATATTGCGCACAGGCGGCGCGCGCCACCGTGTTCAGTGTCTCGCCGGTGGCATCGGAGACCAGATGCAGATGGAAGACACGTTTGCCGCTCATCGATGATCCGTTGTTTGTTGTCGCCCTGGCAGCCCCCGGGGCGGGCGCGGCAAAGGTATCGACGGCATGTGAGCCGCGCCATTTCTTTTTCTGCAGCAGCCATAACAGTCTGTCGCGATGTTGTCGTCCAGCCTGTGGATCGGTGTGATTAACGGGTGTAAGTGAGGCTTTCGCGGCAAGCCCTACCCGGTCATACCCGTGTTTCGTTTTCGCTCCCCCGCATCATACCCCGGTGCAGAAAACCGGCACTCTGCTTTGCAAAACGGGTATGACCGGGTGGTCGGAGTGTGGCGATGAAGTTGTCCCCGTGATTAACGTTTTGCAAAGCGGATTGGCTCCACAGCCTATCTCCTTGGCAATAAAGGCGCGGCGGTTTGCCGGGCTGTAATTTGTCACAGCCTGTGGCATGAAAGGCGGGCTGTGGCGGCCGGTGCCAGCGCTGTTCCGGATTTGTGGACAACTCCGTGGGGACATTTGATCCCCGGCATTCACAGGCATCCATCACTATCCACTACTTTTAAGATTCTTGAATCGTAGGAGAAAGAACCGGTGAAAGCGGCCAGTGCCGATCAAAAGCGGCTTCTGAAAGCATTGCGGCGAGAGCCTGTCGACCGTGTGCCTTTGTGGCTGATGCGGCAGGCCGGACGCTATCTGCCGGAGTATCGGAAGGTGCGGGCCGAGGCGGGCAGTTTCCTCGATCTTTGCTACACGCCGGACTTTGCCGAAGAAGTGACCTTGCAGCCGATCCGCCGCTTTGGCTTCGATGCCTCGATCCTGTTTTCGGATATTCTCGTGGTCCCCGATGCTCTGGGTCAGCCCGTTGCTTTCAAGGAAGGCGAAGGTCCGGTGCTCGAGCCGATCACCCATGTTGATGGTATCGCGGCGCTGAAACCAGTTGCAGCGATCCGCGACAAGCTTCAGCCCGTCTATGAGACGGTACGGCGCTTGCGGGTGAGCCTGCCTGTGGAGACGACGCTGATCGGCTTTGCCGGCGCGCCCTGGACGGTGGCGACCTATATGGTCGGCGGGCGAGGCTCACCCGACCAGGCAGCGGCCAAGGCCTGGGCCTACAAGGCGCCAGATGAGTTTCAGAAGCTGATTGATCTGCTGATCGCCGCCACCATCGAGCATCTCTCGGCACAGGTCGAGGCTGGCGTCGAAGTGGTGCAGCTCTTCGACACCTGGGCGGGCTCGCTGCCCGAACTCTCCTTCGAGCGTTTCGCTCTCAAACCGATGATCGAAATCCGCGCCGCGTTGAAGCAGCGCTTCCCGGATTTACCTGTAATCGGTTTTCCGCGCGGCGCCGGGCCGATGACGGCGAATTACTTCCGCCAGACCAGGCTTGATGCGCTGAGCCTCGACACCGCGATGTCGCCGCGCTGGGCGCGCGACAATCTGCAAGCGGTCGGTTGCCTTCAGGGCAATCTCGATCCCTTGCTGCTGGTCGCGGGCGGGCCGGAGATGCGTCGCCAGGCGCTGGCCATTCTCGACACGCTCGGGCGGGGGCCGTTCATTTTCAATCTCGGACACGGCATCATGCCGCAGACGCCGCCCGAACATGTGGCGGAGCTGGTCGAGATCGTGCGAGACTGGCGGCCATGACGCGCAAGATTGCCATCGTGCTTTTCAATCTCGGCGGTCCCGACTGCCCGGAGGCGGTCGAACCCTTCCTGTTCAACCTGTTCAGCGATCCGGCCATTATCCGGGTGCCGCAGCCCTTTCGTTGGCTGATTGCGAAGCTGGTCTCGAAGCGACGCGCGCCGGTGGCGCAGAAAATTTATGCCGAGATCGGTGGCGGTTCGCCGTTGGTGCCGCTGACCGAGGCACAGGGACGGGCGCTCGAGGAGATCTTAGCCGGCGGCGAGTCCGTGTATCGTTGCTTTCTCGCCATGCGCTATTGGCATCCTTTCGCCGCTGAAGCGGTTGCAGCTGTCGCTGCCTGGGGAGCCGATGAGGTCGTGCTGCTGCCGCTCTATCCGCAATATTCGACGACGACGACTGAATCGTCGTTGAAGGATTGGGATCTTGCGGCAAAGGCGGCTGGTCTTGCCGTGCCGGCAAAAGCCGTTTGTTGTTACCCAACCGAAGATGGTTTCATTGCCGCTCATGCGGCACTGCTTGGCGAAGCGCTTCAGAAAGCCGGCACGACGGAAAATCTCCGGGTGCTGTTTTCAGCCCATGGCTTGCCGAAGAAGATCGTCGACGGCGGCGATCCCTATCAGGCCCAGGTCGAACAGAGCTGTGCGGCCATCGTCGCCAAACTCGGTCAGCCGGATCTCGACTGGGTGACCTGCTATCAAAGCCGGGTCGGTCCGCTTGAATGGATCGGGCCTTCGACCGAGGCGGAAATCGGGCGCGCCGGCGCCGAGGGCAAGCGGTTGATCGTGGTGCCGGTTGCCTTTGTCTCCGAACATTCCGAAACGCTGGTCGAGCTCGACATCGAATATGCGAAACTCGCGGCCGAAAGCGGTGTTCCGGCCTATCTCCGCGTGCCGGCACTGGGCGTTCATCCCGATTTCATCGCCGCACTGGCCGGTCTTGTGCAGGCGGCGCGGTCGGATCGCGAAATTCTCTGCCCGGAAGAGGCGGCGGGGTACCCCTGCACCGCGAAACTCAGACTGGAGATGGTGGCCTGATGGATTTCCTCGCCGGCTACTATGTCTGGATCAAGGCGCTCCACATCATCTCGGTGATCTTCTGGATGGCCGGCATGGCTTATCTGCCGCGGCTTTTCGTCTATCACGCCGAGAGCGCGCCCGGCTCCGACAAGTCCGAGACCTTCAAGATCATGGAGCGGCGTCTGCTCAGGGGCATCATCAACCCGGCGATGATCGCAACCTTCCTCTTCGGCATCGCGTTGCTCGCCCTCAATCCGGGGCTTGTCTGGGATATCTGGATGCAGGCAAAGCTCGTCCTGATCGTCGTGATGTCGGGCTTGCACGGCATGTTTTCGCGCTGGCGCAAGCAATTCGAACGCGACGAAAACACGCGCGATGCGCGGTTTTACCGGATCGTCAACGAAGCGCCGCCGGTTCTGGTAATTTTCATCGTGTTGCTGGCGGTGGCGAAGCCGTTCTAGGGACCGCGCCGGCGCCGGTACCAATTTCGTTTGAAATTTCCGGCGGTTGGTCTTATATCGATGCCAAGCCGGATTTCTTCCGGCGGCCTTCTTTCAAGTCCTTTCCCGGCCCAAGCCCTCGATCGGCGGCGGCCAGAAGACCGTGCACAAGGCCCAAAACCCGCAAGGGTCAGCCCTTCTCGTGCGACGGCGGAGAGAGCGAAGGCCCGCTTTCCCAACAGATATTCATCCCGAGACCCCCTTCCGCCCTTCAAGTTCCGCCCGTCTCCCGGCCCGTCAGGGCCCCACCGGCGGCAACTCCCAGAGAAAGACCTTTCAAGCCGATGACGCAGATCAAGCTGCAGGACCTCAAGGCCAAATCGCCAACTGACCTTCTGGCGCTGGCCGAGGAACTCGAAGTCGAGAACGCCTCGACGCTCCGGACGCAGGACATGATGTTCGCGATCCTGAAGCAATATGCCGAGCAGAATATCGACATTATCGGCGAAGGCGTGGTCGAGGTGCTGCCGGACGGCTTCGGCTTCCTGCGCTCGCCGGAAGCCAATTACCTGCCGGGTCCCGACGATATCTACGTCTCGCCCTCGCAGATCCGGCGCTTTTCGCTCAGGACCGGCGACACGGTCGAGGGCGAGATCCGCAGCCCCAAGGATGGCGAGCGCTATTTCGCCCTGCTGAAAGTCAGCAGCGTCAATTTCGAGAGCCCGGACAAGGCCCGCCACAAGGTCCATTTCGACAATCTGACGCCGCTCTACCCGGACGAAAAGCTCGAGATGGAGGTCGACGATCCGACGCTGAAAGACCGCTCGTGCCGCATCATCGATATCGTGGCGCCGCTCGGTAAAGGCCAGCGCGGGCTGATCGTCGCGCCGCCGCGCACCGGCAAGACGGTGCTGCTGCAGAACATCGCCCATTCGATCACCACCAATCACCCCGATTGCTATCTGATTGTTCTGTTGATCGACGAGCGCCCCGAAGAAGTCACCGACATGCAGCGCTCGGTGAAAGGCGAGGTCATTTCCTCGACCTTCGACGAACCGGCGACGCGCCACGTCCAGGTCGCCGAAATGGTCATCGAAAAGGCCAAGCGCCTGGTCGAACATGGCCGCGACGTCGTCATTCTCCTGGACTCGATCACCCGTCTCGGTCGCGCCTACAACACCGTGGTGCCGTCCTCGGGCAAGGTGCTGACCGGCGGTGTCGACGCCAATGCGCTGCAGCGCCCCAAGCGCTTCTTCGGCGCGGCGCGCAATATCGAGGAAGGCGGCTCGCTGACGATTATTGCGACGGCGCTGATCGATACCGGCTCGCGCATGGACGAAGTCATCTTCGAAGAGTTCAAGGGCACCGGCAACTCGGAAATCATTCTCGACCGCAAGGTCGCCGACAAGCGCGTCTTCCCGGCAATCGACATTCTGAAGTCGGGCACCCGCAAGGAAGAGCTGCTGGTCGAAAAGGGTCAGCTGTCGAAAATGTATGTGCTGCGCCGCATCCTCAATCCGATGGGCACGGTCGATGCCATCGAGTTCCTGCTCGACAAGCTGAAGCAGACCAAGAACAACGGCGAGTTCTTCGACTCGATGAACACCTGACGG
>JAUXOE010000237.1 GCA_030682415.1 Parvibaculum sp.
ACATTGCCCGGCATGTTGAGGATGATGTCGTTGCCGACACGCGTCACGCTGACGCCCGAGGCGCGCAACCGCTGCGTCAGTTCCTTTTCCTGCTGGTCCATGTAATAGCCGATGCCGCCGCCGGCAAGCGCGCCGACACCGGCGCCGATCAGCGCCCGCTGACGCCGGTCCTTGGCGTCGCCCTTGCCGATCAATCCGCCGGCCAGCGCGCCGACAACGGCGCCGCCCAGCGCGCCATAGGTCGTCTTGCTGGTTTTCTGTTCGCCGGTATAGGGGTCCTGCGTCGTGCAGGCGGCAAGGCCGAATGTCGCGACTAGCGCGACGACGGCAAACTTCTTGAGCAGCATGGTGGAACTCCGATCTGAGGATGAGGCAGTTGCCGCGAGGCGGCGGCCCGGTCCGGTTGAAGGCGGCCCCTTGTCCCTGCGGCCGGCGTCGAGAGCGCGGCCATATGGATTTCGGGGGCGATGGTGTAAAACGACCCCGTACCCCGTTGGTCGCCGTAATCCTAGCAAATCGCGCGTCCGGCGGGAACGGCCTTCGACTAGGTATAAACACGGAAAAAACCGCGAATCCGCGCCCCAGACGGCCGCGGCTTCGGACCGGAAAGGAAATCCCCCATGTCGCTCTTCGATCTCACCGGCAAGGTCGCCATCGTCACCGGCTCCACCAAGGGCATCGGCGAGGCCATCGTCCACCGCATGGCCGAGCATGGCGCGAAGGTCGTCGTCTCCAGCCGCAAGGGCGATGCCTGCGACAAGGTCGCCGGCGAGATCAATGCGAAATACCCCGGCAGCGCCATCGCCGTCCCCTGCAACATTTCCGAAAAATCGGACCTGCAGCGCCTGGTCGACACGACGATGAAAAAATGGGGCCGGGTCGACAGCCTGGTCTGCAACGCGGCGGTCAATCCCTATTTCGGCCCCTCGAAGGACCTGCCCGACGATGCCTTCGACAAGATCATGGGCGCCAACATCAAGTCGAACCACTGGCTGGCCCACATGGTGCTGCCGCAAATGGTCGAACGGAAAGAGGGCTCGATCACCATCGTCTCCTCGATCGGCGGCTTGCGCGGCTCGCCGATCCTCGGCGCCTATTGCGTTTCGAAGGCCGCCGACATGCAGCTGGCGCGCAATCTCGCGGTCGAATACGGCCCGCAGAATATCCGCGTCAATTGCATCGCGCCGGGCCTGATCAAGACCTATTTTGCCAAGGCGCTCTGGGACAATCCCGAAATCCTCGAACGCTCGACCGCCGGCGCGCCGCTGAAGCGCATCGGCATGCCCGACGAAATCGCCGGCGCCGCGGTTTTCCTGGCGAGCCCCGCCGGCGCCTTCATGACCGGCCAGACCATGGTCATCGACGGCGGCGCCACCGCGTCATAGGCGAGCATCGCAAATTGACGGATGCTGCACCCGCCAAACCAAACAGTGTCACCCCGGCGAAAGCCGGGGCCCACTCGCAGTGCCTCTTGCTGCGGCCTTCTATGAAGCGCATTGGCGTCTGCGCCATGCACAATCGCGCTTGCTGAGGGAACCAATGGTTCCCGGCTTCCGCCGGGATGACACCTTTGTTTTTGGCAAATGCACTGCCTCGCCCCATGCACACCGGCCATCATCGCAGCCATGACCGAAATCATCATCCGTACACGTCCCTTCGCCGCCGCCGACCGCGCGGCATGGGACGTCATGTGGGCGGCCTATCTCGCCTTCTACGAAACATCGCTGCCGTCCGAAACGAGCGAAGACACCTGGGCGCGCTTTCTCGGCCCCGCACCGAACCATATCGGCCTGATCGCCGAAAGTGCGGGCGAAGTCCTCGGCTTTGCCCATGCGCTCCTTCACGCCGGCACATGGAGCCCGAAGCCCGTCTGCTATCTCGAAGACCTTTATGTGAACGAGGCCGCAAGGGGCCGCGGCGCCGGCCGTGCTTTGATCGAGGCGCTGGCCGATCGCGGCCGCGCCGAAGGCTGGCTGCGCCTCTACTGGCAGACGGATGCCGCCAACACAACCGCCCGTGCCCTCTACGACAAGCTCGGCGAGGCGAAGAACTGGGTCAGATACGACCTTGATCTTTGACGGGGAATGATCAACTTAGCTTCTTCGGTCATCGGGGAGGAAGACATGAAATCCATCGTCGTCACGGGCGTCTCGACCGGCATCGGCCACGCCGCCACGCAAACCCTTCTACAGAAGGGCTTCCATGTCTTCGGCTCGGTCCGCAAACAGGCCGACGCCGACAGGCTGAAAACGCAATTCGGCGACAAGTTCACGCCCCTCGTCTTCGACGTCACCGATGAGGCGGCCGTCCGCACGGCCGCGGCCGAAGTGCGCACGGCGCTGAAGGGCGAAACGCTGGCCGGCCTCGTCAACAATGCCGGCATCGCCGTCTCCGGCCCGCTGCTCGAGGTCGACCCGGCCGACTTCCGTACACAGATGGACGTCAATCTCATCGGCCCGCTGCTGGTGACCCAGGCTTTCGCGCCGCTGCTCGGCGCCAACAAATCGCTGAACGGCACCCCCGGCCGCATCGTCAACATCTCGTCGGTCGGCGGCATCCGCGCCATGCCCTTCATCGGCCCCTATGCGGCCTCGAAATTCGCGCTGGAAGGTTTTTCCGAAGCGCTGCGCCGCGAGCTGATGCTGTTCGGCATCGACGTCATCGTCATCGGCCCCGGTCCGGTCAAGACCGCCATCTGGGACAAGGCCGAGGACATCGACATCGCCCGCTACGGCAACTCGCCCTATCTGCCGATCCTCGAGAAATTCCAGAAGGTCTTCATCGACCAGGGCCGCAACGGCCTGCCGGCCGAAACGCTCGGCCAGCTGATCCACAAGGCCCTGACGACACCGAAGCCGAAAATCCGCTACGCCGCCGTCAAGGGCCGCCTCGCCGAAAAAATCCTGATGGCGGTGGCCTCCAAACGCACCCTCGACAATGTCATCGGCAAGATGCTCGGCCTGAAGCCGCAATAATCCGCGCACGCATGCCCCGTGTTTTTCCCTCTCCCCTTGGGGAGAGGGAAGGGGCCCGGCGATGCGGCGTAAGCCGCATCGTTGGGAAGGGTGAGGGGGCCTCGTTTGGGGCGTGGCGCACACCGCCTTTGCCTTCTTCGTCTTTGCCGAGCCGGCGCGACCTGTCCGCCGTCTTGTCCGCCGTAGCCTTGGCGAAGGCGGAAGCGCCAGAATCCTGACAGTGCCCGCCAGGAAAATCCGGCTCGCCTTGGCCCGTGCCGGACCCCCCTATTCGGCACCTCTGCGTCTCTGCGCCTCTGCGTGAACCCCTTCTTCTTTCCTCTTCGCGCCTTCGCGTCTTCGCGTGCCAAATCTTCTCCGCGCCTTCCTCCTTCGCTGCTTCGCAGCTACGGAGGACAGGCCGCGCCTCCGCGTGAGTCCCTTCCTTCCCTTCCCTCCTTTCCGCCACGCGGAATCCGCCCTCAAACCTGTCGACAAACCCGTCCGCCTGTCCGACGCTGCCGCAAAACCCGAGGGAGCACCCCATGGCCGATCTTCTGGCGACATCCGCGCGCTACATCGACAACGACATTTACGAAGGCGCCGGTCTCGTCAACCGGCCGACCACCGAGCTCTCGGAAATCGCGCCGGGCATCGCGCTGATCGAGGCCTTCTCCCATGTCGTCGCCTTCAAGAGCGGCGACGGGCTGGTGCTTTTCGACACCAGCCTCGAAGCCTTTGGGCAAGGCGTGCTGAAATCGCTGCGCGGCTGGACGAAGGAGCCCGTCTCCCACATCTGCTACACCCACGGCCATGCCGATCATGTCGGCGGCACCGGCGCCTTTCTCTGCGAGGCCTGCGACGCGGGCGCGCGCCGCCCGCAAATCCTGGCCCACGAAAATGTCAGCCCGCGCTTCCGCCGCTACGAAATGACCAATGGCTACAACTTCACCATCAATGCCCGCCAGTTTGCGCCGGCCACCGAATTGCGCATGGGCGGGCAGGGGGTGCCGGGCCCGCGCCGCTTCGGTCCCGATCCCTGGGTCGAGCCCGACACCACCTTCCGTGAACGGATGGAATTCCGCGCCGGCGACACGCGTTTCGAGCTTTTTCATGCGATCGGCGAAACCGACGATCATCTCTGGGCCTGGATACCGGAGCACAAGGCGATCTGCTCCGGCGATTTCGTCACTTGGGTTTTTCCCAATGCCGGCAACCCGCAAAAGGTCCAGCGCTACCCGCTCGAATGGGCAAAGGCGCTGCGCGAAATGGCCGCCCGCGAGCCGGAGCTGCTGCTCCCCGCCCATGGTCTCCCCATCGCCGGCCGCGCCCGCATCGCCGGCGTCCTCGACACCATCGCCTCGGCCCTCGAGTTTCTCGTTTCCCGCGCCCTCGACATGATGAATGAAGGCGCCCGCCTCGACGACATCGTCCACGGCGTCAAGCTGCCGGCGCATTACATGGACAAGCCTTACCTGAAGCCGGTCTATGACGAGCCCGAATTCATCCTGCACAATATCTGGCGCCTCTATGGCGGCTGGTATGACGGCAACCCGGCAAACCTCAAGCCGGCGCCCGACGCGGCGCTGGCCCGTGAACTGGCGGCACTCGCCGGCGGCGTCGCCAGACTTGTTCAGCGGGCGGAGGAACTGGCCGCCGCCGGCACCGAAGCCGAGATGCGCCTCGCCTGTCACCTCGCCGAGGCGGCAACGCTGGCCGAACCCGAAAACCGCGAAGCCCATGCCGCCCGCGCCGCCGTCTATGGCGC
>JAUXOE010000239.1 GCA_030682415.1 Parvibaculum sp.
TTTCTGGGCGGCCCGCCCGCCTCTTCCGGGAGTTGAGACCCCATGAACATTCTCGTCATCGGCTCGGGCGGCCGTGAACATGCGCTGTGCTGGAAAATCCGCCAGAGCCCGCTTTGCGACACGCTCTATTGCGCGCCGGGAAATGGCGGCATCGCGCAGGTCGCTGAATGTGTGGCGCTCGCGCCTGTCGATTTCGACGGTATTGTCGCCTTTTGCCGCGCCAACAGCATCGGCTTCGTCGTTGTCGGCCCCGAAGACCCGCTGGTCGCTGGTCTTGTCGACCGTCTCGACGCCGAGGGCATCGCCAGTTTCGGCCCTTCCGCCGCCGCCGCGCAGCTTGAGGGCTCCAAGGGCTTCACCAAGGATCTCTGCGCTGAGTGGGACATCCCGACAGCGGCTTACGGCCGTTTCTCCGATGCGGCGAAGGCGAAGGACTTCATCCGCAAGAAAGGCGTGCCGATCGTCGTCAAGGCCGACGGCCTCGCGGCAGGGAAGGGCGTCATCGTCGCGCTCACCTCGGCGGAGGCTGAAGCCGCCGTCGACGAAATCTTCTCCGGCCGTTTTGGTGCGGCCGGCGCCGAAGTGGTGGTCGAGGAGTTTCTCGAAGGCGAGGAAGCGAGCTTCTTCGTGCTCTGCGACGGCAAGACGGCCCTGCCGCTGGCCACCGCGCAGGACCACAAGCGCGTCTTCGACGGCGACAAGGGCGCCAACACCGGCGGCATGGGCGCCTATTCGCCGGCGCCCGTCATGACGCCGGGGCTTTGCGCCCGTGCCATGCGCGAGATTGTCGAACCGACGGTCCGCGCCATGCGTGAGAAAGGCATGCCCTTCAAGGGCGTCCTCTATGCCGGCCTGATGCTGACAAAGGACGGCCCGAAGCTGATCGAATACAATGCCCGCTTCGGCGATCCGGAGACGCAGGTTCTGATGACGCGCCTCGACTGCGATCTGCTGCCCCTGTTGATGGCGACGCATGACGGCACGCTCGCCTCGGCCGCCCTGCGCTGGAAAGACGAGGTGGCGCTCACCGTCGTCATGGCCGCGAACGGCTATCCGGGCGATTACAAAAAGAACACCGAGATCAGGGGTCTCGATGCGGCCGGTGCCATCCAGGGCGTCGAAATCTTTCATGCCGGTACGAAGGCCGAGGACGGCCGTATCCTCGCCACGGGCGGACGTGTGCTCAACGTCACCGCGACTGCCGCCAGCACCGTTGAAGCCCAGGCGCGCGCCTATCGCGCCGTCGCGTTGATCGATTGGCCCGAAGGCTTCTGCCGCCGCGACATCGGCTACCGCGCCATCGAGCGCGAGAAGCAGAACGCCTGACAGCATCCGAACAAGAAAAGACGACACGGGGAGAAAAACACCATGACCGACACGACCGAAAGCCGGCAGGAGCAGTTTTCCGGCACCAAGGAAGTGGCCGACACGCACAAATTCGACGAGAAGCGCCTTGAGGACTACATGGCAGCCCATGTCGACGGCTTCAAGGGTCCGTTGACGGTCAGTCAGTTCAAGGGCGGTCAGTCGAACCCGACCTATCAGCTCGTCACGCCGTCGAAAAAATATGTGCTGCGACGCAAGCCGCCGGGCAAGCTCCTGCCGTCGGCCCATGCCGTCGATCGCGAATACAAGGTCATCACCGCGCTTCACGGCGTCGGTTTCCCGGCGCCGCGCACTTTCTGTCTCTGCGACGACGACAGCGTCATCGGCACCATGTTCTACATCATGGACATGGTCGAGGGCCGCGTACTCTGGGAGCCGCTGTTGCCGGGCCTCGAGCCCGCCATGCGTCGGAAGATCTACGAGACGCTCAACGACACGCTGGCGCGCCTCCATACGGTCGATTACGAAAAAATCGGCCTTGGCGATTTCGGCAAGCCGGGAAATTATTTCGCCCGCCAGATTTCGCGCTGGTCGAAACAATATGTGGCCTCCGAAACCGAATCCATTCCGGAGATGAACCGCCTGATGGAATGGCTCCCCGCCAATGTGCCGCAGGAGGACTCCAATTCCATCGTCCATGGCGACTACCGCCTCGACAACACGGTCCTGCATCCGACCGAGCCGAAGGTGATTGCCGTGCTCGATTGGGAGCTGTCGACGCTCGGCCACCCGCTCGGCGATTTCACCTACAGCCTGATGCAATGGGTGATGCCCGGCCAGGGCACCGGCGGCGGCACCGGTTCGATCCGGACGGCCAATCTGAAGGAACTGGGCATTCCGACGCTCGACGAATACATCGCGATGTACTGTGAGCGGACGAATCGCCCCGGCGGAATCGAGAATCTCGATTTTTATTTTTCGTATAATTTCTTCCGGCTTGCCGGTATCCTGCAGGGAATCGCGGGGCGGGTGAGGGACGGAACGGCATCAAGCGAACATGCCAAACAGATGGCGCAGAATGTGCGGCCGCTCGCACAGGAAGCCTGGACCTATGCTCAACGCGCGGGAGCCGTATAGCCGGAACAACAAGTAAAAACAGAGAGTAAGCGTATGAGTTCGTCCGACGTTTCGTCCTGGAGCCGCCACGGTTTCGAGATCAACACCGACAAGTCGCGGCTCGACAAGGAGTCCATCCTGAAGATGCTCGGGGCCACCTACTGGGCCAGCGAAGTGCCGCCGGATGTTCTCTGGACCAGCATCGTCAACTCGCGCGCCTATGGACTCTATTCGCCGGACGGCGAGCAGGCGGGTTTCGGCCGCATGGTCACGGAAAATGCGCGCTACGCCTGGATGAGCGATGACTACATCCTGCCCGTTCACCGGGGCGATGGTCGCGGCAAATGGATCGTCGAGACGATGGTCAACGACCCGGCGCTCGCTTCCGTCACGCGCATCATGCTCTCCACCAACGACGCCCATTCGCTCTATGAGCGCCTCGGCTTCCAGGTCATCGGCGACAATGAAGAAGGCCGCCAGACCATGCAGCTGAAGCGGCCGGGCTCGCGTCCCCGCACCTGATCGGAATTTTCTCGTGTGTCGTCCCGTCCGCCTCCAGTGGCGGGCGGAACAGCCTCAATAGAGAAACATCGGCTTGCCCTTCACATGCGCGATGCGCGGGCGATAGGCGTCGCGGTCGTAGAAGGCATCGACATCGACGCGCTTGCCGCCGCTGGTGCAGGTCGCGGCCGGCACGGTCGCGTAATTGCCGTCGCGCAGCGCCGTCATGAAGCCGGTGCGGCCGGCCGCGATCTCCTGCACGGCCAGCGTGCCGAAGCTTTTCGCCACCATCTGATCGAGCGCATCGGGCGGCCCGGCGCGCATGAGGTAAGCGAGCGACTGGGTGATCGTGTCGATGCCTGTCAGCCGCGTCAGTTCCTCGCCGACCAGATGGCCGATGCCGCCGAGCCGCTTGCGGCCATATTCGTCCGCCGCGCCATGGGTCAGCGTCTCGCCGCCTTCCATCGTGGCGCCTTCCGAGATCACCACCATCGCGTAGCCCGCGGGATTGGCCATCCGGTCCGCCGCCAGCATCTCGCCGAGCTTCGCCACATCGAAGGGCACCTCGGCAATGATGGCGCGGTCGACATCGGCAAGATAGCTGGCGATCAGCGCCGTCTCGCCCGAATGTCGGCCGAAGAGCTCCACCACCGCGATGCGTTCATGGCTGCCCGTCGAGGTCCTGAGTGCGTTGATATGCTCGACCGACCGCGAAACGGCCGTCGAGAAGCCGATGCAGTAATCGGTGCCGAACACGTCATTGTCCATCGTCTTCGGGATCGAGACGATCTTCATGCCCTCGCTGTGAAGCTGTGCGGCATAGGCCAGCGTGCCGTCGCCGCCGATCGTCACCATCACATCGATGCCGAGATGCTCGAACACGCGCAAGATGTGCGGCGTGGTGTCGACAGTGCCCTTGTCGGAGGGCTTGAATTTTCCTTTCAGGAAATCGGGCAGCTTCGCCTCGACCATCCATTGCGGATCGGTGCGCGTCGTATGCAGGATCGTGCCGCCCTCGCGGTCGATGGTGCGCACCGCTTCCGTGCCGAGCCGCATCAGATGTTGTTCGCTCCCCTCCGGATCGTCGGGATTGTAGTTCATCGGCCCCGCCCAGCCGCGCCGGAAGCCCACCAC
Source organism: Parvibaculum sp. (assembly GCA_030682415.1). Classification (GTDB taxonomy): domain Bacteria; phylum Pseudomonadota; class Alphaproteobacteria; order Parvibaculales; family Parvibaculaceae; genus Parvibaculum. Next base: position 4,078 of record JAUXOE010000239.1, read on the forward strand.
CTCCCAGCCCAGTTCGGCCGCGCGCCGCGTCACCGCCTTGATGCAGGAATTCAATCCCGGCACATCGCCGCCTCCTGTCAGAATACCGAGCCGCATGGGGACGCTCCTTTGCTGTTCGGGCCGATCCTCTCACATGCCGGGGAAGAGAACGATGCCATGTCGCAGCCGGCCCCGCTTTCCGGGCCCGGTCTGTAGAATAAGTATAAGTCGCGACCGAGATTTGCGCTTGTCAGCCGTGAATCCCGCTCCTACATCTGGGCGACGCGAAGGACCGGATCGGGGTCATGGGCTGATGTCCCCCGAAACCATAACAAGGTCCGCGGAGGAACAAAGGGGCTCGCATGAGCATACTCGTCGCCGGGCCCGAGCCCATCACCGACCGTCGCGATCTTGTGGCTGCGCTGGAGCGCGGCAACAAGCCGAAATCCGACTGGCGCATCGGCACCGAGCACGAGAAATTTCCCTTCTGCGTGAAAAACCTGACGCCGATCCCCTATGGCGGCGACCACGGCATCCGCGCCATGCTGGAGGGCCTGACGCGTTTCGGCTGGCAGCCGGTGATGGAAGGCGAACACATCATCGGCCTCGAAAGCGAGGGCCACGGCAACGTCTCGCTTGAACCGGGCGGCCAGTTCGAGCTCTCGGGTGCGGCGCTCGAAACCCTGCACCAGACTTGTTCCGAACTGCACGATCATCTGGCTCAGGTCAAGGAAGTCGGCGACGAACACGGCATCGGCTTTCTGGGTTTGGGCTTCACGCCCAACTGGCGGCGCGACGAAATTCCGGTCATGCCCAAGGGCCGCTACAAGATCATGACCGAGTACATGAAAAAGGTCGGGACCATGGGGCTCGACATGATGTACCGCTCCTGCACGGTGCAGGTGAACCTCGACTTCTCGTCGGAAGCCGACATGGTGAAGAAGCTGCGCGTGGCCATTGCGCTGCAGCCGGTCGCAACCGCGATCTTCGCCAATTCGCCCTTCACCGAAGGCAAGCCCAACGGCTATCTCTCCTACCGCTCGCATGTCTGGACCGACACCGACCGGGCGCGGTCGGGCATGATCCCCTTCGTTTTCGAGCAGGGCTTCGGCTTCGAGCGTTATGTCGACTACGCCCTCGATGTGCCGATGTATTTCGTCTACCGCGACGGCAAATATATCGACGCGACCGGGCAGAGCTTCCGCGATTTCCTCGAAGGCCGCCTGCCGGCACTGCCCGGCGAAGTACCGACGCGCGGCGACTGGAACAATCATCTGACGACGATCTTCCCCGAGGCGCGCATCAAGAACTACATGGAAATGCGCGGCGCCGATGGCGGCCCCTGGGCCCGCATCTGTGGGCTTCCGGCCTTCTGGGTCGGCCTGCTTTACGAACAGTCCTCGCTCGACGCCGCCTGGGATCTCGTCAAGGACTGGACCGACGAGGAGCGTCAGAAACTGCGCGACGACGTGCCGAGACTGGCGCTGAAGACACCCTTCCGCGGCGGCACGCTGCTCGATGTCGCGCGCCGCGCCGTCGAACTCTCCCGCGCCGGCCTCGACGCCCGCGCCAATGGCGACGGCGTCGGCGGAACCGAAGCGATCCATCTTCACGCGGTCGAGAAGATCGTCGAAACCGGCATCACCCCGGCCGAAGAACTGCTGGCCCTCTATCACGGCCGCTGGAACGGCTCGGTCGACCCGGTCTTCAAGGAATTCGCCTTTTAGGCAGCGATCGCGTGGCAACAACGGAGCGAATTCGATGTTCAGTCATGTCACCATCGGCTCGCAAGACCCGGACAAGGCGGCTGCCTTCTACGATGCGGTGCTGGCAACGCTCGGCATCGAGCCTTTCTTCAAGGTGCCGGGCACGGCCTCTTACGGCACGGCAACAGGCCCGAAAGTTTTTGTGCTGAAGCCTTTCGACGGCAAGGCGCATGTCCCGGGCAATGGCGGCCATGTGGCCTTCCTCGCGCCTTCCCGCGCCGCCGTCGACGCCTTCCACGCCAGGGCGCTGGAAATGGGCGGCACCAGCGAAGGCGAACCGGGCCTCCGCCCGCACTACCACCCGAACTATTACGGCGCTTATGTGCGCGACCCCGAAGGCAACAAGCTCCAGGCGGTCTGCCACAGCAAGAAGGGATGAAACGCATCCTGGTCATCGGCTGCTCCGGCGGCGGCAAGTCGACACTCGCCCGCGCGCTGGGCGAGAAACTCGCCCTGCCGGTGGTGCATCTCGACGTGCTGTTCTGGAAGCCGGGCTGGGTCGAAAGTTCCTACGACGAATTC
>JAUXOE010000002.1 GCA_030682415.1 Parvibaculum sp.
TGCGCGCGGGCCTGATTTGCCCGATGCTTCGGAGGCAGGCATATGGCGGAGGAAAATCACATGCGGCTCTGGTTGGCCATCGGCGCGCTGAGCGGGCTCGTTTCGGTGGCGCTTGGCGCCTTCGCGGCGCATGGGCTGCAAGCGCGTGTCGGCCCGGCGGAACTGGCCGCCTTTGAAACCGGCGCGCGCTACCAGATGTATCATGCACTGGCGCTGTTCGCTGTCGCCTGGGCTGCGGCGCAAGGCGGCGGCACCTTCGCGCAGGCGGCCGGCTGGGCCTTCCTCATCGGCACGATCCTCTTTTCCGGCTCGCTCTACTATCTCGGCCTTACCGGCAGCCGCATGCTGGTACTGGTGACGCCGATTGGCGGCATTGGCTTTCTGGCCGGCTGGCTGGCGCTTGCCCTCTCGGCCTGGACCATGAAGAGCGGCAGCTGAGCCGCCACCTCTTGTAATAAAATAGACTGCAGTCTATTTTCCTGCCGGGGCCAAGGGTCGAGGCGGAGGCGAGAGCATGGGTGAACGGATTCTGGTGGTTGGCGGCGGCATCGCCGGTCTGTCGACCGTGCTGGCGCTGGCCCGCGTGGGCCGCGAAGTGACGATCCTCGAACGCGACCCGCCCCCGCCCGAGACCTCGGCCGACGAAGCCTTCGATCATTGGGAGCGCAAGGGGGCGTCGGCCATCTGCGTCACAGCCATGCTTTCCTGGCGCGACTGCACATGCTGATCCGCGACAATTACCCCGAGTTGATGAAAGATCTGCTGGCGGCCGGCTGCCGCGAGCTCGTCTTCGCCGACAATCTCTCCCACGCAATGCGCGCGCGCTACGTTCCGGCGCCGGGCGACAAGGACATGACGATCCTGACCAGCCGCCGGACGACGCTCGAGCTGGTGATGCGTCGCTATGCGGCGCGCCAGCCCGGCATCCGCTTTGAGACCGGCGCGCTGGTGCGCGGTCTTCTGACCGGCCGCGAAGACGGCACGCTTCGCGTCACCGGTGTCACTGTCGAGCAGAACGGGGCGCGACGCGACTGGCCGGCCGACATCGTGATCGATGCTGCCGGAAAGAACAGTCAGGCGATCGACTGGCTCAACGAAGCGGGCGCCGGCATCCCGGAAGAAAACGAGCGCGCGGGCATCCTCTATTTCACGCGACACTACCGGCTGCGGGACGGCGTTACGGAGCCCGAACGCGGCAAGGTACCCGGCGCGGGCGATCTCGGCTTTATCAAATATGGCGTGTTCCCCGCCGACAATGGCTGCTTCTCGATCACGCTGGCGGTGCCGGAGATCGAAATCGAAATACGCAAGGCCGTCGTGCGCCCCGAAATCTTCGATGGCATCTGTGCACAATTGCCGGGTATCGCCCGCTGGACCTCGCCCGAGACATCGCAATCCGTCAGCCGCGTCTTCGGCATGGGCGAACTGATCAGCCGCTGGCGGCATCTGGTCGTGAAGGACGAGCCGCGTGTGCTCGGCTTTTTCCCGATCGGCGACAGTGTTATCCGCACCAATCCACTCTATGGACGCGGCTGCTCTTTCGCTGCCATCGCCGCCGAGGCGTTGCGCGATGCACTCGACCTGCCGGAAGCCGCCGCGCGCGCCGTCTACTACCACAAGCGCCTCGCCGTCGATCTGCGTCAGTACTATGACGACATGGTCAAGCAGGATCTGTCAGCCATCAAGCGGGCGCGCAATGCGATCGATCCTGACTACAAACCGGGACTGAAGGCGCGGCTCATCAAGAGTTTTGCCGAAGACGCGATCACACCGGCGCTTCGCGGCGACGTCGAATTGTTGCGCACATTCATGCGCGCCTTTCATATGGTTGATCGTCCGAACCTGTGGCTGCGCGATCCGCGCAATATCGCCAAGATTCTGTTCACCTGGGCGCGCGGCAAGAAACGCAATGCTGCGTATTACCCGCCGAAACTCGGGCCCGATCGCGGCGAAATGCTGACGTCACTGGGACTGTCGCCAACTGCCGACGCGGAACGGCTGAAGGCCGCATAGAAATCACGCTTCCCTCCAAGCAGGAAAGAAACAGGGCGATGAAATTTCCCGAGCCACACTATGTCGAGACAAACGGCATCCGGATGGCCATTTATGAGCAAGGCCCGAAGGACGGCCTGCCCATCGTGATGTGCCACGGGTTTCCGGAACTTGGATACTCCTGGCGTCATCAGCTTCCCGCCGTCGCGGGCGCGGGCTTCCGTGCCATCGCGCCGGATCAGCGCGGCTACGGCAATACAGGTGGGCCAAAGGGGCCGGATGCGGTGTCGCTCTACGACATCGCCCATCTGACGGACGATCTTGCCGGCATGCTTGACGCCCTCGGTATCGACAAGGCCGTCTTCGCCGGACACGATTGGGGTGGCATGGTCACCTGGCAGATGGCGCTGCGCCACCCGGACCGCGTCGCCGGCGTCATCGGCGTCAACACGCCCTTCATTCCGCGCGGTCCCATCGACCCGATCGCCGGCATGCGCATGGTCTTCGGCGAAGACATGTACATCGTCTATTTCCAGAAGTTCGGCGTCGCGGAAAAGATTTTCGATGCCGATGTCGCCCGCTCTATGCGTTTCTGGTACCGCAAGAGCGCGATGAAGCTCGCCGACTTCGATGCCCTGCCCGCCGATCAGAAGAACCTCTCCTTCCTGAAGAGCTTCGACACCGACGAAAGCAGCTGGCTCGGCACGCAACTGCTGAATGCGGAAGAACTCGATTACTACACCAAGGCCTTCGAGAAATCGGGCTTCGAGGGTGGCATCAACTGGTACCGCAACTTCACGCGCAACTGGCAACTGACCGAAGGTCAGACCGAAAAGATCGACGTTCCTTGCCTGATGATTTCGGCCGCCGACGACATCGTGCTCCGCCCCGAACTGACGGTCGGCATGGAGAACCACATCCCCGACCTCGAAAAGCACGTAATCGCCGATTGCGGCCACTGGACCCAGTCGGAAAAGCCCGACGAGTTGAACCGGCTGATGGTCGATTGGCTGAAACGCCGTTTCAGCTGAATCTCGCGCCGATGTGACTTGCCGCCTGCCCCAAAATGATCAAAATGACCATATTGTATCAATTGGTCATTTTGATCGCGGGGGGTGGACAGGCATGGAATGGATGGAGCACCTCCTCGCCGATCCCGCCTTGCCGCACGCCTTTCTCGGCTGGCTGATCTTGGTCAATTCGCTGGCGGTGTTCTTTTTCTTCCGGCATTTCGCGGCGCGGGCAATTCTGGCCGCGTGGCTGGCCAATCTTCTGCTCCTCGACATGGTGCGCGCCAACGGCGTGACGTCTCTGAGCCATATGCTGCTCTGGACGCCGCTGCTCGCCTGGCTAGTCTGGCGCAATCCGGCGTTCGACTTGCGCTCACCCCTCGGACTGTGGCTGGTCGTGGTCTTCGCCTCGGACCTCGTGGCTATTTCCGTCGGCTATGTCTCGTTCTTTCAAGAGAAAACGAGCGGAACGCCAATACTCGCGGGCCTGTGAAAGCCTGCTAGACTGTGAGCTTGGCTTTCAGATCCGGCACCCGCATGACATTTGCCCGCGACCGTGCTGCCCTGCTGTTTGCAAACGAAACCTTCTATCGTGCCTTTGCCGGGCGCGACATGACGCTGATGGGCGCGCTCTGGGCCGATGTCGAACAGGTGACGTGCCTGCATCCGGGCTGGCCGCCCGTCGAGGGGCGCGATGCGGTGCTGCAAAGCTGGCAGGCGATCCTGACCGGGCCGGCAAGCCCCAATATCGAGTGCTTGCGGGCACGCGCCAGCCTTCACGGCGACACGGGCGTCGTCATCTGTTACGAGCGCATCGGCCCGGACTACCTGCTGGCGACCAACATCTTCATTCGCAGCGGCGAGGGCTGGCTGATCGTCCATCACCAGTCAGGCACGGCGCCGGACCCCGACGAAGAGACCGCGACGCCCCGGCAACGCCTGAACTGAGGCTTGAATTGGGGCCCGGAATGCCCCTCGCTTACATTTTTGTTAGCGGGTTGTTGCCTTGCCCCTATGCCGTTATGATCCGCCGCGCTTTAATGCGGCGCAATATGGGGTATACCCCCTCCGGCCCATCCGGACGCCGCCTTCGGCGCGCATCAAATAGAGACCGAGGAAATCTGTATGTCGCAGGCGCTGGAGCGCAATGAGACGGATAACGCGCTGGCCGGGCCCGCGAAAAAATCCACAACCGACGCACCGAAGCTCGCCGCCATTTCCGGCGACCGGCCGCTGCGCATCCTGCTGCCGAGCTATCGCTCGAACCCGACCACCGGCGGCCAGGGCGTCTATATGCGCCACATTGCCAAGGCACTGGTCGAACTCGGCCATCAAGTCGACGTGATCTCGGGCCCCCCCTATCCCGAAATCGACCCGCGCGTGAAGCTGATCAAGCTTCCCTCGCTCGACCTTTACGCCAACCCGCACCCGATCAAATCGATCCGTCCCTGGATGTTGGCCTCACCGATCGACCTCTTCGAATGGTGGAGCCACGCGACCGGTGGTTTCTCGGAGCCCTATACGTTCGGCGAGCGCATGGCGCGCTATGTACGCGGGACCGTCGCGGACTACGATGTCTGCCACGACAACCAGACGCTGTGCTGGGGCCTCTTGAAAATCCGCGACATGGGCTTGCCGACCGTCGGCACGATCCACCACCCGATCACGATGGACCGGCGCATCGACATCGACCACGCGCGCACACTGCAACTGAAGCTGCTGAAGCGCCGCTGGTATTCCTTTCTCAACATGCAAATCAAGGTGGCGCGGCAACTCGACCCGCTGATCGTCGTCTCTGAAAGCACGCGCCGCGACGTCGCGCGCGAGTTTGGCGTCGACATTTCGAAGACTCGGCTGGTGCTGCACGGCATAGACCATATCCAGTTCTGTCCGATGCCAGAAGTGAAGCGCCGAGACGACCTCATCGTCGCCTGCGCCAGCGCCGACGTGCCGCTGAAGGGTCTGATCTACCTGATCCGCGCTTACGCGGAACTGCTAAAGACGCGACCCGGCCTGAAACTACGCGTCATCGGCCGCCTGCGCGAAGGCAACACTTCTTACGAACTGCGCACGCTCGGGATCATGGACAAGGTCGAATTCGTCAGCGGTGTCAGCGACGACGACATCACGCGGATATACAACGAGGCGACCATCGCCGTGTCGCCCTCGGTCTATGAAGGCTTCGGCTTCCCCTGCGGTGAGGCCATGTCATGCGGGACGCCCGTCATCGCGACCGATGGCGGCTCGCTGCCCGAAGTCGTCGGCGATGCCGGCATCATTGTGCCGCATTCCAATCCGCCGGCGCTCGCACGCGCCATTGCCGCGATGCTCGACGATCCGGACATGCGGGCGCGCTACGGCCAGGCCGGGCGCGAGCGCATCCTCGCCAAATTCAAATGGGAACGTGCGGCGCGCGAATGCGTCGAGATATACAGGCAGACAATCGCAGATGCAGACCATCGACTTGAACGTGCTCGGGCTTAGGGACGGCCAGCGCGCGCTCGACCTCGGTTGTGGCGCCGGCCGGCATGTCCATGCCATGTATTACCACGCCGAATGCCACGTGGTCGGGATCGATCTCGGCTTCGAGGACGTGAAGCGCACGCGCGACGGCTTCGGCACCTGCCCCGACATGGACCCTGAGACAAGGCGCGCCTTCTCGCTATCGGTCGGCAATGCGCTGTCGCTGCCCTTTCCCGATGCGAGTTTCGACAAGATCGTGTGCTCCGAAGTGCTGGAACACATCCCGGACTACAAGCAGGCGGTCGCCGAAATCGACCGCATCCTGAAGCCCGGCGGCACACTTGCCATCAGCGTGCCCCGCTTCTTCCCCGAATGGGTGTGCTGGAAGCTTTCCGACGATTATCACAACGAACCGGGCGGCCATGTCCGCATCTTTCAGGAGAGCGAGCTGAAAGATGCCGTCGAGAAACGCGGACTCTCCTTCTTCCATCGTCATTTCGCGCATGGCCTGCATTCGCCTTACTGGTGGTTGAAATGCGCCGTCGGCGTGAAGCGTGAGGATGTGCGCCTCGTCAATCTCTACAAGCGCTTTCTCGAATGGGACATTCTCGAGGGCCCGTGGCTGACACGGACACTTGAAAAGCTCGCCGGACCGCTGATGGGCAAGAGCGTCGTTCTCTATTTCACCAAGGGAGCGGCGTGATGGCGCATCTGACCTGGGGCGATCCGGTGCCGGATGATTTTTTCGCCGGCTCGCGCGCGCGCATTATGGAATTGCAGCGCGATAACGGCGCAATCCCCTGGTATGACGGCGGCGTCATCGACCCGTGGAACCACACCGAAGCCGCGATGGGCCTGACCGTGCTCGGCGAAATCGAGCATGCGCGCCGCGCCTTCCGCTATCTCACCGAGACGCAGTTGAAGGACGGATCGTGGTGGGGCCAGCTCGGCTCCGCCGTTCCCTTCGACGACGACGAACAACGCTTCACCGGCGAGGAACACGAAGCGGGCCATCACATCCGCGACACCAATTTCGCCGCTTACATCGCGACCGGTGCCTGGCATCACTATCTCGTCACGCGCGACCGCAAATGGCTGGCAGGCATTTGGCCGCATGTGAAGGCTGCGATCTCCTTCGTGCTGGCACATCAGAGCCCGCATGGCGACATCCGCTGGTCGGCCGCCGATCCACACACGCCGGAAGACGACGCGCTGATCACCGGCTGCTCGTCGATCTACAAGAGTCTCGAATGCGCCGCCCACATCGCACGCGAACTGGGCGAACCGTCGCGCGACTGGCTGGCCGCACGCGCCCGTCTCGGCGAGGCACTGCGCGACAAGCCGCACCGCTTCGATCGCACTTGGGAGCCGAAGGACCGCTATTCGATGGACTGGTACTACCCCGTCCTCGCCGGCGTCGTCACCGGCGAAGCGGCCCGGAAGCGCCTCGACTGGAAATGGGACATCTTCGTCGCCGACGGCAAGGGCTGCCGCTGCGTGCTCGACCAACCCTGGGTGACGGTCGCCGAAAGCGCAGAGCTGACCATGGCGCTGCTGGTCGCCGGACGGCGCAAGGAAGCCGAGGCGATGCTCTCCTGGCAGCACCAATGGCGCGCCGATTGCGGCGCCTACTGGATGGGCTATCAGTTCGAGGACGATGTGGCCTGGCCGGCCGAGAAGCCGGCATGGACGGCCGCCGCCGTCATCCTGGCGACCGACGCCGTGACCGGCATGACGCCCGCCGCGCGCCTCTTCGCCGAACGCACCCTAGCCGAGGCGGCGGAGTAGCCTGAGGCTCTTCACGGCCTTTTCTTCCGCAAACAGGTTCGACGCCAGCGCCATCTTGTAGATCTCGTGGGGCGGGCGGCCGCCATCCTTCGGGTCGGGGAAAACGTCGTGAATGGCGAGGAGGCCGCCCGGCATCACGCGCGGCGCCCAGAGGCGGTAGTCGGTCAGCGCCGGTTCCATGCCGTGGCCGCCATCGATGAACACCATCGCCAGCGGCGTCGCCCAGCCCTTCGAGGCGACTTCGGAGGGCGCAACCAGCGGCACCACCGTGTCTTCAAGCTTCGCCAGGCGCATCGTCCGGCGGAATAGCGGAAAGGTGTTGAGGCGGCCGGTCTCGGCATCATGGAGCGCCGCGTCGTGGTGCTCCCAGCCCTGCTGGTTTTCCTCCGAGCCGTAGTGATGGTCGAGCGCGTAGAGGACGGCGTTGTTGGCCTGGCAGGCGACGCCAATATAGACCGTCGACTTGCCGCAATAGGAGCCGATCTCGAGCACCGGGCCGCGCCGCGAGGCTTCCAGCGCTGCCTCATGCAGCGCCCAACCCTCTTCCGCGTCCATGAAACCCTTGACCGTCTCGATATCGATGGGGAGTTCGCGCGCCAAAATCCGGTCCTTTCGCCTCGCCGGAACGCCCGGCCCCGCCATCTCTAGCCTCTCGCAAGGGCGCGAAGCAAACGGTTAAGCAATGCCTCCGATAATGACCCGGCAAGCCTCACCCGGAGCCACATCCATGAGCCAGCCCGCCTACGCCCCGGAACCGGACGACTACGATGCCATCGAGCAGGCCGTGCGCGAGACCCCGCGCGGCCGCTGGTTTCTGGAGGAATTCGCCCGCCGCCATGCAGTTGGCGCCGCCGAGGTCGTTGGCGCGATCGAGAAACTGGCGCGGGAAACCGATGCGGGGCTCCGGCTCGGCTTCGTCTATCACGAGGCACAGGAACTCGCCCGCGCGCTGGCCGAAGCGCAAGCAGAATTTGCCGAGGTTGGACCTGACGAACCCGCCACCGATCCTGCCGCCATCGCCGATGCCGCGGCCCGCGCCGCCACCGACATTGCGAGCGCCGCAGGACGGCTGCAGGAAATCGCCGAGGTGTTGCGCGGCAAGGGCGCCGACGCCGACCTCTGTGACGAGATCGAGACCCATGCCAGCGGCATCTTCATGGCTGCGGCCTATGAGGAACTGACCGGCAAGCGCATCGCCGTCGTCGCAAATGCCCTCGATCGTATCGAGGAACGCCTCGCCCGCCTCATCGAACGCTGGGAGAACGAGGTCCGCTAGCCGGCGAGGACACGCGCAAACGCCACCGGATCGGCATTGCCGCCGCTCAGCACCAGTGCCACCGACTTGCCCTTCGCATCGTACCGCCCGGCCAGCACCGCCGCCAGCGCCACGGCGCCACCGGGCTCTACCACCAGTTTCAACTCCTCGAAAGCGAAACGCATCGCGACCGCTACTTCCGTGTCGCTCACCGCCAGACCGCCCGCAAGACGCACGGAATTGATCGCGAAAGTGAGTTCGCCCGGCATCGGCGCCAGCAGCGCATCGCAAAAAGACTTGCCACCCGCTTCGTTGCCGAGTCGCTGCCCCGCAGCCAGCGAGCGCGCGTGATCGTCGAAGCCTTGCGGTTCGACGCACCAGACTTTCGCATCGGGCATGGTGGCGCCGAGCGCCAGCGCCGTGCCGGCGGCAAGCCCCCCGCCGCCCGCCGGCACCAACACCGCGTCGAGCGCAATACCAAGCCGCGCCGCGTCTTCGGCAATCTCGAGCCCCACGGTGCCCTGCCCCGCAATGATCTCTGGATCGTCATAGGGCCGCACGACGACCGCGCCGCGTTCGGCAGCGATCCGCGCCCCGATCTCTTCCCGGACCTCCGTCGCGCGGTCATAGAGCACGACATCCGCACCGAAGCCGCGTGTGTGTTCGATCTTGAGGCGCGGTGCGTCCGACGGCATGACAATGAGCGCCGGAAGGCCGAGCATCCGCGCCGCCGCTGC
>JAUXOE010000241.1 GCA_030682415.1 Parvibaculum sp.
GCTCGGTGGTGACATTCGACAGCCCCTCGGCACCTTGACCGCTCCAGCCCCGGCATCATCGTCTGCCGGACCGGCACAGCCGCGCGACAATGCCCGGGATGAATTTCGGCCGCGCGACGCCTTCTATCCCTATACGCCCGACACCCTGCCCGAGGGGACGCTGGCGCGCATCTATTTCCAACCCGGCGAAACAGGACTCGACCTCAGCGCCCGCAATCAGGTCGCCGGCTTCGTGTACGCCTTTGACAAACGTGTCGGCAATGTCGAGATCAGGGGCTATGCCGACAGATCGCGCGGCGGCGACGCGAACGCGGCGGACCTCGCCATGCAGCGCGCGCTGGCCGTCCAGCAGGCGCTGATCGAACAGGGCATGAGCACCGGCCGCGTGCGCGCAAGTGGCATGGGTAACACCGACACCGCAAATGCCGCGTCCGACCGGGTCGACATTCTTTTCGACGGCTATTGAGCGCCGGTTGCTGCGCACAGCCCTATTTCCGCCCGATTCCCTGCCTAGACGCCATTCGGGGTCTGGGTCTGTTCGCTAGATGCGAACAGGCCTAGACTGTGCCGCGAACCGCGTTGCTCTGCCCGCTCGATGCCCGCCCACGGATGACCGCATGATCTTTCACAACCGGATTGGCTTTGCGGCACTCGCCATCGTCCTGACGGTTGCTTTCACGGCCAAGGCCGCCGAAACGCCGCTGCCGCCCCCTGAATCGGCCCTGCTGCGCATCGACTTCGCGCCCGACGAATCCGCACTAAGCACGGCTGCGCATGACGACATCGCGGTTTTCGCCACAAATATCAGGCGCCAAAGCGGCCGTTTGCTGATCAAGGCTTATGCAGGTCCGCCGCACGATGTCTCGTCGCCGGCACGCAAGCTGTCGCTCAGGCGCGCCCTGTCGGTCAGGCACAAGCTGATCGGTGAGGGCATTGTGGCAGACCGCATTCACGTCCGTGCACTCGGCGGAACGTCTGACAGCGGTCCGCAGGACCGCGTGGATATCGTGTTGGCGGGCGGTTGACGCCACCCTGTCGAACTTGAGAAGGGATTGACGACGTATGGCGAAGGAACACAAGGACGGCATTGGCCTTTCCCGGCCGCGCCCCTATGTCACCCGAATGGTGCTTTTCGTCGTGCTGGTGGGGTTTGCCGTGGCAATCCTCTTCCCGCAGATCGAAGCCGCCTTCATGGCCAATCCGCTTCTGAACGGCCTGATCGTCTTCGTCCTCGCCGTCGGCATTCTTTATGCGTTCCGCCAGGTGCTGAGCATCAATCCTGAAGTGCGCTGGGTGAACGAATTTCGACGCGCCGATCCCGGCCTCACATTTCCCGCCGCGCCGCACTTGCTGGCGCCGATGGCCACCATGCTCGGCGACCGCAAGGGACGCATGCAGCTCAACGCCATGTCGATGCGTTCGATCCTCGACTCGCTCGGCTCCCGTCTCGACGAACAGCGCGAGATTTCGCGCTATGTCATTGGCCTGCTGATCTTTCTCGGCCTGCTTGGAACCTTCTGGGGCCTGCTGACTACGGTGGCCTCGGTCGCCGGCACGATTCAGAGCCTCAACGTCGAAACCGCGGAAGCCGCCACTGTTTTCGCCAATCTGAAGGCGGGGCTCGACGGCCCCCTGCGTGGCATGGGCACGGCCTTTTCCTCCTCGCTGTTCGGCCTGGCAGGCTCGTTGGTGCTGGGTTTTCTCGACTTGCAGGCAGGTCAGGCGCAGAACCGTTTCTACAACGAACTCGAGGAATGGCTCTCCACCGTCACCAGCCTCTCCGAGACAAATCCCGACGCCCCTGCAATGCTGGGCGAAACCTCACGGCGGCTGCGCAACATCGAACAAGCGCTCACGGGCGGCGGCGAAGGTGCCAATGCGACGCTGATGGCACTGGCCGGCCAGATCTCGGCGCTGACCGAGCAATTGCAGGGCGAGCAGCAGCTTGTAAGACAGCTCGCGCGAAACCAGGAAGCCCTGAGGCCGGTGCTCGAAGAACTGGCCCGCCGCCTCGACGGCCGGAGCTGACGCAGGATGGCCCTCGCCAACAGACGCATCCGCGGCCGCGCACCGACCAGCGACTACTGGCCGGGCTTTGTCGACGCCATGTCGAGCCTGCTGCTGGTACTGATATTTCTGCTGACTATTTTCATGATCACGCAATTCTTCCTCAGCCTGCTGGTGAGCGACAAGGATTCGGCCCTCGACAGCTTGCGCAGCCAGATTGCCGAATTGGTGAACCAACTGGCGCTGGAACGAAGCGAAAAAGCCGATCTCGAAGTAACGATCCTGTCACTGCAGGATTCCCTCGCTACCGCTTCCGCCGAGAATGCCCGTCTCGCCGCGATGGCCGACGAGGGCGCCGGAGCCGGTTCGCGCATCGCAGAACTTGAAAGCCGGCTTTCCGACGAACAGCGTGTCTCCAGCGAGGCCCTGTCACAGGTCGAATTGCTGAACCAGCAGATCGCCGCATTGCGCCGCCAGCTCGCGACACTGGAAGCAGCGCTGGAAGCATCCGAACAGAGAGACCGTGAATCGCAGGCCCAGATCGCCGATCTCGGCCGCCGTCTCAACGCCGCGCTGGCCCAAAAGGTCCAGGAACTGGCTCGTTACCGCTCGGAATTCTTCGGCCGCTTGCGGACCATTCTGGGCGACCGGACCGACATCGAGATCGTCGGCGACCGCTTTGCCATGCAGTCGGAAATCTTCTTCGCCTCAGGCTCGGCCGATATCAATCCGTCCGGACAGGAGCAACTCGACAAGATCGCACTGGCGGTTCGCGAAATCGCAGCCGAAATCCCCGACGACATCCCCTGGGTCCTGCGTGTCGACGGACATACCGATGCCAACCCGATCGCTACGCCGCAGTTCCCTTCGAACTGGTACCTGTCGAGCGCCCGCGCCATTGCGGTGGTGGACTATCTGGTCGCACAGGGCGTGCCGGCACGAAACCTGGTGGCGGCAGGCTTTGGCGAACACCATCCGCTGGTGGCCGGCCGCACGGCAACCGATAACACGCGCAACCGTCGCATCGAATTCAAGCTGACCGAACGCTGATCAATAGGCTTTCAGCTCTTTCGATTGCGCGCAGACCAGAACTTGCGGCTCGAAAACCTGACCGAGCAACATCACGTCGCCATAGCCGGCGGCCACGCTGATGCCCGATATCTCCGCGCCAAGATTGAGATAGATCGTGCCGGCCTTGCCGCCGCCGTTTTTGTCGATCTCGACACGCACGACCTGGCTCGGCGAAAGCGCGGCGGGGTCGCCGGCATGGGCGATCAAATCGATCAGATTGGGATGCGCGCCAATCAGCAGCGAGCCGTCGGGCTGCACATCGATATTGTCGACGCCGGTGCCGAGCCGCGCCATGTCGACACCGCGGAGATCGCCGCTCGCGGCGTCGCGATCAAACACATGCAGGGTCATACCCATCAGGTCGGCGACATAGATTCGGCTGCCATCAGTGCTGGCATTGATGCCGTTGGCGTAGCCAAAGCGATCGGCGACGATACGCGTCGCCGACCCGTCGTGATAGACAACATTGGTGTTTCGCAGCAGCAGTCTATTGCTGAAAAGCTGGTGCAACCAGTTCTTGGAGGCATGGTCGTTGGTCGCGTAGAAGCTGTCCGGCCCTACCGCCACGACATCGTTGAGCGAGACGAAGAGCGGATCGGTGACGCTCGCCGCATGGCTCAGCGTTCCATCAGCCGCAATATCGAAGATTTCGACAACCTCATGCCCGGCGGCCGGGTGACTGACCGCGAAAAGGCGCCGCGCGCCATCCGGCCCGACATAAAGGCTGATGCCATGGGGCCGGAAATCGGCCGGCATGTTCGGCGTCACCGGATAGAGCGACCAATCGGCCTGC
>JAUXOE010000243.1 GCA_030682415.1 Parvibaculum sp.
ACGCGGAAAATCTGCGCGATCTTCCAGGCGAAGAACAGGCCGGACAGAAGTACGCCCACCAGAACGCCGATGGCGAGATTGTGGGTAACGACGACCGTGACGACCGTCGCCAGCATCACCGCGGAAGAGCTGCGCGGGTGATCGCGCAGGTTTTTGATCGACGACCAGCTGAAGGTACCGATCGAGACCATGAACATGATGGCGACGAGCGCCGCCATCGGTATCTGCTTCACCCAGTCACCCAGCACCACGATCATGAACAGCAGGAAGATACCGGCACAGAAACTCGAAAGCCGCCCGCGGCCGCCCGATTTCACATTGATGATCGACTGGCCGATCATCGCGCAGCCGGCCATGCCGCCGATGAACCCGGTCGCTGTGTTGGCGATGCCCTGGCCGATGCATTCCTGATTCTTGTTGCTCGGCGTGTCGGTCAGATCGTCGACGATCGTTGCCGTCATCAGCGATTCCAGCAGGCCCACCGCCGCCACCGCCGCCGAATAGGGCAGGATGATCATCAGCGTTTCGAAGTTGAGCGGGATTTGCGGGATGAGAAAGACGGGCAGCGTGGAGGGCAACTCGCCCATATGGCCGACCGTGCGGATGTCGAGGCCGAAATACATCGCAATGCCGGTCAACGCGACGATGCAGATCAGCGGCGAGGGAATGGATTTCGTCAGCAGCGGGAAGAGATAGATGATCCCCAGGCCCGCCGCGACCATCACATAGGTCAGCCACGGCACGCCGATCAGTTCGGGTATCTGTGCGATGAAGATCAGGATCGCCAGCGCATTGACGAACCCGGTCATCACCGACCGGGACACGAAGCGCATCACATATCCGAGTTTCAGCAGGCCGGCGGCAATCTGCATCAGGCCGGCGAGAACCGTTGCGGCGAGCAGATATTCGAGCCCGTGCTGTTTGACCAGCGTCACCATCAGGACGGCGGTGGCCGCCGTTGCGGCGGAGATCATGCCGGGCCGCCCGCCGGTAATCGCGACGATGACGGCAATTGAGAACGAGGCGTAGAGCCCGACTTTGGGATCGACGCCGGCAATGATCGAAAAGGCGATGGCTTCAGGAATGAGGGCCAGGGCGACAACGAGACCGGCGAGAACGTCGCCACGAATATTGCCGAACCATTGCTGGCGATACGCACTTACTGAGATCATGGGAATCCGGAAAGACACAACACCGCACGGGATCGGGACGATCCGCGTCCGGGAAAACTGCCATTTGTTGGGAATATCCGGCGGATTGGCGGCCGGCAGAGCCACCCGGCATTTCACCGGGTCCAGTCGAGTTGCGTCTTGTTAGACCGGTTCATGTTGCGACGCAACATAAAAAGGCTGGTGGAATCGCTCGGCGGGCGGACCGGTGCGGAAAGAGGCCGTTCCTCTACCGCCCCTCGCGCGCCTCCGCCACCACCCGTGTCAGCCGTTCCTTGTCGACCGCGCCCGGCAGCATCTCGCCGCCGATGATGAAGGCCGGCGTACCCTCGATGCCGAGCGCTTCGGCGAGCGCATAATGGCGGCTGAAAATATCCATCAGCTTCGGGTCTTCCATGTCTTTCTTCAGCTTCGGCCCGTCGAGCCCGGCTTTGGCGGCAATTTCCATCAGCGCCTTTTCGGTGAGCTGCCCTTCATGCTCGAAAATCGCCCGGTGCATCTCGAGGTAGCGGCCCTGCTTGCGCGCCGCCAGCGCGGCCTTGGCGGCGTCGAGCGCGCGCGGACCCAGAATGGGGAACTCCTTCAGGATCAGGCGGATATTGCCGTCGGCGTCGACGAAATCCATCAACGGCTGGAAGCTGCGCTTGCAGTGGCCGCAGGTGTAGTCGAAAAACTCGACGATGGTGACGTCGCCCTTCGGATTGCCATAGGTGTAATCGTCCGGGTCTTCATAGATCGCCGCCCGCCGCGCTTCGATGGCGGCGCGCTGTTCGGCCTGTGCCTCGGCCTGGTGCTTTACTTCCAGCGCCTGCAGCGCGTCGAGCACAAGCTCCGGATGGCGCACCAGGTAGTCGCGCATGATCTGTTCGATGGCGGCGCGGTCGGCCGGATCGAAGCGGGCGCTCTCCTCGGCCGCCGCTGCCGGTGCGTGAAATGCGGCAATCGGCGCCAGCAGCAGGGCGGCAAGCGCAAGGCAGGGCAGGGAGCGGAAACGCAGCATCGGTTTCTTTCGCATGAAAATGTGGATGGGAGAATGTCGAGGGTGCCGTTCAGCCGCGTCCGTCGGGCGATGGCTGCATGGCGAGATCCTGTGCCTGCAACCATTCCGGCGAACCCTGGCGAAGATTCTTCTGCGCCCGCGTCGCGTGTGTCTTCGCCTGTGCGACGCGGCCAAGCGAATTGTAATATTGCGCCGTCGCCAGTTCCGCCATGCCGATATCATTGAGGCGGCCATAAGCAATGGAAAGCTGGTAGTAACCGAAAGGTTGTGTCGCGCCGCGCGTTCCGGTCTGCAGATGCGGGATGGCGGCCCGTGCATTTTCCTCGCCGTCGCGCCCGAGCAGCGCGCGGCCCAGCCCGAGATGGAGTTGCGCATCGTCGGGCTTGAGATTGACGGAGTCGCGATACGACACGACCGCTTCCTCGATCTTGCCACTCTCGAAAAGAATCTGCCCCTTCACCTCGTGGAGATAAGGGTTCTTCGGGTCGCTCTCCAGCAGCGGCCCAAGCTCGTTGAGCGCCTCCTGGAGCGCGCCGGTGCGGTGATGGGCCACCGAGCGCGCATAGCGGGCATAATCGCTCTTGTCGGTGAGCGGATAGCGGTTGAACGTCACATTCGGTTCGTCGAGAAAGCCGTGCAGCTTGGCCTGCACCATCTTGAACTGATGAATGCGCTCCGGCGATTCCGGGCGGTCGAAAAAGGGTGATGCCTTCACCCGTTCTTCAAGCGCGTTGAAGCGTGCCGCCGACATCGGATGCGAGCGGGCAAACGGATCTTGTCGTTCTTCCGAGAGCATTTCCTGGTCGCGCATCCGGGAGAACAGATCGAGCATGCCCTGGCCCGACATGCCGGCGCGCTGCAGATAGCCGGCACCGGCCTGGTCCGCGCTGGCCTCCTGCTCGCGCGTATAGGCGAAGAAACCGCGCGTTGCGAGATGTTGCCCGCCCATGATCAGGGCCATGCCGGCATCGGCCTGTCCGGCGGCGATGGCGCCGACGCCGAGGATCATCGAGGCAATCATCGGCATCTGCAGCTGCGAAATATGCTCGCGCCGCTGCACCAGATGGCCGCCAGCCATGTGGCCGATTTCGTGGGCCATCACCCCGATCAGCTCCGAGGGCGCTTCGACAATGGTAATGAGGCCGGTGTTGTAGAACATCTGCTGGCCTTCGGCGACGAAGGCGTTCAGCCGCTGGTCGTTGACCAGATGGATTTTCACCGCCGCCGGATCGAGACCTGCAACCTTCAGGAGCGGATCGGCAAACTCCCGAAGCATGTTTTCGGTTTCGGCGTCGCTGACGATCGAAATTCCCTGCGCCGACGCGCCGCCGGCAAAAGTCAGCGCGGCGCCGAGCGCCAGCGCATGGACGGCGCGGCGAAACGCCGGCCGGCCGGAATTCGGGCTGAGTCTCATTGGGCAATCTTTCATACGCGTCACTGGTATTTCCGGCGGATTTGGCCCGCGAGCTTGTTGGACCCGCATCCGGGCGCGTTGACGATACCGCCCCCACCAGACTAAACGGTATGGAGGGGGCCGCAAGCCGTCAATCGGGCCTCGCCGGTCACGAATGATCACGATTTGAACGGCGAAAATCGCGCAATCCGTCGATCAACGGAAATAAACTAGAGGAAACAGGGCGAATGGGGCAGAACTGTGAAGTTTCGATCGCGGCGCGGCGTACGGTCATCCTGCTGGCCGGTCTGGCCATGACGGTTTCGCTGGCGGCCTGTGCGCAGGAAGGGCCGTCCGAGCCGGTCCGCGCGACAATGGTCAACCATGGTGTCGAGACCCGCACCCAGCGTCAGGGGCGCCTCACCGAGA
>JAUXOE010000247.1 GCA_030682415.1 Parvibaculum sp.
ATGGAGGCGCTGTTCGTGCTCGACACCGACGGCAATGCGCGCGGGCACATGCTGTCGGAGGCGCTCGACTGCATTTTCGACTATCTCGGACCGCGCGCTTATGCGCCGGTGCTGATCCAGAGCGAGCTGACCAATCACGAAGGGTTCGGCGTGCCGCCGCGCGTCTTCGCCACCTTTTTCAATGTGACGATGGAAACCTTCCGCGAATTGCTTGGTGACGAGTGGACAGCGGAGACGGATGCCGCCTGGGGTGCGTTGCTCGGCGAGCTCGACGCGGTGGTGGCAGAGCAGGCGAAAAAATACGGGATGGAAGTGGTTTGAGGGGGTCGCGTTTTTCTTCCTCCCCAACGCCGTCATTGCGAGCGAAGCGAAGCAATCCAGAAAGCGGTAACTTCAATGCTCGCGGCTTCTGGATTGCTTCGTCGCTACGCTCCTCGCAATGACGATTCTATTTTTACCCATCCCCTACCCCTTGACCCCCGCGATCTTCGCCGCCGCCTCGAAACCGATACGTGGGGAGGAGAGCAGCGGGACGGAGAGCGCGCCGCAGCGGTCGGCGGCGGGCGCCATCGAGGCTTGCGCCAGCACCAGCACATCGACATTACGCGCCGCATCGGCGAGGCGGCCGGCAATGCCGCCGTAATAATCGTCGAGCCGGCCTTCGCGGAAGGCCGCCCAGACATCGTCGAACAGGAATTCGCGCACCCGCACCTGGCGCCCGGCCCGCGCCGCCGAGCTTTCAATCAGCGCGCGGGTGGGCTGAAGCGTCGGCGCCAGCGCCGCGCAGACGCCGATGACGCGGCCGGCCAGAACCGCCGCGTCGGCCATCGGCCGGTCGATGCGCATGATCGGGATTTCAGCCTCCCCGGCTGCGGCTTCGGCGGCCGGCCCCAGCGTCGAGCAGGTGCAGACGACGACGCGCGCGCCGCCTTCGGCCAACGCCAGCAGCGCCTCCTGCGTGCGCATGGAAACGGCGGCGGTGAGGCCGCCCGCCTTCTCGGTGGCGCAGAGAAGATCCTCGCGCACCGCATGGGTGAGCGCGACGCCGGGCGCAAGCTCGCGCGCCAACGCGTCGAAAGTGTCGATATGGACGGCGGCCGTGTGCAGGAAGGCAATGGCGGCGCCGTGATGTCGTAACGATGGAGGCATGGGCCTCTCCTCAAAGAAAAAGGCCCTCCGCGATCTTCGCGGAGGGCCCCATGTTTGGTCGGGCTGATTGCGAGATCGCGTCAGTTCCTGGCCTTGTCTACGAGTTTGTTCGCCGAAATCCACGGCATCATCTCGCGCAGACGGGCACCCACCTCCTCGATGGGGTGGGCGGCGGCGGCAGCCCGCGTCGCCTTGAAGCTGGTCTGATTGACCTTGTTCTCGAGCATCCAGTCGCGCGTGAACTTGCCCGACTGAATGTCGTTGAGGACGCGCTTCATTTCGGCCTTGGTTTCCGCCGTGATGATGCGCGGACCGGTGACATATTCGCCATACTCGGCCGTGTTGGAGATCGAGTAGTTCATGTTGGCGATGCCGCCTTCATAGATCAGGTCGACGATCAGCTTCACTTCATGCAGGCATTCGAAATAGGCCATTTCCGGCGCGTATCCGGCTTCCGTCAGCGTTTCGAAACCGGCACGGATCAGTTCCACGAGACCGCCGCAGAGCACAACCTGCTCGCCGAAAAGATCGGTCTCGCATTCCTCGCGGAAGGTCGTCTCGATGATGCCGGCGCGGCCGCCACCATTGGCCGACGCATAGGAAAGGCCGACATCATGGGCGTTGCCGGTCGCGTCCTGATGGACGGCGATCAGCGAGGGCACGCCGCCGCCGCGCTTGTATTCCGAACGCACCGTGTGCCCCGGGCCCTTCGGCGCGACCATCAGCACGTCGATATCCGTGCGCGGCTCGATCAGATTGAAATGGATGTTGAGACCATGCGCGAACAGGAGCGCCGAACCCGGCTTCATGTTGTCATGCAGGTCGGCATAATAGATATCGGCCTGCAGCTCGTCCGGCGTCAGCATCATCAGCACGTCGGCCCATTTGGCGGCGTCCGCAACCGTCATCACCTTCAGGCCTTCGCCTTCCGCCTTCTTGGCGGTGGCCGAGCCGGCGCGCAGCGCCACGGCAACGTCCTTGACGCCGCTGTCGCGCAGGTTCAGCGCATGGGCATGGCCCTGGCTGCCATAGCCGATGATGGCGACTTTCTTGCCCTTGATCAGATTGACGTCGGCGTCGCGGTCGTAATAAACGCGCATGGCTCTTTTCCTTCGCTTCGTCTCTTCGTTTCGCTAAATCACATTGCCTCGGGGCCGCGGGCGATCGCCACCACGCCGGTCCGCGACACATCCACGAGGCCGAGCGGCCTCATCAATCCGATAAAGGCGTCGATCTTGGTCGGCGCGCCCGTCACCTCGAAAATGAAGGAGGTGTGGGTCGTGTCGATGACGCGGGCGCGGAAGGCATCGGCCAACCTGAGCGCCTCGACACGGCGTTCGCCGGTGCCCGCCACCTTGACCAGCGCCATTTCGCGCTCGACCGAATTGGCCTCGACCGTCAAATCCATCACGCGGTGAACCGGCACCAGCCGGTCGAGCTGCGCCTTGATCTGCTCGATGACCATCGGCGTGCCGACCGTGACGATGGTGATGCGCGAGGTGTGCTCGGCCTGGTCGACTTCGGCCACCGTCAGGCTTTCGATATTGTAGCCCCGGCCCGAAAACAGCCCGATGACGCGCGCCAGCACGCCCGCCTCGTTGTCGACGAGGACGGCGATGGTGTGCCGTTCGATGGTCTCATCCTTCTTCATGCGCGTCTCTGTATTGTGTCCGGGGCCTCGGGGGAAGCTTATTTTGGCGTTTTCCCCGTCAAACCAGCATTTTGCCCTCTTCGGAGACGGTGGCGCCCTCGGCATCGTCGCCCAGGATCATCTCGTTATGCGCCGCCCCCGAGGGGATCATCGGATAGCAGTTCTCGAACTTGTCGACCACGCAATCGAGGATGACCGGGCCCGGCACGTCGATCATCCGCTTGATCGCGTCGTCGAGTTCGGAAGGCTTCGAGGCGCGGATGCCGGTCGCGCCATAGGCTTCGGCCAGCTTGACGAAATCGGGCAGCGAATCCGAATAGGAATGCGAATAGCGGCCTTCATGCAGCAGCTCCTGCCACTGCCGGACCATGCCCATATATTCGTTGTTGATGATGAAAATCTTGACCGGCAGCATGAACTGAACGGCGGTCGAGAGTTCCTGAATGCACATCTGGATCGAGGCTTCGCCGGCAATGTCGATGACCAGCGCGTCCGGATGCGCGATCTGCACGCCGATGGCGGCCGGAAAGCCATAGCCCATCGTGCCGAGACCGCCCGATGTCATCCAGCGATTGGGCTGCTCGAACGGGAAGTGCTGCGCCGCCCACATCTGATGCTGACCGACTTCGGTGGTGATGTAGGTCTCGCGGTGCTTCGACAGCTCGTAGAGACGCTGGATCGCCTGTTGCGGCTTGATGATGTCGTCATTGGTCTTGAAGCTGAGCGACTTGCGCGCCCGCCACGCTTCGATCTGCTTCCACCAGGCCGACAGCGCGTCCTTGTCGGGACGGCGTGCCTTCGACTTCCAGATGCGCAGCATGTCCTCGAGCACATGGGCGCAATCGCCGATGATGCCGATATCGACACGAACGTTCTTGTTGATCGACGAGGCGTCGATATCGACATGAATCTTCTTCGAATGCGGCGCGAAGGCGTCGAGACGGCCGGTCACGCGGTCGTCGAAGCGCGCGCCGATATTGATCAGCACGTCGCAATCATGCATCGCATTGTTGGCCTCGAAGGTGCCATGCATGCCGAGCATGCCGAGCCACTGCTTGTCCGACGCCGGATAGGCACCGAGCCCCATCAGGGTGGAGGTGATCGGATAGCCGGTCAGGCGCACGAATTCGCGCAGCAGCTGGCTGGCAACCGTGCCGGAATTGATGATGCCGCCGCCGGTGTAAAAAACGGGCTTCTTGGCATTGGCGATCAGGTCGACCGCCTGCTTGATCTTCTCGATGTCGCCCTTGACCTTCGGCCGGTAGGTGCGATGAACGACATTCTGCGGGCCGGTATATTCGCCCTTCTGGAACTGGACGTCCTTCGGAATGTCGATGACGACCGGGCCCGGACGGCCATGGGTCGCGACATAGAAAGCCTCGTGCATGACGCGCGTCAGCTCTTGCGGCGACTTCACCAGCCAGTTGTGCTTGGTGCAATGGCGGGTGATGCCGACCGTGTCGCATTCCTGGAAGGCGTCGGAGCCGATCAGATGCGTGGCGACCTGGCCGGTCAGGCAGACGATCGGGATCGAATCCATCAAGGCATCGGTGAGGCCGGTGACCGCATTGGTGGCGCCGGGGCCGGAGGTGACAAGGACGACGCCGGGCTTGCCGGTCGAGCGCGCATAGCCTTCGGCCGCATGCACCGCGCCCTGCTCGTGACGAACGAGGATGTGGCGGATCTTGTTCTGCTGGAACAGCGCATCGTAGATCGGCAGCACGGCGCCGCCGGGATAGCCGAAAATCGTGTCCACGCCCTGATCGACCAGCGCCTTGATGACGATTTCCGCGCCTGTCAGTTCCTGAGCCATCGGTCCGGTCCTTGCGAGGCCCCGAAACGGGGCCGGAAACAATAAAGCGGCACGCGCAATGCCCGGAATCCGGACGTTTTCAAGCGCATCGCCGCCGAAAGCGCGGGCAACCTAACCGCGCCTCAGGACCGGGTCAACCCCAAATCGTCAATAAATGAAAAGATTTCTGCATTAATACTTTCCGAATCTTGCGTATGGAAGGCCGTCCACGCAATCATTTGAGTCCGGAACCAGGTTTCCTGGCGCTTGGCATAGGCCCTGGTTTCGGCCTGGCCGGCCGCAATGGCCTCGTCGATGAGCAGGGCGCCGGCGAGATGGCCCATCAGCGGGCGCAGGCCGAGCGCCTTCATGGCCGGCAGCGCCGGGTCGAGATCGAGCGCGGCCATGGCGGCCGCCTCCTCAAGCGCGCCCTCTTCGACCATGCGCGCAAAGCGGGCGTCGCAGCGCGCCCGGAGCCAGTCGCGATCGGGCATCAGCACGATTTTGGCGAAGCGCCCGGCAATCAGCGGCACCGG
>JAUXOE010000261.1 GCA_030682415.1 Parvibaculum sp.
CCTCGCGTGCGAGATTGGCCAGCGCCTGCGCGCAGGCGATCTTCATTTCCTCGTTGATCGCACTGGCGCGCACATCGAGCGCGCCGCGGAAGATATAGGGAAAGCCGAGAACGTTGTTGACCTGGTTCGGATAGTCCGACCTTCCGGTCGCGATGATCGCATCGTCGCGCACCTGCTGCACTTCTTCGGGCGTGATCTCGGGATCGGGATTGGCCATCGCGAAGATGATCGGCTTTGCGGCCATCGAGGCGACCATCTTCTGGTTGATCGCGCCCTTGGCCGAGAGACCGAGGAAAACGTCGCAACCCACCATCGCCTCTTCCAGCGACCGCGCATCGGTCGTCGCCGCATGTGCCGACTTCCACTGGTTCATGCCCTCGACGCGGCCCTTGTAGATGACGCCTTTGGTGTCGCAGAGGATCGCATTGTCATGCGGCAGGCCCATCGCCTTGATGAGTTCCAGACAGGCAATGCCGGCCGAACCGGCGCCATTGACGACGAGTTTGATGTCCTTGATGTCGCGCCCGGTCAGATAGAGCGCGTTGATGAGGCCGGCCGCGGTGATGATAGCGGTGCCGTGCTGGTCGTCATGGAACACCGGAATGTCCATCATCTCGCGCAAGCGGCTCTCGATCACGAAACAGTCCGGCGCCGAAATGTCTTCCAGGTTGATGCCGCCGAAGGACGGCCCCAGATAGCGCACCGAATTGACGAAGGCGTCGACATCCTTGGTATCGACTTCGAGATCGATCGAATCGACATCGGCGAACCGCTTGAAGAGCACCGCCTTGCCTTCCATCACCGGCTTGGAGGCCAGCGCGCCGAGATCGCCAAGGCCGAGAATGGCCGTGCCGTTCGAGATCACGGCGACGAAATTGCCCTTCGAGGTGTAGTCATAGGCCGCATCCGGGTTTTCGGCGATGGCGCGCACCGGCGCGGCGACGCCGGGGCTGTAAGCCAGCGACAGGTCGCGCTGCGTCGCCATCGGCTTGGTCGCGTTGATTTCGAGCTTCCCGGGCTTGCCCTGGGAATGGAAGAGGAGCGCTTCCTCGTCGGTAAACTGGCGCCGTTTCTTGCTCATGCGATCGAATATCCGGATTTTCGGCTGGAGGCGCGCCAGCCCGGAATACCACCGGAAGCCCGCCCCTCCGGGGCCTGCCCCGGAAGCCGCTTTGTAGGCTGGCGATCCGTCAATAACAAGCCGCCGCCGTTGATTCTGCCCGATTTTCAGCGCGCCGGGCCCCTCTTTCAGGCGGCGGCGGTTCTGCTGGAGCGCTTCTCGGAAAAGTGGAATCCGGTTTTCCGAAAAGAAGCGCGACCGAACAACAACCTGGAGTCTTTCAGTGTTTCCACGAAACACTGAAAGATTCTAGTCTGCCCCTCCATGTCAGAGCCCGCCACCCATCCCGCCATGCCGGAAAGCCCGCCTTCCGCTGCGGTCCCGCCCGACGCCACTCCCCCCTCGCCGGAGGCGACGCCCCCCTCGCCGGAGGCGACACCGATGATGGCGCAATATCTGGAGATCAAGGCGGGCCATCCGGGCGCGCTGCTCTTCTACCGGATGGGCGATTTCTACGAACTCTTCTTCGACGATGCGGTCGCCGCCGCCGCCGCCCTCGATATCGCCCTGACCAGGCGCGGCAAGCACCAGGGCGCCGACATCCCGATGTGCGGTGTGCCGGTTCACAGCCACGAGGCCTATCTCGAGCGGCTGATCCGCAAGGGCTTCAAGGTTGCGGTCTGCGAGCAGGTCGAGGACCCGGCCGAGGCAAAAAAGCGCGGCGCCAAATCGGTGGTCGCCCGCGCCGTCACCAGACTGGTGACGCCCGGCACCCTCACCGAGGACACGCTGCTCGACGCGCGGACACATAATTATCTGGCGGCCCTTGCCCGCACCGGCGCCGAAACGGCGCTCGGCCTTGCCTGGGTCGATGTCTCGACCGGCCGCTTCGAGGCAATGGCGCTCGAGCCGGCCGCGCTTGCCGCCGAGCTGGCGCGGCTTTCGCCGGGCGAGTTGCTGGTCGCCGACGGCATGGAGGGGGAGGCGGCCGTCGCGCAGTCGGGCGCCGCCCTGACACTGCTGCCGCCTGCCCGCTTCGACAGCACATCGGCCGAACGCCGCCTGAAGGCCCATCTCGGCGTCGCCGCGCTTGATGCTTTCGGCGCCTTCAGTCGCGCCGAACTCGGCGCCATGGGCGCGTTGCTCGGTTACGTCGAACTGACCCAGGTCGGCCGCATGCCGGCATTGATGCCGCCGCGGCGCGTCGCCATCGCCGATGCGATGTCGATCGATGCGGCGACCCGCGCCAATCTCGAACTGGTAAAAACCCTGCAGGGCGAAAATGCGGGCGCGCTGCTTTCGGTGATCGACCGCACGGTCACCGGTGCGGGCGCGCGCGAACTGGCGGCGCGCCTCGCCGCCCCCTTGACCGATCCCGCCGCCATCGCCGCCCGTCTCGATGCGGTCGAATGGTTTGTCGACAGCCGCGACCTCCGCCGCGATGCGCGCGCCGGTCTGAAATCGGCGCCCGACATGGCGCGCGCCCTGTCGCGCCTGTCGCTGGCGCGCGGCGGCCCGCGCGATCTGGCGGCGATCGCCGGCGGTCTTGCCGCCGCCCATGCGCTTGCCACCGCCCTCGACGCGGCCCCGCCGGCGCTGCTGCCGCCGCCCGGCGACATCGCGGCGGCGGCCGATGCCCTGCGCGGCGCTGCCGCAAATCTGCGGGCGCGCCTCGAAGCGGCGCTCGCCGAAGAACTGCCGCTGATGGCCCGCGATGGCGGTTTCATTGCCAGGGGTCACGACGCGGCGCTCGATGAAACACGCGCGCTTCGCGACGATGCGCGGAAACTGATCGCCGGTCTGCAGGCGCAATATGCCGGCGAAACCGGCATCGCCACCTTGAAGATCCGTCACAACAATGTGCTCGGCTATTACATCGAAGTGCCGCCGCGCCACGGCGAAAAACTTCTCGCGCCGCCGCTGTCGGAGACTTACATCCATCGCCAGACCATGGCCAACGCGATGCGCTTCACGACGCCGGAGCTGGCGGGCCTTGCCACCCGCATTGCCGAAGCGGCGGGCCGCGCGCTCGAAATCGAGTTGCGTCTTTTCGACGAGCTTGCGGCCGCCGTGATGGCAGATGCCGCGTCGCTGTCGCGCGCCGCCGCCGCGCTCGCCGCGCTCGATGTTGTCGCGGCATTGGCCGAACTCGCCGTCGAACGCCGCTACACGCGCCCTCGCGTCGATGCGAGCCTCGCCTTTGCCATCACCGCCGGCCGTCATCCGGTCGTCGAAGCCGCACTGGCGCGCAGCGGCGAACAATTCGTCCCGAACGATTGCGACCTCTCGGCAGACGCTTCAAGCATGGAGCAAGGAGCGCAGTCCCGCAGCGACATGCAAAACGAAATGTCCCGCCGCGACGCGCAAAACAAAATGCCCCGCCGCGACGCGCCAAAACATGTATGGCTGCTCACCGGCCCCAACATGGCCGGCAAGTCGACCTTCCTGCGCCAGAACGCGCTGATCGCCATTCTGGCGCAGATGGGAAGTTTCGTGCCCGCCGACGATGCGCATATCGGTGTCGTCGACCGCTTGTTCAGCCGCGTCGGCGCCGCCGACGATCTGGCGCGCGGCCGCTCGACCTTCATGGTCGAAATGGTCGAGACGGCGGCGATCCTCAATCAGGCGGGCCCGCGCGCGCTGGTGATCCTCGATGAGATCGGCCGTGGCACCGCGACCTATGACGGCTTGTCGATCGCCTGGGCCGCGGTCGAACATCTGCACGA
>JAUXOE010000262.1 GCA_030682415.1 Parvibaculum sp.
GATTTGCGAAAATTGCCCGCCGTCGCAATCGGCGCGTGACACGTCGCCGCAGGCTGGTTATAGTCCCTGCACAAAAAGGGGAAATAAGCGCGCGAGCGCGGCCCAGGTTTAGGGAGGAAACGCAGACTTTGCCCGCCGGAAACGGGCGGCAGAGGCGCGACAAGAGGGAATACTAACGAGCAAGGCGGCGAAAGCTGGCCTTGCTTTTTTTTGGCTTTTTTACGGGTTCCCGGGCGCGTTCCGTCCGTCAGTAGCCGTCGCCGAAATCCGGCATGAAGGGAATGCTCTCATAAGGCAGCGGCTGGTAGACGATCAGCCAGGCGATGAAGGCCCAGACCAATGCCGCGACAATTGTCGTGATGCCCATCTTCCAGAGCAGCAGGGGCGCGGCGGGCGCGCCCGGATCGCCGCCCGCAGGCACTTCCGATGTCGTCTGGGACCGAACGCCCCAGGGCAAAACCGCGAAGAGCACGAGCCACCAGACGACAAAGTAGATGGCCAGTCCGGCTGTCCAGGTCATCTCTGTTCCTCGCCCGTTGGTGTCAGGCCTGTTCGAGCTCGACCAGCGTGCCGTTCAGGTCTTTCGGATGCAGGAAGACCACCGGCTTGCCATGGGCGCCGATGCGCGGCTTGCCGGTGCCGGTGATGGTGACGCCTTCGGCGTTCATCTTTTCACAGGCCGCATCGATGTCGTCGACCTCGATGCAGATGTGATGGATGCCGCCCTTCGGGTTCTTGGCCAGGAAGCCGGCGATGGGCGAGTTCTCGCCCAGCGGTTCCAGCAATTCGATCTTGGTGTTGCCGAGATCGACGAAGACGGTGGTCACGCCATGGTCCGGCTGCGGCACCGCGTCGGAGACCTTTGCGTTGAACTTCTTGCGGTAGAGCTCGCCCGCCGCCTTGACGTCGGGGACTGCGATGGCGACGTGGTTGAGAGGACCCAGCATCGGTTTTTCCTCAGCGTTGAATGCGAATGGCCCATGTTTAGGCCGGTTTCAGGAAAGGGGCAAGGCGGGCTCAGATGCGGGTAATAACCACGTCGACCTGGGGCTTCTTGCCCCATTGGCGGCGCAGCGCCCCGCGCACCGCCCGGCGCAGGAACTCGGCGACGGTGTCGTCGTCGCCGCGCCGTTTGGCCGGCAGGCGGTCGAGCGCCTCATCGACCGCATCAAGCGCACGGTCCTCGAAATCGACGCCGTTGCCGTCTTCCTCCGGCAAGCCCATCAGGCGGACCTGCGGATCGCCGCGGACCTGGCCCTTGCCGTCGAGGACGATGCTGACAAAGACCGAGCCGGCGAAAGCGAGGCGGCGGCGCTCCTGCACCGCGCCCTCATCGGCCGCGGTCAGCACTTCGCCATCGAGATAGATGCGGCCCGACGGCGCCTCGTCGACGATCTCGGCCGGGCCGGGCGCCAGACGGACCATCAGGCCGTTGCGGATGACGACCTGCTGCGGCACCTGCAGCTCGCGCGCCAGCGCCGCGTGTTCGGCCAGGTGGCGGGCCTCGCCATGCACCGGCACCGATATTTCAGGCCGGATCCATTGATACATGCGCGCCAGCTCGTCGCGGCAGGGATGACCCGAGACGTGGACGAAATGATCCTTCTCGGTGATCACGCGCACGCCGCGCAGGGCCAGCGTGTTCTGCAGGTCGAAGATCGAGATTTCGTTGCCGGGGATGACGCGGGAGGAAAAGATCACGCTGTCGCCCCGGTTGAAGGTGATGTTCGGATGGCCATCCTCGGCGATGCGGGCAAGCGCCGCGCGCGGCTCGCCCTGGCTGCCGGTGCAGATGAAGAGCACCTTCTCGCGCGGCAGATAGCCCGCATCCTGTTCGCTCACGAAGGGGGGCAGGTCATTCAGATAGCCGGCATCGCGCGCCGCGGCGACGACGCGATGCATGGCGCGGCCGACCAGCACCGCATGACGGTCGCAGGCCGCCGCCGCGCGGGCGATGCTTTCGAGACGTGCAACATTCGACGCAAAGGTGGTGACGGCCACCCTGCCCTCGAGCGGCCGGATCAGTTCGATCAAGCTGGTGGCGACATCGGCTTCCGATCCGGAGCTGCCGGGCGAAAAGACATTGGTCGAGTCGCAGACGATGGCGCGGACGCCTTCGTCGCCGATTTCGGTGAGGCGGGCAATGTCGATGTCGTCGCCCAGCACCGGGTCGGGATCGATTTTCCAGTCGCCGGTATGCATGACAAGGCCGAGGGCTGTGCGGATCGCCAGCGCGTTCGGCTCGAGGATCGAATGGGTCAGCGTCACCAGTTCGATGTCGAAGGGGCCGAGATCGAAGCGATGGCCGAGCGGAATGATGTGCATCGGCACTTCGTTTTCGAGGCCCGCCTCGATCAGCTTGCCGCGCACCATGGTGGCCGTAAAGGGCGTTGCATAGACCGGGCAGCGCAGGCGCGGCCAGAGATGCGCGACGGCGCCGATGTGATCCTCATGGGCATGGGTCAGCACGATACCGAGCAAGCGGTCGCGCCGCTCCTCGATGAAGGCCGGATCCGGCATGATCAGATCGATGCCCGGCGTGCGCTCATCGCCGAAGGTGACGCCAAGATCCACCATGATCCAGTGGCGGTCATCCGCAGGCCCATAGCCATAGAGGTTGAGGTTCATGCCGATCTCGCCCGAGCCGCCAAGCGGCAGGAAGACGAGTTCATCATTTGTGTGCGGCGATGCGGGGGATCTGGTCATGGCGCCAAACTACGCTGCCGCGGGCGCAAAGAACACATCGCCGGCCGCAACCTGGCGCAGGCTGCCATCGGCCAGACGCAGCAGAAGCGCGCCATCCGGCGCCAGGCCCTCGAAAACACCGTCGAATGTTTCCTGCGCGAGGCGGACGGTGAGGCCTTCGCCGAGGCCGGCCGCACGGGCGAGCCAGGCTTCGCGGATGGCGGCAAAGCCCTGAACGCCGCGCCAGATGGCGAGCCAGCGCTCGAAGGCCGCCGCCAGTGCCGCCAATGCCCCGTCGGGCGCGACGGGCGGGGCGCCGATGGCGGGGAGCGACGTTGCCGGGAATTCGACGCCTTCCGGGTGACCGGCGAGGTTGATGCCGATGCCGATAGCAAGCCAGGTGACCTCGGCCCCCGCTACACCGGAGGATTCGAGCAGGATGCCCGCCAGCTTGCGTCCGTCATACAGCAAGTCGTTGGGCCATTTGAGGCGCAGGCCGGCGTGGGCCGGCGGTGGCAGGAGCGCCTCGACCGCGTCGAAGACGGCAACGGCGGCGACAAAGGAGAGTTCGCCGGCCTGACGAGGACCGCAGCGCGGGCGCAGCAAGAGCGTGCCCATGAAGTTGCCGGGCGGCGATACCCAGCTCCGACCGCGCCGGCCGCGGCCCGCTGTCTGCCGCTCGGCAACAATCCAGAGGGGTCCTTCCGCGCCGGCATCGCCGAGGCGGCGCGCTTCCTCGTTGGTGCTGTCGATTTCGATGAAGCGGCGAAGTGCGGCACCTGAAGGAAGATCAACCATCACCGTTTACGGCAACAGCGCGCCGACCGCGACTTGCGAGGCGACGATGAGCGGAGCCGGCCAGACGAAGAAGAAGAGCGTAAAGACACCCGAAATGCCGAGAATGGTCGTCAGTTCGGCGGGCATGGGTTGCGTGAAGGCTTCTGCCGGTTCGTCGAAATACATGATCTTGACGATGCGCAGGTAGTAGTAGGCGCCGACGACGCTCGACAGAACACCGATGACGGCCAGTGGATAGAGCCCCGCCTGTACCGCTGCCATGAAGACGTAGAATTTGCCGAAGAAACCCGCGAGCGGCGGAATGCCGGCCAACGAGAACATCAACATACCGAGAAGGAATGCGACCATCGGCTGATTGCGCGACAAGCCGGCCAGATCACCGATCGTCTCGACATAGCCTTCATCGCGACGCATGGCGAGAATGCAGCAAAAGACACCGGCATTCATGATCACATAGATGACCAGATAGATGAGGACGCCACGCACGCCCTCCGGCGTTCCAGCCGCAAGGCCGACAAGCGCGAATCCCATATGCGAGATCGAGCTGTAGGCCATCAGACGTTTTATGTTGGTCTGACCAATGGCGGCGAAGGCGCCAAGCACCATCGAGGCGATGGAAATGAAGATGACGATCTGCTGCCACTCGGCCATCATCGACGGGAAGGCGCCGAAAAGGACACGCAGGATCAGGGCCATGGCCGCAACCTTCGGCGCACCGGCGAAGAAAGCCGTAACCGGCGTCGGCGCCCCTTCATAGACATCGGGTGTCCACATGTGGAACGGGACTGCCGAAATCTTGAACGCAAGGCCCGCGAGCACGAAAACGATGCCGAAGATGACGCCGATATTGGTGCCGTCTTTTGCCAGCACGCCAGCAATCGCGTCGAATTCAACGCTGCCGGTGAAGCCGTAGATCAGCGAGGCGCCATAGAGAAGCATGCCGGAGGCAAGCGCGCCGAGGACGAAATACTTCAAGCCTGCCTCGGAGGCACGACCGCTGTCGCGATTGAATGCCGCAACGACATAGAGCGCGAGGCTCTGCAGCTCGAGGCCCATATAGAGGGCGATCAGGCCGTTGGCCGAAACCATCATGAACATGCCAAGCGTCGCCAGAACGATCAGCACCGGAAATTCGAAACGGTCCATGCCTTCGCGACGAATATAGGTGAGCGACATGACCATGGCGGCGGCTGCGGCCAGCAGGATCAGCAGTTTCATGAATCGTGTGAAACCATCGACGACAAACATGCCGCCGAATGCCTGGACGGCGGTGCCGGGCTCAACGATCAACAGCGCAGCGACGAGCAGGAAAAGCCCGAGAGCGCCGTAGCTTGCCTCGCGCGCCGTGCAGTCCTTGCGAAAGGCGCCATACATCAACAACGCCATGGCGCCGACCGCCATGATGATTTCCGGCAGTGCCGGAAGCAGCGAGGAGACGGTGGTTGCGTTTTCCATTTTCCCGTTCTCCCTATCGGCCGGTGATGAGGGCGGCCAGATGCGACATCACGCCTCCCCCCTCGGCCAGCCGATGCGCCTCGACGGCGGCATTGTAGTTCGACACCAGATTTTCCACGGACATCGCCGTAACATTCATGATCGGCGCCGGGTAGATGCCGAAAAAGATCGTGGCGGCCAGAAGCGGCGCGAGCATCACGACTTCGCGGCGATTGAGATCGGCTATGGCCTTGAGCGTATCCTTTTCCAACACGCCGAAGATGATGCGCCGGTAGAGATAGAGCGCATAGGCCGCTGCCAGAATTACGCCGGTTGCGGCAATGGCGCCAACCCATGTGCTGACCTTGAAAGCCCCGATGATCGTCAGGAATTCGCCCACGAATCCGCTGGTGCCGGGCAGACCGACATTGGCCATCGTGAAGACCATGAAGGCCAGCGCATAGAGCGGCATGCGATTGACGAGACCGCCATAGGCCGAAATTTCACGCGTGTGCATGCGGTCATAGATCACGCCCACACACAGGAAGAGCGCGCCGGAGATCCAGCCATGGCTCAGCATCTGGAAGATGCCGCCCTGCACGCCCTGCTGGTTGGCGGCAAAAATGCCCATGGTGACGAATCCCATATGCGCCACCGACGAATACGCGATCAGCTTTTTCATGTCCTCCTGCACCAAAGCCACCAGCGAGGTGTAGACGATGGCAATGAGGCTGAGGCCGAAGACGAGCCAGGCGAGATCGGCGGAAGCAATCGGAAACATCGGCAGCGAGAAACGGAGGAAACCGTAACCGCCCATCTTCAGCAGAATGCCGGCCAGAATAACCGAACCAGCAGTCGGCGCTTCGACATGCGCATCGGGCAACCAGGTGTGTACTGGCCACATCGGCATCTTGACCGCAAAGGAAGCAAAGAAGGCGAGCCAGAGCCAGAACTGCATGTCGGCCGGAAAGTCATGCGCCAACAGCACGGGGATGCTGGTCGTGCCTGCATGCCAGTACATCGCCATTATGGCGAGCAGCATCAGCACCGACCCGGCCAGCGTGTAGAGGAAGAACTTGAAGCTCGCATAGATGCGGCGTTTGCCGCCCCAGACACCGATGATCAGGAACATCGGAATCAGGCCGCCTTCAAAGAAGAGATAGAAGAGAACCAGATCAAGCGCACAGAAAACACCGATCATCAGCGTTTCGAGCACCAGGAAGGCGATCATGTATTCCTTGACGCGCGTGTCGATCGACGTCCAGCTCGCCAGAATGCAGGCCGGCATCAGGAAGGCGGTCAGGATGACGAAGAGCACCGAAATACCGTCGACGCCCATGTGGTAGTCGATCGCGCCGCCCAGCCACTCGGACTTCTGCACGAACTGGAAATCAGACGTCGTCGGATCGAACTGCGCCCAGATATAAAGCGAGAGAATGAAGGTTACACCGGTGGTCCAGAGCGCCACATAGCGTGCATTGCGCGCCACCGCGGCCTCGTCGCCACGCACCGTCAGGATGATCAAGGCACCGACGAGCGGGAGGAATGTGACCAGAGAAAGAATATAGCCGTCGGCCATTACTGCGCCCCCCCGAGCATGAACCAGCTCGCCAGCCCGGCGACGCCGAGCAGCATGGCAAAGGCGTAGTGATAGAGATAACCGCTCTGGAGGCGGACAACGCCGCGGGTAATGTCGAGCACACGCGCCGAAATACCGTCCGGACCCCAGCCGTCGATGATGCGGCCGTCACCCTGCTTCCACAGGACACGGCCGAGCCAGAAGGCCGGACGAACGAACAGGAAGTCGTAGATCTCGTCGAAATACCACTTGTTGAGCAGGAAGTTGTAGAGCGGCTCCTGCGTACGCGCGAGTTGCTTCGGAATGTCGGGCCGGGCGATGTAGAAGAGCCATGCGGTGGCAAAACCGATAATCATCATCAGCGTCGGCACGAACGGCACCCAATCCGGCACTTCGTGCATGGCGTGAATAATGTGGTTTTCAGCCCCGCGATAGATCGCCTCGAGCCAGAAGGCTTCATAGGCATGACCAATGAAGAGCGGCGCGAAGAGGAACCCGGCACCCAGAGCTCCGACCGCAAGAATGAATAGTGGAACCAACATAACGATCGGCGATTCATGGACGTGGGAAAGCGTCTCATTGGAAGCACGGGATTCGCCGTGGAACGTCATGAAGATCAGGCGCCATGAATAGAAGGATGTCAGAAGTGCCGCCGCCACGGTGAGTGCGAAGGCGTACATGTGCGCCGCGTTGTGGCCAGCGAACGCTGCCTCGATGACAGCATCCTTCGAATAGTAGCCTGCCGTGAAGGGGAACCCCGTCAACGCCAGCGTACCGATAACCATCATCAGCCAGGTGATCGGGATCATCTTGTAGAGACCGCCCATCTTGCGCATGTCCTGCTCGTCGCTCATCGCATGGATGACGGAGCCCGAACCGAGGAACAGCAATGCCTTGAAGAAAGCGTGTGTGAACAAATGGAACATCGCCACTTCGTAGGCGCCGACGCCGATGGCAACGAACATGTAGCCAAGCTGCGAGCACGTTGAATAGGCAATGACGCGCTTGATGTCGTTCTGAACGAGACCGACGGTGGCCGCAAAGAAGGCCGTCGTTGCACCGATGACCGTAACGACCGTAAGCGCATAGGGCGAGAATTCGAAAACGGGCGACATCCGCGCCAGCAGGAAGACGCCGGCCGTGACCATGGTCGCGGCGTGGATCAGCGCCGAAACGGGGGTCGGACCTTCCATCGCATCCGGCAGCCACGTGTGCAGGAAGAACTGCGCTGACTTGCCCATGGCCCCCATGAAGAGCAGCAGGCAAGCGGTGGTGACGATCGGGACGTCGTAACCGAGGAAATGGAAGGTGTCATCGGCGATTTCCGGTATGGCCTTGAAGACCGTATCGAAATCGACAGAGCCGACGGTCAGGAAAAGCGTTGCGATACCGAGGATCAGACCGAAATCGCCGACACGATTGACCACGAAGGCCTTGATGGCCGCCGCGTTGGCGCTGGGCCGCTGATACCAGAAGCCGATCAACAGGTAAGAGGCGAGACCGACGCCCTCCCAACCAAAGAAGAGCTGCACGAAGTTGTCGGCTGTCACCAGCATCAGCATGGCGAAGGTGAACAGCGACAGATAGGCGAAGAAGCGCGGCTGGTGCGGATCGTGGCTCATATAGCCGATCGAATAGATATGCACGAGCGCCGACACCGAGGTCACAACGACAAGCATCACCGCCGTCAGTGTATCGATACGCAACCGCCAGTCGGCTTCGAAACCTCCGGAATTGATGAAGGTCAGAACCTGAACACGTGCGGTCTCGCCGCCAAGACCGACCGAGACCAACGCCACAAACGAGAGAAGCGCCGAAACGACCAGCAGGCTCGACGTCACGATCTGCGCGCCGCGCGCGCCAAGCCAATGACCGAATATGCCGGCAATCAGAAAGCCCAGAAGCGGCAGGAAGACG
Organism: Parvibaculum sp.; assembly: GCA_030682415.1. Lineage (GTDB taxonomy): Bacteria > Pseudomonadota > Alphaproteobacteria > Parvibaculales > Parvibaculaceae > Parvibaculum. Next base: position 8,414 of record JAUXOE010000262.1, read on the forward strand.
ATGGCCGAATACATTCTTCCTTACCCCTTCATCACGTTGATGTCTTCAACCGCGATGGAACCGCGATTGCGGAAGTAAACGACCAGAATGGCCAGGCCGATGGCGGCCTCGGCCGCCGCGACCGTCAGGACAAAGAGCGCGAAGACCTGACCCACCAGATCGCCGAGATAGGCAGAGAAAGCGACCAGATTGATGTTGACCGCGAGCAGCATCAATTCGATCGACATCAGGATGACGATGACGTTCTTCCGGTTGAGGAAGATGCCGAAAATGCCGAGCGTGAAAAGGATCGCCGCCACGGTCAGATAATGTTCGAGGCCGATTGCCATTCTCTATCTCCTGCCCCTTGCGCAACTTGCGCCGGGACCAGTCCCCACTTTTCTCGTTACGCCGCTCAGAGCCCCTGACCGGGTTCGACCTTCTTCAATTCGACAGCCTGTTCGCGCGTTCGTGCGACCTGATCCGCAATCACCTGCCGTTTCACATTCGGCTTGTGGCGCAGCGTCAGCACGATGGCGCCGATCATTGCGACCAGCAGGATCAGGCCGGCCGCCTGGAACAGGTAGGCATATTGCGTGTAGATGATTTGTCCCAGCGCACGCGTGTTGTGCACTTCGGATATCACCGGGGCCGGTGCGGCCGCGATGCCCGCCGCCTCGGGCGATATCACCCAGGCCCCGAGCACCAGAAACAGTTCGATCATCAGAATCAAGCCGACCAGGGCGCCTATCGGCAAATACTGCAGAAAGCCTTCGCGCAGCTCCAGAAAATCGATGTCGAGCATCATGACAACAAAAAGGAACAAGACCGCGACTGCGCCGACATACACGATGACAAGTATCAGGGCGATAAACTCTGCGCCGAGCAGCACGAAAAGCGCGGCCGAATTGAAAAAGGCCAGGATCAGGAACAATACCGAGTGAACGGGATTACGCGAAGCGATCACCATGAAGCCCGCAGCTACGGTTATCGCTGCAAAGAGATAGAACGCAATGGCGGTGGCAATCATATGGACCTCTCGTCCCCTCGACGGTCTTCGTTCAACGGTATGGTGCGTCGAGCGCGATGTTTGTCGCGATCTCGCGCTCCCAACGGTCGCCATTCGCCAACAACCGATCCTTGTCGTACATCAGCTCTTCGCGCGTTTCCGTCGCGAATTCGAAATTCGGCCCTTCGACGATCGCATCGACCGGGCACGCCTCCTGGCAGAGGCCGCAATAAATGCATTTCGTCATGTCGATGTCGTAACGCGTGGTGCGGCGCGTACCGTCGTTGCGGCGCGGGCCGGCCTCAATCGTAATGGCGAGCGCCGGACAAACCGCCTCGCAGAGCTTGCAGGCGATACAGCGTTCCTCGCCGTTCGGATAGCGGCGCAGCGCATGCTCGCCGCGAAAACGCGGACTCAGCGGGCCTTTCTCGAAGGGGTAGTTGAGCGTTACTTTCGGTTTGAAAAAATAACGCATCGCGAGCACGAAGCTCGATACGAACTCCGCGAGAAAGAGCGACCGCGCCGACTGTTCCAGCCAGGCCATTGTTCAGTCCCTTCCCGTATGTGTCATCGTGCCCATCCTCAATGCTGCGGCACGATGTCGAAGCCAACCAACACACTGGCGGTCAGCACAACCCAGAACAGCGAGAACGGCAGAAATACTTTCCAGCCGAGGCGCATGAGCTGGTCGTAGCGGTAGCGCGGCACGAACGCCTTCACCATGGCAAACATGAAGAAGACAAAGAGAACCTTCAGCAGAAACCAGACAATTCCGGGTACCCAATTGAACGGCGCAATGTCGAAGGGTGGCAGCCAGCCGCCGAGAAACAAGATCGTCGTCATGGCGCACATCAGCAGGATCGCCACATATTCACCGAGCATGAACATCATGTAGGGGGTCGAGGAATATTCGACCATGAAGCCGGCGACGAGTTCGGATTCCGCTTCCACCAGATCAAAAGGCGGACGATTGGTTTCAGCCAATGCCGAGATAAAGAAGATCGCGAACATCGGCAGGTGCGGAATGAAATACCAAACTGTCTTCTGTGCTTCGACGATTTCAGTGAGGTTCAGGGAGCCGGCGGTCAGCAACACGCAGACAATGACGAAACCAATCGAGACTTCATAGGAGACCATTTGCGCGGCCGCGCGAAGCGCCGAGAGAAAGGGATACTTCGAGTTCGACGCCCAGCCCGCCATGATGACGCCGTATACCCCGAGCGAGGAGATCGCGAAGATGTAAAGAACGCCGACGTTGATGTTGGATATGACCACGCCTGCGTCGAACGGGATCACGACCCATGCGGCGAGCGCCAGCGTCACCGTCACCAATGGCGCAAGCAAGAAGACGCCTTTGTTGGCGCCTGCCGGGATCACAACCTCCTTGAACACGAATTTCAGAAGGTCAGCGAAAGATTGCAGAAGGCCGAAGGCACCGACAACATTGGGACCGCGACGCAACTGCACCGCCGCCCAGATTTTGCGGTCAGCCAGCAGCACATAGGCGGTGACCAGCAATATCGCAACGATAAGTGCCAGCGACTGTCCAATGATGATGGCGAGAGGGATGCCGTAGGTGATCAGAAATTCGGTCATGCCACCCTCACTCCGCCGCCTGGACGCGCGTGCCGGCGTGTTCCGCCGAGCAGCGCGCCATAACGGCGCTCGCGCGCGCGATCGGATTCGTCAGGTAAAAGTCCTTCACCGGCGTCTCAAACGGCGCCGCATCGAGATCGCCAAGCGGAAGGTCGGGCAATGCGCCGGCGGCAACAACCGCGTCGACTTCCGCAAAGTGGGGCGCATCAACCGTCATGGCGGCCCGCAACGTCGTCAGATTGTCATAAGGCAACGTGTGACCGAGAACGGCAGAAAGTGCGCGCAGGATCGTCCAGTCCTCGCGCGCAGCGCCTGGCGGGAAAACCGAACGCCTGCCGAGCTGAACACGGCCCTCGGTATTGACCCAGGTTGCATTTTTTTCCGTGTAGGCCGCACCCGGCAGGATCACGTCGGCGCGGTGAGCGCCGGCATCGCCATGGGTGCCTTGATAGACGACGAAGGCAGAGCCGAGGCGGCTCATATCAATCTCGTCCGCGGCTAGGAGATACACAAATTCGATCCCGCCGTCGGCGGCGCCGTCGAGAATGCCTGCGATGTCGAGTCCGTCGCGCGTCGGCACGAAGCCGAGATCGAGCCCGGCGACACGCGCCGCCGCGGTGTGGAGCACATTGAAACCGTTCCAGCCGTCGCGGACAGCGTTGACGGATTTGGCCAAGGCGATGGCCGTGGCAAGAACCGCGGCACCATCCTTCCGCCTCAACGCGCCCTGCCCGACCACAACCATCGGATTGGAAGCATTCTTCAGAACGTCAGCAAACGCACCAAGGTCTTTCAGCGAGAGCGGGCCGGCGCCGAGATGGTCGTAGGCATATGAAAGATCGGAACGCGGACCGACGACCCCGACCCTCAGGCCACCCCTTCGGGCACGCTTCAGGATGCGCGCGTTGAGAAGCGGCGCTTCCTTGCGCGGATCGGTTCCGATCAGCAGGATCGCGTCGGCTTCTTCGATTCCGGCGATGGTGGTGTTGAAGAGATAAGACGCCCGTGCCGAGGCATCGAGCTTCGCGCCATCCTGACGGCAATCGATATTGGCAGAACCAAGCGCTGCATAAAGATCTTTCAACGCCTTCATGGATTCCGCACAGGCAAGATCGCCGGCGATCGCGGCGATGCGTTCGCCTTTCAATCCCTTCAGTCGCGCGGCGATTGCCGCAAAGGCCTCATCCCAGGTCGCCGACCGCAGACGGCCGTTTTCGCGGATATAGGGCGTATCGAGGCGTTGGCTCTTGAGCCCGTCCCAAACGAAACGCGTCTTGTCGGAAATCCACTCTTCGTTCACGTCTTCGTTCAGACGCGGCAGGATGCGCATGACTTCGGCGCCGCGCGCATCAACGCGAATGTTGGAGCCTACTGCATCCATCGCATCTACCGATTCCGTCTTGCGCAGCTCCCAAGGCCGTGCCGTGTAGGCGAAGGGATGGAACGTCAGCGCGCCGACCGGGCAAAGATCGACGACATTCGCCGACAGCTCCGAAGTGAGCGCGTGTTCGAGATAGGTCGTGATCTCCATGTCCTCGCCGCGGCCGATGGCACCGAGTTCCGGCACGCCGGCGACTTCCTGCGAGAAGCGGATGCAGCGCGTGCAATGGATGCAGCGGGTCATCACTGTCTTGACCAGCGGACCCATGTATTTGTCCTCGACCGCGCGCTTGTTCTCCTGAAAGCGCGAGCCATCGACGCCATAGGCCATCGACTGATCCTGAAGATCGCATTCGCCGCCCTGATCGCAAATCGGGCAGTCAAGCGGGTGGTTGATCAGCAGGAATTCCATCACGCCTTCGCGGGCGCGCTTGACCTGTTCAGTCCTGGTGTGAACGATCATGCCATCGGCTGCCGGCATGGCACAGGAGGCCACCGGCTTCGGCGATTTCTCGACTTCAACGAGGCACATGCGGCAATTGCCGGCAATCGACAGACGCTCGTGGTAGCAGAACCGCGGAATCTCGGCGCCCGCTTCCTCGCAGGCCTGGAGCAGCGTGGCGCCGTTTTCGACCTCGACCTCAATGCCATCGACAATCAGTTTTGGCATGCCCCTACTCCGCCGCCCGCGCAACGCCGCGCTTCGATGCGATGCGCTCTTCAATGGTACCCCGGAAATGACGGATCAGGCCCTGAACCGGCCATGCCGCCGCGTCGCCAAGCGCGCAAATGGTGTGGCCCTCGACGCGCTTCGAAACGTCAAGCAACATGTCGATTTCCTCGACCGCCGCGTCACCCGCCACCAGACGCTCCATCACCCGCCACATCCAGCCGGTTCCTTCGCGACAGGGCGTGCACTGACCGCAGCTTTCATGTTTGTAAAAGGCGGATAGACGCGCGATCGCCTTGATGACGTCGGTCGACTTGTCCATGACGATGACGGCCGCCGTGCCGAGGCCGGTTTGAACCGCTTTCAACGAGTCGAAATCCATCAGCACGTCGTCGCAGACCGACTTTGGAATGAGCGGCACTGACGATCCGCCGGGAATGACTGCCAGCAGATTGTCCCAACCGCCGCGGACGCCGCCTGCATGCTTCTCCAGAAGCTCGCGCAGCGGAATGCCCATTTCTTCTTCAACGTTGCAGGGGTTGTTCACGTGCCCCGAGATGCAGAAGAGTTTGGTGCCCGCGTTATTGGGGCGCCCGAGGCCCGCGAACCAGGTGGCGCCGCGACGCAGAATGGTCGGCGCAACCGCAATCGACTCGACATTATTGACCGTCGTCGGCGCGCCATAGAGACCGACATTGGCCGGGAACGGCGGCTTCAGGCGCGGCATGCCCTTTTTGCCTTCAAGGCTTTCGAGCAGCGCAGTCTCTTCGCCACAGATATAGGCGCCGGCGCCGTGATGGACATAGATGTCGAAATCCCAGCCGGAGCCGGCCGCATTCTTGCCGACGAGGCCCGCTTCATAGGCTTCGTCGATGGCAGCCTGAAGCTGTTCGCGTTCGCGAATGAATTCGCCACGCACATAGATGTAACAAGCATGCGCGCCCATTGCGAAGCTGGCGATGAGGCAGCCTTCGATCAGCTTCTGCGGATCGTGGCGGAGAATATCGCGGTCCTTGCAGGTGCCGGGCTCGGACTCGTCGGCATTGACCACAAGATAGTGGGGGCGGCCATCGGACTCTTTCGGCATGAAGGACCATTTGAGGCCGGTTGGAAAGCCGGCGCCACCACGGCCGCGCAGGCCCGACTTCTTCATCTCGTCGAGAATCCAGTCACGGCCCCTGGCGATGATTTCGGCCGTACCGTCCCAGTCGCCACGCGCGCGCGCGCCGGCAAGCCGCCAGTCATGGAGGCCATAGAGATTGGTGAAGATCCGATCCTTGTCGTCGAGCATTATTCGCCCCCACCCGAATGCGGCGCCGATGTCAGGCTGGTCAAACCGCCCAAGGGCTCGGACGAATGCCGGGCGCTTTGCGGACCGGGTTTTACATCCTTGCCGGCGCGCAGGTCGGCCAGAATGCGCTCCAGCGCTGCCGCGTCGAGGTCTTCATAGAAGTCGGCATTGATCTGGACCATTGGCGCGTTGACGCAGGCACCGAGGCATTCAACCTCGAGCCAGGAGAGCTTGCCGTCGGCGCTGACCTGCCCCTCGGGCCCGATCTGCTTGCGGCAGACTTCTTTCAGCTCGTCGGCGCCGCGCAGCCAGCAGGGTGTCGTGCCGCAGAGCTGCACATAGTGCTCACCGACCGGCGAGAGATTGAACATCGTGTAAAAGGTCGCGACTTCGAGCGCGCGGATGAAATCCATGCCGAGCATGTCGGCGATATAGCGAATGGCCGGTTCGGGCAGCCAACCGCCATGCTGCTCCTGCGCCCGCCAAAACAGCGGAATGATGGCCGAAGCCTGCTTGCCTTCGGGATATTTGGAGATCTGCTTCTTCGCCCATTCGACGTTCTCGGGCGTGAAGGCAAAGCTCGCCGGCTGGTTGGGATCAAGTCTACGAACGCTCACCGGTCCACCTCTCCGAACACGATATCGATGGAGCCGAGGATGGCGGCGACGTCCGCCAGCATGTGGCCCTTGCACAGATGATCCATGGCCTGGAGATGGGCATAGCCCGGCGCGCGGATCTTGCACTTGTAGGGTTTGTTGCCACCGTCGGAAACCAGATAGACGCCGAATTCGCCTTTCGGCGCCTCGACCGCCACATAGACTTCGCCCGCAGGTACGCGGTAACCCTCGGTGTAAAGCTTGAAATGATGGATCAACGCTTCCATGGAGCGCTTCATGTCGGCGCGCGACGGCGGCACGACTTTGCCGTCTTCGGCATGAACGGGTCCACCCGGCATCATTTCGATGCACTGCTTCATGATGCGCAGTGACTGTCGCATCTCTTCCATCCGGATTACGTAACGGTCGTAGCAGTCGCCATTCTTGCCGACGGGGATGTCGAAATCGAGTTCGGAATAGACTTCGTAGGGTTGCGAGCGACGCAGGTCCCAAGCCATGCCAGAGCCGCGCACCATGACGCCAGAGAACCCCCAGGCGAGCGCGTCGTCCTGCGAGACGACGCCGATGTCGACATTGCGTTGCTTGAAGATGCGGTTGCCGGTCAGCAATTCTTCAAGGTCGTCGAGCGCTTGTTCGCACGGGTCACAGAAATTGTAGATGTCCTCGATGAGTTTCGGCGGCAAATCGCGATGCACGCCGCCGACGCGAAAATAGTTGGCGTGCAGGCGCGCGCCGGATGCGCGCTCGTAGAAGATCATCAGCTTTTCGCGCTGCTCGAAGCCCCAGAGCGGCGGCGTCAGCGCGCCGACGTCCAGCGCCTGCGTCGTCACATTGAGCATGTGGGCGAGGATGCGGCCGATCTCGGAATAGAGCACGCGAATGAACTGGCCGCGGCGCGGGACTTCGAGACCCAGCAATTTCTCGGCAGCGAGCACAAAGGCGTGCTCCTGATTCATCGGCGCCACATAGTCGAGGCGATCAAAATAAGGCGTCGCCTGAAGGTAGGTCTTGTATTCGATCAGCTTCTCGGTGCCGCGATGCAGGAGGCCGATATGCGGGTCGACGCGTTCAACAACCTCGCCATCGAGCTCCAGCACGAGGCGCAGCACTCCATGCGCAGCCGGATGTTGCGGTCCGAAGTTCAGGTGGTAGTTGCGGAGTTCCTGTTCAGCCATGAGCTAGTTCTCCGCCTTCTCGTCGCCCGGCAACAGATACTCGACGCCTTCCCAGGGGCTGGCGAAATCGAAACTGCGGAATTCCTGAACCAGCTTGACCGGCTCGTAGACGACGCGCTTTTCGTCGTCGTCGTATCGCACCTCGACATAACCCGTAAGTGGAAAGTCCTTGCGCAGGGGGTAGCCGTTGAAGCCGTAGTCGGTGAGGATACGGCGCAGATCCGGATGGTCGCTGAAGAGCACGCCGTACATGTCGAAAGTCTCGCGCTCGTACCAATTGGCCGCCGGATAGATGCCGACGACGCTCGGCACGGCCGTATCTACATCGGTCTCGACGACGACGCGTATGCGCTGGTTCTGGTGCATCGACAGCAGGTGATAGACGATATCGAAACGGCGCGCGCGCTGAGGATAGTCGACGGCGGTAATGTCGATCAGCGTCGCGAAGTGACAAGCTGGATCGTCGCGCAGAAATTTAAGCACACGCGCAATCGATCGGGCCTGTGCCCGGATCGTCAGCTCGCCAAATTCTACGCTGTAGCCCAGCGCCGAATCCTCGACGCCGCCGAGAATGTGCTCGCCCAGTTCTGTGAGACTTTCGTCCATCGATGCGGTCTCGAAACTCATGGGCAGGATTTCGCTTCCGGCAAGGGAAGGTCGTGCTGCCGCTCAGTGGAATTCAACGGTCGAGCGTGCCCGTCCGGCGAATTTTCTTTTGAAGGGCGAGGATGCCGTAGAGCAGCGCCTCGGCGGTTGGCGGGCATCCGGGCACATAGATGTCGACCGGGACGATCCGGTCGCATCCGCGCACCACGGAGTAGGAGTAATGGTAGTAACCGCCGCCATTCGCACATGAACCCATCGAGATCACATAGCGCGGCTCCGGCATCTGGTCATAGACCTTGCGCAACGCGGGCGCCATCTTGTTGGTCAAGGTACCGGCGACGATCATTACGTCGGACTGGCGCGGGCTGGCACGCGGCGCGACACCGAATCGTTCCGCGTCGTAGCGCGGCATGGAGGTGTGCATCATCTCGACCGCGCAGCAGGCCAGACCGAAGGTCATCCACATCAACGAGCCGGTGCGCGACCAGTTGATCAGGTCGTCAACCGTGGTCAGCACAAAGCCCTTGTCGGCCAGCGCATCCGACGCGCGCTGGAAGAACGCATCATCCTGCCCGCTTCCCGCATCGCCTGCCGGTGCGACCGCGCCGCCGGTGTGTATCACTCCCATTCCAGGGCGCCCTTCTTCCACTCGTAGGTGAAGCCGATCGTCAGAACCGCGAGAAACACGATCATCGACCAGAAACCAAACAAACCGATATCACCCAGCGCAACTGCCCATGGGAACAGAAAAGCCACTTCAAGATCAAAGATTATGAAGAGAATAGCGACCAGGTAGTACTTCACGTCGAACTTCATTCGCGAATCGTCGAATGCATCGAATCCACATTCATAAGCGGCGAGCTTTTCGGGATCCGGCTTGCTCGGCGCCACAATGAACGGCGCGATGAGTAGCGCGAGACCGATCACGAGCGACAGCCCCATAAATATCAATATGGGCAAGTACTCGAGAAGCAGGTCTTCCATCGAATTGTCCCCAACAAGAGACCGATACCTTTTTGGACATCGGCCGGGCAGATTTTCGCGCTGCGCGGGCGCACAGCAGGACGAGCGGATCGTCCACAATCGTCTGCCCAATTCGGTGCGCAGTATATCTCCCGCATGCGCGAAATCAAAGGCCGGCAGACGTTTTGTCGGAGCAAAAACCGTTGAATTTCCTGCCCTTGCGTCAGCTCGCGCACAAGGCAGGCAGTGCCTGCACGCTGGCGCGCGCGGCAATTACAGACGCCAGATGAATCGAAAACGATGGCGGGAGTGACGGGGCTCGAACCCGCGACCTCCGGCGTGACAGGCCGGCGCTCTAACCAACTGAGCTACACCCCCAACGCGGCCAGCAAGACCGCCTGAAAGGTGGGCGGTTCGTAAGCCAAGGCCCCTTCCCTGTCAAGGCGCATCGGCCGTTGCTGCGGCGCATGCGTACATACTTGCCTGGTGGGCGGTGACGGGCTCGAACCGCCGACCCTCTCGGTGTAAACGAGATGCTCTACCAACTGAGCTAACCGCCCCCGCCGGGGCGTGCCCAGGCAACGCCGCAACTCCTATCGAATGCCTGCCGGCAATGCAATCGGGCCATTGCAATGGCACCCCAAACACCCGATCTTGGGCCATCGCCCTTCGGCTCATCGACAGACCGGGTGCCCCGTTGACTCGTACCCTAGCCCCCGTCCTTTCGCTGCTGATGGCCACGGCCATCCTGCTGGTCGGCAACGGCCTTCTCGGCACGCTAATCCCGATTCGTGCGGGTTATGAAGGCTTCGCGACCATCACCGTCGGTGTCATTGGCAGTTTCTATTTTGCCGGCTTTCTCGCGGGTTGCTTCGCAACGCCACACATTGTGCGCCGGGCCGGGCATATCCGCAGCTTCGCGACATTCTGCGGTCTGGCCGCCGCCGCGCCGCTCGTTCATGCGATGTCGTCCGATGCCGCAACATGGGCGCTGATGCGCGTCTTGACCGGCTTCTGCTTCGCCGGCCTCTATATGGTCATCGAGAGCTGGCTCAACGAGCAGTCCACCAACGACACCAGAGGACGAATTTTCGCCGTCTACCTCGCGGTCAACCTGACGGCGCTCGCCGGCGGCCAATTGATGCTCAATGCTGCCGATTCAACTGGTTTCGTCCTATTTGCCATCTGTTCGATCCTGACATCGCTGGCGCTTGTCCCTGTGGCGATGACGACCTCCGTTCAGCCGATGCCGATACAGAGCACGCAGATCAATATCTGGAACCTCTACGCTCTCTCGCCCGTCGGACTGGTCGGATCCTTTGTGGTCGGCCTGACCAATGCGCCGTTCTGGACCCTTGCACCGCTCTTTGCGATGGAAAGCGGGCTCGGCGAAGGCGGAATTGCAGCCTTCATGCTTGCGGCGATCGCCGGTGGCGCAATCGCACAATGGCCCATCGGACGCATCTCGGACCGCATGGACCGGCGGCGCGTCATCGTCGCGCTTTGCCTTGGTTCGGCGTTGGGTGAGGTTGCACTGGTTTTTGCAGGCGTCAGCGGAAGCGCGGTCGCAATGTTGCTGACTGGCGTTCTCTTCGGTGTCTTCGCACTGACGCTCTATTCAGTCTGCGTGGCACATATGAACGATCACGGCCAAAGCGAAAGCTTTGTCTCGATTTCGGGCGGGCTGCTGGTCGTCTATTCAGTGGGTGCCATCGTTGGTCCTACGGCGGCATCTCTGGGTGTCGGCAGTTTCGGAATTTCGTCGATTTTCGTGTTCCCGGCGCTGGTTCATCTCTTGTTCGCCGGCTACACAATTTACCGGATAATCTCGACGCCAGCACTCCCCGACGAGCAACGGGCCGATTTCGTCGCCGTCCCCTTCCCGCAGGCTCATCCACTGCCGACCGAACTCGACCCGCGCGCCGCCGAGGAGGGACCCGCAACCGCCGACGGCACCATGACAACCGACCGAACCACCAGCGGGCAAAACAACGGCCAATGAAAAAGGCCGGCACGCTTTCCAATGCGGCCGGCCCTCAAATTCACCGTTTCTCCCGGCTAGCTGTTTACAGCGTCCTTGAGACCCTTGCCGGCCTTGAACTTCGGCTGCTTCGACGCCGGGATCTGGATCGTCTCGCCGGTACGCGGGTTTCGGCCCTCAGTGGCCGCCCGGTTCGACACATTGAACGTGCCGAAGCCAACCAGCCGGACCTCTTCGCCCTTTTTCAGCGAGTCCGTGATGATGTCGAACACATAGTCGACGGCTTTGGTCGCATCGGCCTTGGATAGGCCGGTCCGGTCCGCCACTTCTGCAATGAGATCGTTCTTGTTCACGTCGGGCCCCTTCTGATGCGATGGCGGGGAATCGGGATTCCCTCAAGCAGTTAAGAGTCTACTCGCCTGCCGAGAAGGGGGTCAAAGTAAAAACAAAGGATTTCTGCGGAAAATTTGTGACCCTCAAAGCAGAAACGGGAGCCCTCAGGCTCCCGTTTTGCTTCTTCCGATGGCCAAACGGCTACCCAGAGCCGCTAATGCGCCATAATCGGCCCGGTCGTGTCGGGCCGATTGCGCCCGGCGGCGGCCTGCTCGGCCAGCCAGGCATCCTCGTCCCACTCGATCGGCTCGGGCACCCGAGTCAGCGCGTGTTTCAGCGCCTCGTCGATCGTGTTGACCGGCACGATTTCCAGACTGTTCTTCACATTGTCCGGAATCTCCGCCAGATCCTTGGCATTGTCCTGCGGAATCAGCACTTTCTTGATACCGCCCCGAAGTGCGGCAAGGAGTTTCTCCTTGAGGCCACCGATGGGCAGCACCCGGCCCCTGAGCGTCATCTCGCCGGTCATAGCCACATCCTTGCGAACGGGAATACCGGTCATGACGGAGACGATAGCCGCCGTCATGGCGACACCGGCCGACGGACCGTCCTTGGGTGTGGCGCCTTCCGGCACATGGACGTGGATGTCGCGACGGTCGAAGAGCGGCGGCTCGATGCCAAAGCGAGTCGCGCGCGAGCGGACATAGGAACTCGCCGCCGAAATCGACTCTTTCATCACATCGCGCAGATTGCCGGTAACCGTCATGCGGCCTTTGCCCGGCATCATGACGCCCTCGATGGTCAGTAGTTCGCCGCCGACTTCGGTCCATGCCAGACCGGTCACGATGCCGACCTGATCCTCGCCCTCGGCTTCACCAAAGCGATATTTCGCTACGCCGGCATAGTCGGCGATGTTCTCCATTGTCAGCTTGATCGTCTTCGTTTCCGAATCGGTCAGGATCCGCTTCACCGCCTTGCGCGCCAGATTGTTCAGCTCGCGCTCAAGGTTGCGGACGCCAGCCTCGCGTGTGTAGACGCGGATCAGTTGCCGCACCGCCTCGTCGTCGATCGACCACTCGCCCTTTCTCAAGCCATGACCGTCGATTGCCTTCTGGATCAGATGGCGCCGCGCGATCTCGACCTTCTCATCTTCAGTATAGCCGGCAATGCGAATGATCTCCATCCGGTCCATCAACGGCTCGGGGATGTTGAGCGTATTGGCTGTCGTCACGAACATGACATCGGAGAGATCGTAGTCGACCTCCAGATAATGATCGGCGAAAGAGCTGTTCTGCTCCGGATCGAGAACCTCGAGCAATGCCGATGACGGATCGCCACGGAAGTCCGCACCCATCTTGTCGATCTCGTCGAGCAAGAAGAGCGGATTGGTGTGTTTCACCTTCTTCATCGACTGGATGACCTTGCCGGGCATTGAGCCGATATAGGTGCGGCGATGACCACGAATTTCGGCCTCATCGCGTACGCCGCCAAGCGACATACGTACGAAATCGCGGCCGGTCGCACGCGCGATCGACTTGCCAAGCGATGTTTTGCCAACACCGGGCGGTCCGACGAGACACAGGATCGGTCCCTTCAACTTGTTGGCACGGTTCTGGACCGCCAGGTATTCGACGATGCGCTCCTTGACCTTGTCGAGGCCATAGTGATCGGCATCGAGAATTTCCTGCGCATTCGCCAGGTCCTTCTTGACGCGGCTCCGCTGCTTCCACGGCACGGAAAGCAACCAATCCAGATAGTTGCGCACAACAGTCGCTTCCGCCGACATGGGGCTCATCTGCTTGAGCTTCTTCAGCTCGGCAACCGCCTTTTCACGGGCTTCCTTGGAGAGCTTGACCTTCTGAATCCGCTCTTCGAGTTCACGAATTTCCTCGCGCCCATCGTCGCCGTCGCCAAGTTCTTTCTGAATGGCCTTCATCTGCTCGTTCAGATAGTACTCGCGCTGCGTCTTCTCCATCTGCCGCTTGACGCGGCTGCGGATACGCTTTTCGACCTGCAGCACGCCAATCTCGCCTTCCATCAGCGAATAGACACGCTCCAGCCGTCCGGCAACCGACGACATCTCGAGAAGTTCCTGTTTCTCCGGAATCTTGATATTGATGTGGCTCGCAACCGTATCGGCCAGCTTCGCCGGATCCTCGATCTGTCCAATCGAACCGAGAACCTCCGGCGGCACCTTTTTGTTGAGCTTCACATAGCCTTCGAACTGCGAGACCACCGAACGCGTCAAGCCTTCAATCTGATCGCCATCCGCATCGGTTTCGTCGATTGTCTCAACCTCGGCTTCAAAGAATTCCGGATTGTCTATGTAGCGCTTCACGCGCGCACGACGCACACCTTCAACCAGTACCTTGACCGTGTTGTCCGGCAGCTTCAGAAGCTGCAGAACCGTGCCAATGGCGCCAATTTCATAAATATCGTCGGTATTCGGATTGTCGTCCGCGGCGTTCTTCTGCGCGACGAGCAAAATTTGCTTGTCGTCCTGCATGACATTTTCAAGCGCACGCACCGACTTCTCGCGGCCGACAAACAGCGGCACGATCATGTGAGGGAAAACCACGATGTCGCGCAGCGGCAGCACCGGCAACACAAGCCTGCCGCCAGCCGTATCCTGATTGCGCTCGTCTTTCTCGGTCATATCAACTACCTGCCTTTAAACCTGACTCGACTGCCGCCCGCAGCGAAGCTCCAGCCTAGCATCCGATCCTGAACGAATGCTGACGGAAGCCTGCCTGCCCAGAATAGCGGGATTCGCGGGCGCCGCCCGGATTTCGGACGATTCTGGCCGCCGGGCAGCGATGCAGCCGGGGCCAAGGGTTAAAAGGAAAATGGCCTCGAAAGACCACGCTTTCAAGGCCACCTGCCAATTGTCGCAAAATGCCGGTTTTCAGGTCCGTTCAGGCACTCGTGCCGACGTCGCCCTGGCGTTCGGCATAGATGTAGAGAGGACGTGCCTTGCCCTCAACCACCTCGCCGCTGATGACAACCTCTTCAACACCGTCGAGCGTCGGCAGTTCGAACATGGTGTCGAGCAGGATCGACTCAAGAATGGAGCGGAGCCCGCGGGCACCTGTCTTGCGATCGATCGCCTTGCGCGCGATCGAGCGGAGCGCCTCCTCTGAGAAAGACAGACGCACATTCTCCATCTCGAACAGCCGCTCGTATTGCTTGACCAGTGCATTCTTCGGCTGGGTCAGGATGGTGACAAGCGCCTCTTCGTCAAGATCCTCCAGCGTCGCCAGAACCGGCATACGACCGACGAATTCCGGGATGAGACCGAACTTCAACAGATCCTCGGGCTCCAGATCCTTGAGGATTTCGCCTGTACGGCGATCTTCGACCGACTGCACCTTGGCGCTGAAGCCGATTCCCGCACCCTTGCCGCGCTGGCCGATGATCTTTTCAAGGCCCGCAAAGGCGCCGCCACAGATGAACAGGATGTTCGTCGTGTCGACCTGGAGAAACTCCTGCTGTGGATGCTTGCGCCCGCCCTGCGGCGGCACGGAGGCGACGGTGCCTTCCATGATCTTCAAAAGGGCCTGCTGCACACCTTCGCCCGAAACATCGCGTGTGATCGACGGGTTGTCGGATTTACGGCTGATCTTGTCGACTTCGTCGATATAGACAATGCCACGCTGTGCGCGCTCGACATTGTAATCGGCAGACTGAAGCAGCTTCAGGATGATGTTCTCAACATCCTCGCCGACATAGCCGGCTTCGGTCAGCGTCGTTGCATCCGCCATCGTGAACGGCACATCGAGGATACGGGCAAGCGTCTGTGCGAGCAGCGTCTTGCCGCAGCCGGTCGGACCGATCAGCAGGATGTTCGATTTTGCCAGCTCGACGTCGTTGTTCTTGGCGGCGTGATTGAGGCGCTTGTAGTGGTTGTGAACCGCGACCGAGAGAACCCGTTTGGCGTGCTGTTGGCCGATCACATAGTCGTCCAGCACCGCGCAAATTTCCTGCGGCGAGGGAACACCATCACGCGACTTCACCAGCGAGCTCTTGTTCTCCTCGCGAATGATGTCCATGCAGAGTTCGACGCATTCGTCGCAGATAAAGACGGTCGGTCCCGCAATCAGCTTCCTGACCTCGTGCTGGCTCTTGCCGCAAAAGGAACAGTAGAGCGTGTTCTTGGAGTCGCCGCCGCTCACCTTGCTCATAAAAACTCCTTAGTAACCCGAGTAACCCGCAAGCCGGATCGGGCTTCTTCTGCTACCTGTACCAACCGTGCCTGCCTTGCGCTGCACGATCAAGCACCCGAATCTCTGATACGTCACTGCGCGGAATTCGGATGCTTTGGCGGTCATTCCAGAGACATACGAGCATGTTATTCGCAGAGGGATCAACATTTCATTACCCTCCATAACGGCGCCGAACGAGGTTTCCGTCGCGGTGCGGCGGCTTCGGAAGGGCCTGATTCTCATGTATTTGCCAAAGAAGCCAGCAGAGACAGCGCTGGCACCAATACGGCCCTATGGCGTGTAAAGCCTGTGTTTCAGGCCTTTTTGGCGTCGTCCGGCGATGCGCGCACCACACCGACATGGTCGATAATGCCGAATTCCAGCGCACGTTCCGGGCTCATGAAATTGTCGCGTTCGAGCGCGTCCTCAACCGCCTTGAGGCTTTGCCCGGTGTGTTTCACATAGATGTTGTTCAGGCGTTCGCGAATCGCGATCGTCTCACGGGCATGGATTTCGATGTCGGTCGCCTGACCCTGGAACCCCCCGGACGGCTGGTGGACCATGATGCGCGCGTTGGGAAGCGCGAAGCGCATGCCCTTTTCGCCGGCCGCCAGCAAGAGAGACCCCATCGACGCCGCCTGTCCCATGCACACCGTCGAGATCGGGGAGCGGACGTGCTGCATCGTGTCGTAGATCGCCAGACCCGACGTCACGATGCCGCCTGGCGAATTGATGTACATCGAAATTTCTTTTTTGGGGTTTTCGGCCTCAAGGAAAAGAAGCTGCGCTGTCACCAGCATCGCCATGCCGTCTTCCACCGGGCCGGCAACGAAAATGATGTGCTCTTTCAGCAGGCGCGAAAAAATGTCATAGGCGCGCTCACCGCGATTGGTCTGCTCGACCACCATCGGCACGAGGTTCATATAGGTTTCGATGGGGTCTTTCATTCTGTCTCCTGAGCGTCGGCCTGTTTTCTGCGACATGCGGGCGGCAGCGCAGCTGCGCCGGCCGAAACCGCACGGAACCGGGATAACCTGATTCGGTAAATGGACGGTTCCGAACTCTAGCGCAAGACCAATATAAGGTCAGTCACGACTGATTTCGCCCCCTGTGACATAGGGGACATTTACCGCAGCGTCCGAGCGACCTTCTGCGGTTCAATATCGCCGGGCCTTCCAATCAGGCCCGAGACACCCGCCAATGAGCCGGCCACCAGTTCGCGGGCCAGAAAGCGGGCGGGATCGACCCGCCCGGGCAGGTCGAGCCGCCGCGCCAGCGCGCGTGCGAAGCCGAACCGGCGATAATAGGGCTCATCGCCGACCAGGACGACGATGCGGTGTCCCTGCGCGGCGGCGCGGGCAAGCCCGGCCCGCATCAGCCGGCTACCGATCCCTTCGCCCTGCCGGGCGGGGGCCGCCACCAACGGTCCGAGCAACAAGGCCGGCGTCGCGCCGGCAATGTCGACCGGCCAGAAGCGCAGCGTGCCGACGACCACGCCTCGGTCGACGGCGACCAGCGCGAGGGACGCATCATGCGCAACGCCGTCGCGCAGTCGGTAGACGGCCTTGGCAAAGCGCTCCGGACCGAAAGCATCGGCGACCAAACGCTCGACGGCGGCTTTGTGGATGTCTTTCTCGACAACAATTTTCATCGGTCTGTCCGTTCCGGATGCACCGCCGGCATGCCGCGCGAACGCGGCTTCGCAATTTTCTGTGGGGTGAGCGCGATCGACCGTTCAGATGCAGACGCTGGCAAGCGGCGGGAAGCCGTTGAAGCCGACGGCCGAATAGGTCGTCGTGTAGGCACCGGTAGCCAGTATCCAGACCTTGTCTCCGGCAGCGAGCGCCGACGGAAGGCGATAGTCCGTCTTCTCATAGAGAATATCGGCGCTGTCGCAGGTCGGGCCGGCCAGCACGACAGGCGAGGTCTCGCCACCATCGCGCGAGGTCAACAGGCGATACTTGATCGCCTCATCCATGGTTTCGGCCAGACCATGGAACTTGCCGGCATCGAGATAGACCCATCGTCGATCGTCGTCGCCACCCTTCTGCGACACGAGCACGACTTCGGCCTGGATGACGCCGGCATCGCCGACAACGCCGCGGCCGGGCTCGACGATCACTTCCGGCATGTTGTCGCCGAAGTGACGCACCAGAGCCTCGTGGATTGCGGCGCCATAAGCCGGGATCGAGGGCACGTCGGTGCGGTAGCGCGACGGGAAGCCGCCGCCCATATTGACCATGCGCAGCGTCACGCCGCGCGCCTCGAGCGCGCGGAAAAGCGAGACCGAAAGCTCAAGCGCCTTGTCGTATTGCGTGAGGTCGGTCTGTTGCGAGCCAACATGGAAGGAGATGCCGTAGGCATCGAGGCCGAGCGCCTTTGCGGCCGCCAGAAGGTCAACGGCCATTTCAGGCTCGCAGCCGAACTTGCGCGACAGCGGCCATTCAGCCCCTTCGCATTCCATCAGCACGCGGCAGTAAACCTTCGAACCCGGCGCGACGCGGGCGATCTTTTCGAGCTCCGGCTGGCTATCGAAGGCGAACATGCGGACGCCCTTTCGATAGGCTTCCGCGATGTCGCGTTCCTTCTTGATCGTGTTGCCGAAGGAGAGACGGTCCGGCGAGACGCCATGCGCGAGGCAGAGATCGATCTCGCCCATGCTGGCCGTATCGAAGGCCGAACCGAGCCGCGCGAGGCGCGCCACGATTTCATCGGCCGGGTTGGCCTTCACGGCATAGAAAATACGCGCTTCGGGAAGCGAGCGCGCCAGCTCCTCGAAGTTGTGAGCGACGATGTCGACATCGACGATCAGACAAGGCGAAGGCAACTCGGCCGTCGCGATGTAGCGCGCGATCTTTGGCGGCAGTCCACCGCGCTCCAGCGGCAGCTCGGCCGCCTGCGGCACAAGGCGCAGAGGCGCCTTGCGGCCCTTGACCGTCTTTGACGACGGTGCGGACTTTGCGATTGCTTTCGAAGAGGAGCGCGAACGGGCACGGCGGCCCTGCTCGGAGGCGAACATCGTCAACACCCTTTTTCAGATCCGGTACTCAGACCGGCGTGATCCAAAAAGGACGCTTCCGTCGTTGCATAAACCTGCCAAGGGCCAGCGGCACGTGCGTGTGCGTCTTGTGATGCGCGGAGATATAGGTATCGATGAGTCTGTGCAACAAGTATTTGGGCTGTCGGCAAAGTTTTTTGCTAACGAAATCCTAACGCGAGTGCGCCTTTTTTCAGCCATAATTCGGGAAGGCACCGACGACCGGGGAACCTTGATGCGTGCGACCCAAAAAGGACTCATCATTGCCGGCGGCACCGTGTTCGCGCTACTCGCGCTGGCCGGCGGGTACGGAATCTACGTGATCCATGCTAGCGACCTTGCCGAAGCGCGCAGGGCTTACCACGCGGGCGATGTCGAGCAGACCATCGAACTCTCCACGTCGGCGGCCACCTCACCTTTCCTGCTGCCTCGCTACCGAGCCCAAGCGTATACACTCCGCGGTCTGTTGCACTACAAGCGAGAGGATTATGACCAAGCGATTGCCGACCTGACCGCCGCAGTAGATATCAAACCCGACCCGACCGCCTACCGATTTCGGGGTTTTGCGAAGGAAGCCAAGGGGGATTACCAGGGAGCAATCTCAGACCTGTCGCAATTCATTTCGCTCAGCCCGTCGGACGGTCACGCGCTCGCCTATCGCGGACGGCTCCATGAAAAGCTCCTGAACTACCCAGCGGCGGTTGAGGATTACTCCATGGCTGTCGACCGCTTTCCCGACTTTCGCGGCTGGATACTTCCCATGCGGGCCCAAGCCTATGCCGAACAAGCCCTTCTGCCTGAAGCGATTTCCGACATTCTCGCCCTCCCCATGGACGGGCTCTACGATTATGACGGTCGTGTCTCTCGCGGTATATTCCTCGACAATGCGGGCGCTTACAAGGAAGCGCAAAAGGAATTTTCCGAAGCAATAAGACTTAAGCCGCGTGAGGCTGACGCCTATGAATCTCGCGGTATATCTCACCTCGGATCGGGAACCTTCGAGGATGCTGTAAAGGACTTCGACAAGGCGATCGACCTTAAGCCGCTGAGCACCAGAGCCTATTACGGCCGCGGCAGGGCCAACCATTATCTCGGCCGAAATGGTGCCGCGATAAGAGATCTCGAGCAATCACTGTCGCTTGATCCATCATACATGTATCCGGTGTTGTGGCTTCACATCGTCAACACAAAAACCAGCCGTCCAAGCCAACCGATCCTTCATGGTTATGCAAAGAATTTTTTTGAGGCATGGCCCAGACCCATCGTCGATTTCTTTATCGGCAAGATCGACCAAGAAACACTTTTCAATAGAGCTGCCGACACCACACCTTCTACGGAGAAAGAACAACTCTGCGAGGCCTACTATTACCTGGGAGCAGAGCAACTCGCGCAAGGTCAGCGTCAAGGCAAGATCGCGATCGAGAAGGCGGCAGAGGTATGCCCGCGCTACTTCGTCGAATATTCTGCCGCCCTCCACGATCTAAATCAGCTTGCGGCCGACAGGCGATAGCCGCCGTTGGAAAGAAAAAGGCCCGGACGATCGTCCGGGCCTTTCTGCGTTCAGTGCGATGCGCCGCTCAATCTTCTTTCTTCTTCTTGGCGGGCGCCTTTTTCGCGGCGGGCTTTTTGGCGGCGGCCTTCTTTGCCGGCTTCGCCTCGCCATGATCGTGATCATGGTCGTGGTCGCAGTTCTCGTCGTGGACGTGCTCGTGCTCCTCCGCATCGGGATCGGCAAAGAGCTCGTCGCGGCTGACGGTCTTGTCCTGAACGTCGGCCAGCTCGGCAATGAAGTCGATGACCTTGTCCTCGAAGATCGGCGCGCGCAGTTCCTGCACCGCCTGCGGGTTCTGCTGGTAGTACTGATAGAGCTGACGCTCCTGACCCGGAAACTGGCGGGCGCGCTCGGCGAGCGCCTGGTTCAGCTCCTGCTCGGTGACGGAGATGCTGTTCTTCTCGCCGACTTCGGCCAGTAGCAGGCCGAGGCGGACGCGCCGCGCCGCGATCTTGCGATATTCGGCCTTCACGTCTTCCTCGGGTTCATCGAGGTCGGCGGCCGTCTTTTTCTGGTGGCTGAGCTCATGCTCGAACTGCTGCCAAATCTGCTCGAATTCCTGCTCGACCATCGTCGGCGGCAGCTCGAAGTCATGCAGCTCGTCGAGCTTGTCGAGCATGGCGCGCTTCATGTGGGAGCGCGACATGCGGGTGTAGTCGGACTTGATCTGCTCGGCGAGTGCCTCGCGCAGCTTGTCGAGGGTGTCGAAGCCGAAACGCTTGGCGAGTTCGTCGTCGACCGTGACCTCGGCCGGCGCTTTCACTTCCTTCACCTTCACCTCGAAGACGGCGTCCTTGCCGGCCAGGTGTTCGGCGCCATATTCGGCCGGAAACGTCACGTTGACGGTCTTTTCTTCGCCAGCCTTGGCACCGACAAGCTGTTCCTCGAAGCCCGGAATGAAGCGGGCGGAGCCCAGTTCGAGATTGGCGTCTTCGGCCGAGCCGCCGTCGAAGGCGACGCCGTCGATCTTGCCGACGAAGTCGACGGTCAGCAGATCGCCATTTTCGGCCGCAGCGCCTTCGGCGCGGGGTTCGAAATTCTTCTGGTTTTCGGCGAGGCGCTTCAGCGCTTCGTCGATGTCGGCGTCCTTCACCTCGGCAACGAGGCGTTCGACGGAAACCTTTGAAAAGTCTGCCAGTTCGAAGGCCGGCACGACCTCGAAGCTCATCTTGAATGTGAGGTCGGCCTTGCCGTCCATCACTTCCTGGATCTCGCCCTCGAGATCGATCGACGGCTGGAAGGCAGGCCTAAGTGCTTCGTCCGCCAGCGCTTTCTGGCTCGACTCGCCGACGGTCTCCTGGATGATTTCACCCATGACCTGCTTGCCGAATGTCTTGCGCAAATGGCTGACCGGCACTTTGCCGGGACGGAAGCCCTTGAGGCGAACCTGGTTTTTCATTTCCTCGAGCTTGACGCCGAGGCGGGCTTCGAGATCTTGCGCCGGAACCTGAATCTTCAATTCGCGCTTCAGACCGTCCGCGTTGGTGACCGTGACCTGCATCTTACAATCCATTGTATTTAAAGGGGTTTCGGTCTGGTGCGGGCGGAGGGACTCGAACCCCCACACCTTGCGGCACTGGAACCTAAATCCAGCGCGTCTACCAATTCCGCCACGCCCGCCATGGGCCGACGACGAGGCCCGACAAGAGCCAGCCGCTCCCCAATTTGGCGCTCTCTATATCAAGGGGTTCGGGCGATTGCCAGCAAAAGAGCACAGCGGCGACAGCCGAAAACACCCCCTCTGTCACGAAACTGTCACGGAACTGTCACAAAGGCTCCGGCGGCGGGGATAAGGGGCGGGGATAAAATAAACTTGTCCCCGGTTTTGCCGCCACGCGCGACATCTCAGCCGAGCTGGGACGGCAGATCGCGCAGAATGGCGGGGAGCATTTCGGGGATGTCTTCGGCGATCAGGCCCGGACCGAAGGCAGCGCCGGCTTCGCCATGCAGCCAGACGCCGGCGGCGGCGGCTTCGAATGGCGGCATGCCCTGTGCCAGAAGCCCGAGCACGATGCCGCCCAGCACGTCGCCGGAACCGGCAGTGGCGAGTTCGGGACCGGCATTGATGTTGATGGCGGCGCGGCCGTCCGGCGCGGCGATGACGGTGTCGGCGCCTTTCAGCACGATGACGGCGCCGGCTTCGGCGGCGGCGCGCCGTGCACGGACGAGTTTGCTCTCGCCGGACGCGGCCAGCGCCGGAAAGAGACGCACGAATTCGCCTTCATGCGGCGTCAGCACGACCGGGCCGGCGAAGTAGCCTTTGATGGCGACAAAGAGGTCGCGCGGAATTTCGGCAAAGGATGTCAGCGCATCGGCGTCAAGCACCATCGCGGCGCCGGACAGGAGGGCCGCCAGGACGTTTTCGCGCGTTTCCGCGCCGATACCGGCACCGGGGCCGATCAGCAATGCGTTCTTGCGCTTGTCTTCGAGGATTTGCGTCAGGCCGTCGGCGCCGTCGAAGGGCGCCAGCATGATCGCCGTCAGATGGGCGGCGTTGACGAGCAGCGCCGAAGGCGGCGTCGCGACCGTGACGAGGCCCGCCCCTGCCCGCAGCGCGCCGCGCGCGGCCAGACGCGCCGCGCCGGTATGCGCCGCGCCGCCCGAGACGACGACGGCATGGCCGCGCGTGTATTTGTGGCCGTCGATCTTCGGCTGCGGAAAGGCGGCCGCCCAGAGCGGCGGATGGTCGATGAAGGTTTGCGGCGCGATCTCGTCGAGCACGTCGGCGGGGATGCCGATATCGGCCACCTTCAACTCGCCGCAGAGGCGGCGGCCCGGCAGCAGCAGATG
>JAUXOE010000266.1 GCA_030682415.1 Parvibaculum sp.
CGCCATCGTCAAGGACGGCAAGATGTATGTGCAGGCCGGCGGCGGCGTCGTCGCCGACTCCAGTCCGCAAGGCGAGTACGAGGAAAGCGTCAACAAGGCGAAAGCGCTTTTCCGCGCCGCCGACGAAGCCGTGCGCTACGCTTCGCAGGCAGGCAAGCGGCAGTAGTCACCCCACCCGCACATGCTCCGGCCGCGCCGACGCCGACCGCATAGCCCGGGATACGGCGCAACAGCGAAAACCTGCGCGGCCTGCGTCACCCGTGTCGGAAGCAGGCGGCGGCGCGCGACGGCGCGCAAGTCGTCGAGCGTACAGCGCGCGGTGGAGGCGAGGAAGCAGCAAAAGGCCGTCAACGCATCCTGGAGCGCTTCTCGGAAAAGTGGAATCCGGTTTTCCGAAAAGAAGCGCGACCAAACAACAACCTGGAGTCTTTCAGTGTTTCCACGAAACACTAAATGACTCTAGAACGCGAAGGCAAACCCGGCGCCCAGCGCCAGGCCTTTTTCGCCGCCGCCGCGCAGATCGGTGTCGACGAGGTCGAGCGCCAGACCGAACATGCCGGCGCCGGTTTCGGCGATATATTCGAGCCGCGCCTCGACCGGCAGCGCATTGCCGTCGAAAGCGGATCGGCGCTGCACGTAATTGACCGTGCCGTCGAGCTCGCGCCCGACCGGCACCCGCGCCGAAACCGCGCCGCTGGTGATCTGAAGCGGCTTCACCAGCGAGAAGCGCAGCAGGCTGTTCTCATGGAGAACGTTTTTCGCCGCAAAGGTCGCGCCGAAATGATCGGCCGTCCAGCCATCGGCGGCATCGAACAGCGAACCCGCAGTGCCGAAGCTGTCGATGCTGGCGCGCGTGTAGAAGGCGCCGACCGAATAATTCTCGTTGATGTCACCGGAAATATTCAGGCCCTGGAATTGCGTCAGCGCCTCTGTGCCGAGCGAGAAGGCGCCGCCCGATTCAATGCCGGCGACGCTGCCGCGCTCATGCAGCACCGCATAGGAGGCGCCGAGCGACCAGCCATCGGCGATGCGATATGAAAGGCCGAGCGCGGCAAAGCGGCTGTCGCCGTCGGTCTTGCCGCTGTTCTCGAAAAGCACTGGCGCATAGATGTCTTCCGCCGGCGCGGTTGCCGTCATGCTGAAGAGTGTACCGTCCAGGCGGTCGGAAATCGGCGCCCGGAAACTCACCGACATGGCGTTGTCGAACAGCGCGCCGGCCTCGCCGAGCGAGGAGAACATCACCTGCGAGAAGCGCTGCGGCGCCGCCGCGCGATTGGCCGACGGCATGTCCGCCAGGAAGATTTCCGGGGCGCCAAGCCCGATGCTCAGCTCATATCCATCCGTGACCATGCGTATGGCGGATGTCGGTTGGCCATCGAGGCCGGTTGCGGTCCAGGCCAGCACCGCCCGGTCGGCATCGTCGAAATTCATCGTCTCCTGCCGCGACACGAGACCGAGCATCGACAGACCGCGCTGCGACAGCGAACGCGGCGCGGTTCCGGCAAAGCTCCCCGCATCGGCTTCGAAGGGGCGCCCGTAAGCATCGAACACGACCATGCCCTTCAGCAGCGCCGGGTCGCCGGTGCCGCCATGCGAGAAACGGCCCCTGCCGAATTTCGGCGGTGCCTTCGGCTTCGCGGCCTTCTTCGGCGCTTTCACTTTCTTGCCCGTCTCTACCGTCACACCGCCGACCGGCGCCAGCGCCGCCGGCACGTTGAGCAGGCCCCAGCCATAAACGGCGTCGACGCCCTTCTTGCCGAGATCGGTTGCCGAATTCTTGATGATCGAGGCGATCTGTGCCGGCGTCAGCGGCGTGTTCTTGTTGAGGCCGTCCTCGGCGATCAGCGCCACGGCGCCGGTGACATGGGGTGCCGCCATCGAGGTGCCCGACATCCAGGCCAGCATCTGGCCCGGATAGTCGGAGAGAATATTGCTGCCGGGAGCGACGATGAAGAAATTCGATATCTTCTCGCCGGCCGTGCATTTTTTTGTTGCGGCGATGCAGGCGTTGCCGGCCTTGTTGGAATAGTTGGCGATCTTGTTGTTGGCATCGACCGCGCCGACGATCAGCAGATGTGCAAGGTCGCTGCTGGCCGTACCCGTGTATGGCTCGTAAATCGCGTTGACGCCGTCATTGCCGGCCGCACGCACCAGAACGAAGTCGTTCCTGTAGCCGGCAAACAGCGCCAGCTCGCCGGGAATGAAAACATCGCCGCGGGCCGTCGGGCCGTAGCTCATGTTGACGGCCCGGATATTGGCGCCCGACAGGTTCAGCGAGCGAACGCTGTTCAGCGCCGCCCGGCCATGGTCGTGTGCGACCCAGTTGTAATCATCGAAAACGCCATAGCCATAGATACGCGCGCCGGGCGCCACGCCGACAATGCCGAGATTGTTGGCGGCCGCCGCCGCGATGCCGGCCACATGCGTGCCGTGATCGCCATACTGGCTGTAGATGCCGCCGCCATAGACATAGAGATCGGTGCGGCCGACAAGGTCGACATGCGTCCGG
>JAUXOE010000269.1 GCA_030682415.1 Parvibaculum sp.
TCCATGCCCGCTCAGGCCCGCCTGGGCTACAGAGTGACAAATGACACCAACTGAAAAATCCGCCCTCGCCAGGAAGGCGGAAGCCTCAGCCGGAAAGACACCGGCAGCTTCCCATCAGTCCCTCGCCAATGCCATTCGCGCCCTGGCGATGGACGCGGTGCAACAGGCCAACTGCGGACACCCCGGCATGCCCATGGGCACCGCCGACATCGCCACGGTCCTTTTCACCCGTTTCCTGAAGATCGACCCGCGCGCGCCCGAGTGGCCCGACCGGGACCGTTTCGTGCTTTCGGCCGGCCATGGCTCAATGCTGCTTTATGCCGTGAACTATCTGCTCGGCTATGAAGATATGACCATCGAGCAAATTCGGAATTTCCGCCAGCTCGGTTCCATCACTGCCGGACACCCGGAATACGGCCACGCAGCGGGCGTCGAAACCACGACGGGCCCGCTCGGCCAGGGCATTTCGACGGCCGTTGGCATGGCGCTCGCCGAGCGCCTGCAGGCCGCACGCTTTGGCGACAAGATCGTCGACCACTACACCTACGTGCTGGCCTCCGACGGCGACCTGATGGAAGGCATCAGCCACGAAGCGATCAGCCTTGCCGGCCATCTCAAACTGTCGAAGCTGATCGTCCTCTATGACGACAACGGTATTACAATCGACGGCGCGCTTTCCCTTTCGGAATCGGGCGACGCCCTGAAGCGTTTCGACGCTGCCGGCTGGAATGCGACCCGTATCGACGGCCACAATCCCGACGAGATTGCCTCCGCCATTGAGAAAGCGCAGAAATCCGACCGCCCGACCTTGATTGCATGCCGCACGGTGATCGGCTTCGGCTCACCCAACAAGCAGGGCAAGTCCTCATCCCATGGCTCGCCGCTCGGCGCCGATGAGATTGCCCTGGCGCGCAAGGAACTCGGCTGGTCGGCGGAGCCCTTTGTCATCCCCAGCGAGACACTCGATGCTTGGCGCATTGCCGGGCTGCGCAATGTAAAAACGCGCAAGGCATGGGAAGAACGCCTCGCCGCGCTCGACGCACCAACCCGCATTGACTTTGAACGGCGCCTCGCCGGCGATCTGCCGGCAGAGCTCGGTAAGGCGATTTCGGCCTTCAAGGAGAAATTGGTCGCCGAAAAGCCAAAATGGGCGACACGCAAATCCTCCGAGGAAGTGCTGAACGTCATCAACGCGGTGCTGCCCGAAACGATCGGCGGTTCTGCCGACCTCACCGGCTCCAACAACACGCGCTCGAAAGAACAGAAGGTTGTGACAGCCGAGGATTTCTCGGGCTCCTTCATCCATTACGGCATTCGCGAACACGGCATGGCCGCCGCGATGAACGGCATGGCGCTCCACAAGGGCCTCATCCCCTATTCGGGCACCTTTCTCGTTTTCACCGATTATTGCCGTCCCGCCATTCGCCTGTCGGCATTGATGGGCCAGCGCGTCATCTATGTGATGACGCACGATTCGATCGGTCTCGGCGAAGACGGCCCGACGCACCAGCCGGTCGAGCATCTGGCAAGCCTGCGGGCCATGCCGAACCTGCTGGTCTTCCGTCCGGCCGACGCGGTTGAGACGCTCGAATGCTGGCAACTGGCGCTCGAAGCGAAAGATACACCGTCGGTGCTCGCATTGACGCGCCAGAACCTGATGCCGGTTCGACTCGAAAATTCCGACAAAAATCTCTGCGCGCGCGGCGCCTACGAGCTCGCGCCGGCCTCGGCCAAGGCGAAGGTTTCGCTGCTGGCAACCGGATCTGAAATCGAAATCGCCATGGCAGCACAAGCCATGCTCGAAAAGGACGGCATTCCGAGCCGTGTCGTTTCGATGCCCTGCCTCGACCTCTTCGAACGTCAGTCCCGGGAATTTCGCGAGGGAATGCTGGGAGAAGGGACGGTGAAAATCGCTATTGAGGCCGCCATCCGTTACGGCTGGGACCGTTATATCGGCGCCGACGGCGACTTCATCGGCATGGAAGGTTTCGGCGCCTCGGCGCCAGCGCCCGATCTCTATAAGCACTTCAACATCACCGCTGAGGCAGCCGTTGCTGCGGCCAAGGCAAGACTTGCGGAAAAGCCGTAAGAAATCACACGTTTCGGGAGACAGAAAATGGCTGTGCGCGTTGCGATTAACGGATTCGGGCGGATCGGGCGGCTGGTGCTCCGCGCCATCGCGGAATCAGGCCGCAAGGACATCGAGATTGTCGCGATCAACGATCTCGGCTCTGTCGACGCCAATGCGCTGCTGCTGAAATACGACAGCGTTCACGGCCCCTTCCCCGGCAAGATCAAGACCACGAAATCGTCGATGGATCTGGGCCGCGGGCCGATCAAGGTGATCGCCGAGCGCGACCCGGCAAAGCTGCCGTGGAAGGAACTCGGCGTCGACATCGCGCTCGAATGCACAGGCCTCTTCACGGCACGCGACAAGGCCGCCGCGCATTTGAAGGCGGGCGCGAAAAAGGTGCTGATTTCCGCGCCTGGTGAAGATGCCGACCTCACCGTGGTTTACGGCGTCAATCACAAGGACCTCAAGAAGTCGCACAAGATCGTTTCGAACGCCTCCTGCACGACCAATTGCCTCGCACCGGTGGCGCAGGTGCTGCACAAGTCCTGCGGCATCGAACAAGGCTACATGACGACCATCCACGCCTATACAGGCGACCAGAACACGGTCGATACGCTGCACAAGGACCCGCGCCGGGCGCGCGCCGCCGCCGTCTCGATGATCCCGACCTCGACGGGCGCCGCCAAGGCCGTCGGCCTCGTGCTGCCGGAACTGAAAGGCAAGCTCGACGGCACCTCGATCCGCGTCCCGACCCCGAACGTCTCGGTGATCGACCTTGTCTTCACGTCGAAAAAGAAGGTGACGGCGGAAGAAGTCAATGCGGCGATTATCGCCGCTGCCAAAGGCCATCTCAAAGGTATTCTGGCCACGACCAACGAGCCCAATGTGTCGATCGACTTCAACCACAACCCGGCCTCCTCGACCTTCGACCTGACCCAGACGCAGGTCATCGACGGCAAGCTGGTGCGGGTGTTGAGCTGGTACGACAACGAGTGGGGCTTCTCCAACCGCATGGGCGATACCGCCGTCGCGATGGGCAAGCTTCTCTGATCGGAGCCTGAACCCCAGATGGCCGGTCACAAGACGCTCGACGATCTTTTTGCAACGACTGACATCAAGGGTCGTCGCGTGCTTGTCCGCGCCGATCTCAACGTGCCGATGCAAGACGGAAAAGTGGGTGACGCCACCCGGCTTGAACGCGTGGCGCCGACACTGACCGAACTGGCGGGGCGCGGCGCGAAGGTCGTCGTGCTGTCGCATTTCGGGCGCCCCAAGGGCAAGCCGGACCCCAAATATTCGCTGAAGCCCGTCGCCGAAGCACTGTCGGCCTTCGCCGGCGGCAATGTTGCCTTCGGCGAAGATTGCATCGGCGACGCCGCCGCGCGTGCCATCGAGGCACTCGCGCCGGGTGGCATTCTGGTACTCGAAAACACACGCTTTCATGCCGGCGAGGAGAAGAACGATCCTGACTTCGCCGCCGCGCTGGCAAAAAACGGTGACATCTACGTCAACGACGCTTTTTCCAGCGCCCATCGCGCGCACGGCTCGACCGAGGGCATAACCCGGTTCCTGCCGTCTTACGCAGGCCGCGCGATGGAAGCGGAACTGACGGCGCTCGAGGCCGCGCTCGGCACACCGAAACGCCCGGTGGTCGCCGTCGTCGGCGGCGCGAAAATCTCAACGAAAATCGCGCTCCTTGCCAATCTCGTCAAAAAGGTTGACGCCCTTGTGATCGGTGGTGGCATGGCCAACACCTTCCTGGCCGCGCAGGGCAAGAAGATCGGCAAGTCGCTCTGCGAACCCGATCTGCTCGAAACCGCCCGCGAAATCCTCGAAAGCGCGCGCGCCGCGAAATGCGATGTCGTGCTGCCCTCCGATGTCGTTGTCGCCGCCGAGTTTAAAGCCGGCGCCGCGGCGCACACGGTTTCGGCGGATGCTGTGCCGGACGATATGATGATCCTTGATGTTGGCCCCGATACGCTGAAACATCTGGCCGGCCGCTTCGAAACGGCGAAGACGGTGGTCTGGAACGGGCCACTCGGCGCCTTCGAGGTTCCGCCTTTCGACCGCGGCACTGTCGAGGCCGCGCGCCTCGTCGCGATGCGCAGCAAACAGGGCGAACTTGTGTCGGTCGCCGGCGGCGGCGACACAGTGGCGGCGCTCAACGAAGCGGGCGCGGCCGAGGATTTTACCTATGTATCCGCCGCGGGCGGCGCCTTCCTCGAATGGATGGAAGGCGTGGAACTGCCTGGCGTTGCGGCGCTGGCGAACAAATAAGCCGCAAGGCAGGACTGGATCGAGAGGGTTAAGGACATGACTGAGACACTTGAATCGATTGCACAGGCCATGGTGGCGTCGGGCAAAGGCATTCTCGCCGCCGACGAAAGCTCGGGCACGATCAAGAAGCGCTTCGACAGCATCAACGTCGAATCGACGGCCGACAGCCGCCGCGACTATCGCGAAATGCTGTTCCGCACCGAAGAAGCGATGAAGAAATACATTTCGGGCGTGATCCTCTATGACGAGACGATCCGCCAGAAAGCCAAGGACGGAACGCCGCTGGTCGATCTCATCAGGAAGGCCGGCTCGATCCCCGGCATCAAAGTCGATACCGGCGCCACGGACATGCCCGGTTTCCCCGGCGAAAAGATCACCGAAGGTCTCGATGGTCTCGGCAAGCGACTGGCGGAGTATTATGACCTCGGCGCGCGCTTCGCGAAGTGGCGCGCGGTGATCGACATCGCTGCCGGCATCCCGACCCGCACCTGCCTCGAAGCCAATGCCGAGGCGCTGGCCCGCTACGCAGCACTGTGCCAGCAGGCGAAGATCGTCCCGATCGTCGAGCCCGAAGTGCTGATGGATGGCGGCCACGACATCGACCGCTGCTTCGAAGTCACCGAGGAGACGCTGCGCATCCTCTTCGACCGCCTCGCGGCCCATCGCGTCCGCCTCGAGGGCACGGTACTGAAGCCCAACATGGTGATTGCCGGCAAGAAATGTGGCAAACAGGCGAGCGCCGAGGAAGTGGCGGAAAAGACCATCGCCTGCTTCAAGCGCACCGTTCCGGCATCGATCCCCGGCATCGTCTTCCTGTCCGGCGGCCAGTCGGATGAGGACGCGACCGCGCATCTCAACGCGATGAACGCGATAGGCGGTTTCCCGTGGAAAATGTCCTTCTCCTACGGCCGCGCGCTTCAGGCCGCACCGCTGAAGGCCTGGAGCGGCGAGACGCAAAACGTGCCGGCCGGCCAGAAGGCGTTCCTGCACCGCGCAAAAATGAACGGCCTCGCCACACTCGGCGACTGGAAAGCGGCGCTCGAAAAGGCGGCCTGAACAAGACGCGCCCATGAAGGAGCGTGCGCGGACCGCCGCTTCACGCTACAAGGCGGGCCCATGACCGACCTGAACGCCGAAACGGCCTGCCGCCTCTATCTCATCACGCCAGCGCGCCTTGAGCCGCGCGCCTTCGCTGATACGCTGAAGGCCGCGCTCAACGCGGGCGATGTTGCGAGCCTGCAACTCCGCCTCAAGGGCGAAAACGAGACGCCACCCGCCGCCGACGACATCCGCCGGGCAACCGAAGCATTGATGCCGGTCGCCCATGCGCACGACGTCGCCTTCATCATCAACGACCGGCCCGACCTTGCGGCGGAGCTTGGCGCCGACGGTGTCCATGTAGGCCAGACGGACGCGAGCTATGCCGAGGCCCGGAAAATCGTCGGCGCCGACCGCATCGTCGGCGTTACCTGCCATGCCTCGCGCCACCTGGCGATGGAGGCGGGCGAGGCCGGCGCGGACTATGTGGCGTTTGGCGCCTTTCATGAAACTGTCACAAAAACGCCTATAAGTAGGGCCGAACCGGAGATTCTGACCTGGTGGTCGGAAACTTTCGTCGTGCCTTGCGTGGCGATCGGCGGCATCACGGTTCAAAATGCCGCAGAGCTGGTGCGTGCCGGGGCGGATTTTCTGGCCGTATCATCCGGCGTCTGGGCCCATACCGAAGGGCCGGCCGCCGCTGTGCGTGCGTTCGACCGAATTATGGCCGAGGAAAGCAAGTCCCGATGAGGCATCTACTCGTTGCGTTGAGTTTGGGTATGACGCCGATGCTGGCCACGGTTCCCGAAGCAACTGCGCAGAATTCGCCCTCCCCGCACGCCGCGCAGGCAATACCCGCCGCCGATGCAATGGCGCCGGCAATGGGCGCCTACAGGGCGCAGCGTTACGAAGAAGCGCGGCTCCTTGCCCTGCCGCTTGCCGAAAAAGGCGATGTCGCCGCGCAACTGATGCTCGGCTCGATCTACAACAACGGCGAGGGCGTTGCATCCGACCGGAACGAAGCGGCCAAATGGTTTGGCATGGCCGCCGACCGCGGCGACGCCAGCGCCCAATACGCGCTCGGCATGCTGATGGAATATGGCCGCATCGACGGCGCCACCCCGGAGGCGGCGCGCAAGTTCTTCCAGCAGGCGGCCGATCAGGGCCATACCGGCGCTGCCACCGAACTCGGCATGATGTACACAACCGGTCATGGCGGGCCGCGCGACATCGGCATGGCAGCGTCGCTCTTCGAAAGCGCCGCAAAAACCGGCCATGCCGACGCGCAATACTATCTGGGGACGCTCTTTGCCGCCGGCCGCGGCAAGCCGCAAAATCTGGACGAGGCGGCGCGCTATTTCCGGCTGGCAGCCGATCAGGGCCAGCCTGAGGCCAGCTACCAGCTCGGCCTGATGCTGCAGGATGGCATTGGCATGTCCAAGAGCCCCGCCGAAGCGGCAAAACGCTTCACTATTGCCGCCGAAAGCGGCCTGCCGGAGGCCCAGACCGCGCTGGCCTTCGCCTATCTCGACGGCGCCGGCGTGGAGCGCAACGACACACTGGCTGCCAAATGGTTTACCGAGGCCGCGATGCGCGGCGAACCGTTGGCACAGGATCGTCTGGCCCGCCTCTATTTTCTGGGTCAGGGCGTTGCCCGCGACGTCGGGGCCGCGTTGCTCTGGCTGACCTTGGCCGAAAAGGGCGGATACGAAGACGAGACGCTGAGAAGCGCCATAGAACCTGAAGTCACGCCCGAAATCCGCGCCCGTGTCGCCGACCAGATCGCCAAATGGGACCAGGCCGCCGACAGCCTCCCCATGGCAGACTGACCGGAAGATCCGCACCCGCCACGGGGCAATCGATGGAAAGCCTCTGTCCAATGCCGGCGCATGGTGTTATCAGAGCGCCGGCTGCCGCATCTCCGGCGAGCCCCTATCCAGATTTGGCCAGTCCCCGAATTCGAGCATCCCATGAAGATCAACGGCAATGAAATCCGCCCCGGCAACGTCATCGAACATGAGGGCGGGCTCTGGGCCGCTGTCAAGGTTCAGCATGTGAAACCCGGCAAGGGCGGGGCATTTGCGCAGGTGGAGCTGAAGAACCTCGTCGATGGCCGCAAGCTGAACGAGCGTTTCCGCTCCGCCGAAACGGTTGAGCGCGTGCGCCTTGAGCAAAAGGACTACCAGTATCTCTACGAAAACGACGGGATGCTGACTTTCATGGACAACGAGACCTACGAACAGATCGAGCTGTCGAAGGAATGGGTCGGCGACCGCGCCGCCTTCTTGCAGGACGGCATGAAGGTTACGGTCGAAAGCCATGAGGGCAAGGCACTCGGCATTTCACTCCCCGACCAGGTCGTCCTCGCAATCACCGATACCGAACCCACGGTAAAGGGGCAGACCGCCGCAAGCTCCTACAAGCCTGCCCTGCTTGAGAACGGCGTGCGCGTCATGGTGCCGCCTTTCGTTACGACCGGCGAGCGTATCGTTGTCGATACGAACGAAGTCACCTACCTCCGCCGCGCCGACTGAGTCGAGACAGCATGTCCCGCCACACACCTTCGATGTCCGTCATGGTCGCCGCCGCCCGCAAGGCGGCGCGCGGCCTGCAGCGCGATTTCGGCGAGGTGGAAAACCTTCAGGTCTCGATGAAAGGCCCGGCGAATTTCGTCACCGCCGCCGACAAGAAGGCCGAAAAAGTCATCTTCCAGGAATTGTCGAAGGCGCGGCCGGGCTATGGCTTCCTGATGGAGGAAGGTGGTGTGGTCGAAGGGGCCGACAAGTCGCATCGCTGGATCATCGACCCGCTGGATGGCACGACGAATTTCCTGCACGGCATCCCGATGTTCTCCATTTCGATCGGCCTCGAACGCGAGGGTCAGATTGTCGCCGGCCTCGTCTACAACCCGATCTCCGACGAAATGTTCATTGCCGAAAAGGGCCAGGGCGCTTTCCTCAACGACCGCCGCATCCGCGTCGCGGTCCGTCGCGAACTGGCGCAGTCGGTCGTTGGCACCGGCATTCCGCATATCGGCCGTCCCGGCCATCAGCGCTTCACGGCCGAGCTTGGTGCCGTGATGAACGAAGTCGCCGGCGTCCGCCGCATGGGCTCCGCCGCGCTCGATCTGGCCTATGTCGCCGCCGGACGTCTCGACGCCTATTGGGAGGCCAACCTCGCCGCTTGGGACCTCGCCGCTGGCATCATCCTCGTGCGCGAAGCGGGCGGCTTTGTCACCGATCTCAACGGTCGCGACGCCATGCTGGACACAGGCGGTATCCTTGCCGGCAATGAAGCGCTGCACCGGCAACTCGGCGACGTGCTGAAAAAAGCCCATAAGCCTGCCTGATTGCCGAAAATTTTCTGCTGAGACAGACAGCCAACCATTGCCCCGTGCTGGCGCAAGCTGCATGCTGGACGTGCCCTCGCCGACATTTCTGTTGACCGGAATTCACGGAGGCCGAGCCATGGCGGAATCCGCTGCATCTGACCCCGCTCCGCAAACCATAACCGTCCCACGCCGGC
>JAUXOE010000270.1 GCA_030682415.1 Parvibaculum sp.
GCCCCAGTCCTGGCAGAACAGCGTGATGTTTTCGAGGCCGAGCCCGGTCAGCCATTTCGACATCCAGTCGTAATGGCGCGCCAGCGTGTAATCGGCTTTCGCCGCCGGCTTGTCGGAGCGCCCGCAGCCGACAAGGTCGACGGCGATGACGCGGTGGCCGGCCGCCGCCAGCACCGGGATCATCTTGCGGTAGAGATAGGCCCAGGTCGGGTTGCCATGCATCAGCAGGATCGGCTTTGCACCGCGCGGGCCTTCGTCCACGTAGTGGATACGCAGTGCAGTTCCGTCGTCGTCGGTCACGGTCGTGTAATGCGGCGCGAAATCGTAGCCTTCGAGCCTGGCGAAGCGTTCGTCGGGCGTGCGCAGCACTTCCATCCGGTTCAGCCCCTGGTGATCGCTTCGAGCAGCGGCTGCAGCCGGCCCAGCACGCCGTCCTGCAACACGGTTTCGATGTTGAGCTGGCCCTTCAGGCCGGCATCGCGGTGAACGGAGATTTCCTGCCATTCGGGCGAGGTCGACATCTCGAACAGCGCCTTGCGGTTCGGATAGGTCGCAATTGCGATCTCGTCCCAGAGTTCCTCGACCTGGCCCAGTGCCAGAAAACTCACATCGGCGGCAAAAAAGGCGCCGCCGCCGAATTTCGGCAGCAGCTTCGACACGGCGCGGCCATAGATCATGTAGGCGTCGCGGCCGCTCAGGTCGCAGGGCCGCCCGTCCTTGTATGCGGCGCGCTCCTTGAATTTCAGCAGGTTGACCATGAAAATCGGGCCTTTCGGGCCTTCTTCCATCATCTGACGGAAGCGTTCGGGATCGCTCGGGAAGACTTCGTTGACAACCTGCATGACGCGCCTCTTCGGGGCCCCGCGGCGGAATGGCCGGGGCTTCGAATATATTGGCATATATCATGTCATAAGTTCAAGAGCGGCGGAACGCCGTTTCAGGCGGCGTCCGTCAGCGGGCGGGCGCGTTCGATCGGCGAAGGCAGGTCCACGCCCTCTCTGCCACACACGCCGTCATTGCGAGCGAAGCGTAGCAATCCAGAGAGCCACATATGCCGAGTTTGCCGCTTCTGGATTGCTTCGGCCTTCGGCCTCGCAATGACGGAGAAGGAAAGACGTGGGTGACCCACCACCTTGATTGCAAAGGAGGGCCGAGTCATGACGATGAAGGACGACGCACAGATCGGGGCGCGGAGCGCCTCCGACCGCCCTCAATCCCGCCGGCGGATCGTGTCCATCAGGTCCATCGGCAGCGGGAAGACGATGGTGTTGGTCTTCTCACCGGCAATGTCGTGCAACGCCGAGAAATAGCGCAGCTGCATCGCGCGCGGATCGCCGGCGAGAATCTTGCCGGCCTCGACCAGTTTTTCGGCCGCCTGCTGTTCTCCTTCGGCATTGATGATCTTGGCGCGGCGGAAGCGTTCGGCTTCGGCCTGCTTGGCGATGGCGCGGATCATGCTCTCGTCGATATCGACATGCTTGATCTCGACATTGGCGACCTTGATGCCCCAGGCGTCGGTCTGGCTGTCGAGAATTTCCTGGATGTCGGCATTGAGCTTGTCGCGCTCGGCCAGCATTTCGTCGAGCTCGTGCTTGCCGAGCACCGAGCGCAACGTCGTCTGCGCGAGCTGGCTTGTCGCCTCGGCGTAGTTTTCGACATTGAGGATCGCCTTGCCCGGATCGACGATGCGGGAATAGATCACCGCATTGACGCGCACCGAGACGTTGTCGCGTGAGATCACGTCCTGGGTCGGCACGTCTTCCACCGTGGTGCGCAGGTCGGTCCTGACCATCTGCTGGATGACCGGGATGATGACGATGAAGCCCGGCCCGGCAATGCGGGTGAAGCGGCCCAGCGTGAAGACGACGCCGCGCTCATATTCGCGCAGGATGCGGATCGCCGAGCTCAGAAAGCCGACAACCAGCACGGCAATGAAGACATAGAATGCAAGATTTCCCATCGGGCCTCTCCGTTCTGTTTGGTCCACCGGGCCGAATGACGGCGAACCGATGATTGTGAACGTCCACCTTCCCCCAAGGGGAGGGTGGTCGATGACCGCCGCTCTGCGAGCGCCGCTCCCTCAGCCTTGCACGGAAGGCGCGTCGCTGATGATCAGCGTCAACCCGTCCAGCCGTTCGACTTTCGCCGTCGCGCCGGGCGCGAGTTGATGCGGCCCGCGCGCGCGCCATCTTTCGCTATGCGCCCAGACATGGCCTTCGCCGTTCGCCCAGTCGAGCACGCGCACGTCCATGCCGGTCATTTCCTCGCTGCCGGTCGCTACCGGTTTTCGCTGCGCGCGCCAGGCATAGCCGATGATCAGCACCAGCGTGACGACGCTGACCGCCGCCGTGCCGCCGATCGTGCCCCAGGACAGCTGGAACTCCGGCTGGTCGCTGTCGATCAGCATGGCGCCGCCGAGCACGAAGGCGACGACGCCGCCGAGCCCCAGCACGCCGAAACTCGGCGAGAAGGCCTCGGCGATCATCAAGGCAAGACCCAGCAGAATGAGCGCCAGCCCCGCATAGTCGAGCGGCAGCTGGTTCAGCGCATAGAGCCCCAGCAGCAGGCAGATTGCGCCGATGACGCCGGGGCCGATCGTACCGGGGTTCGAGAATTCGAAAATCAATCCGTAAATGCCGATCAGCATCAGGATGAAGGCGACATTCGGATTGCTGAGGATCGCCAGCAGCTTCGTCATCGCGCCGGGTTCGATCTCGGTGACGGCCGCGCCTTCGGTGTCGAGCAGGCGCTTGCCCGTCGCCGTCACGACTTCGCGTCCATGCATCAGGCGCAGCAATTCGCCGATGTCGCTGGCCATGAATTCGACGACGCCCTCGGCGACGGCGTCGCGCGCCGACAGGCTCGCGCCTTCGCGCACCGCCTTTTCGGCCCAGTCGGCATTGCGGCCGTGCAGTTCGGCAAGGCTCCTGATATGCGCGACCGCGTCATTGGTCGCCTTGGCGGTCATCGCGTCTTCGTTCGATTTTTGCGGCGCTGGCGCCTTGCCGTCTTCGTCCTTGGGCGCCGTCTCGCCGGGCGATGGCAGGCCCGGCATGCCGCCGCCCAGCGTCACCGGCGTCGCCGCGCCGATATTGGTGCCGGGCGCCATCGCGGCAATTGCGGTCGCATAGATGATGTAGGTGCCGGCGCTGGCCGCGTGGCCGCCGGCCGGCGCCACGTAACCGGCCACCGGCACGGAGGATTCGAGGATCGAGGAAATGATTTCACGGGTCGAGGTGACGAGACCGCCGGGCGTGTTGATTTTCAGGATCAGCACATCGGCGCGGGCCGCTTCGGCTGCCGCCACGGCGTCGGCCACTTGCCGTGCCGTCGCCGGGCCGATGGCGCCTTCGATTGTCGAGAGCATGGCCAGCGGCGGCGCGCCGCGTGCGGGGGCCTCCGCCTCTTCCGTCTCGGCCATGCCGGCGGCGCCGAACAGCGCCGCGCCGGCCACGGCCAGCATGGCGTAGATCACATGGCGCCATCGAGGGATCGTTCGGGATCGAAGGTTCACGGGGGGTGTCTCCTTCTTCCGGGCGGTCTTTAAGTCTATCGTCCCCGCCAGTCTGCCAAAGCGCGACCCGAAAGGCCATGTTTTCCGGCAGGCGGCTATTATGCCGCGCCCCGCCCTTGCTGTGCTGCGCCTTTGCGCCACATCCCTCAGGCGATGCACCCAACGCCTGAAGGGAGGAACCCCCATGTCCGATCATGTCTACAAGATCGTCGAAATCGTCGGCTCGTCGCCCAAAAGCATCGAGGACGCGATTTCCGCCGCCATCGAAAAGGCGGCGAAAAGCCTGCGCGAACTCAGATGGTTCGAAGTCGTCGAAACGCGCGGTCACATCGAAGGCGGCAAGGTCGGCCACTATCAGGTCAAGCTGAAGATCGCCTTCACGCTGGAGTGAGCGGCACAAGCGAAGGGGGGCTTCTCTATTGCAGTTGCCGGCACTCTTCGCCGACAAGGCGATTGTGCGCCGCTAGGGTTGCGCGCCGGGTTTTGCTAGGCTCCCCGCCAACGAAATCAAAACGGGGAGACGCAATCCATGGAACCGATCCAGAAACTCAGCCGCTCGATCGCCGGCAAGGTGGCGCTGGTCACCGGGGCGGCGAGC
>JAUXOE010000271.1 GCA_030682415.1 Parvibaculum sp.
GCGCCGTCGAGGCGGACGGTTTCGCCGTTGAAATAGCCGTTGCGGATCATTTCGCAGGCGAGCGAGGCATATTCTTCCGGATTGCCGAGACGGGCCGGGAACGGCACCTGCGCGCCAAGCGCCTGACGGACCTTCTCGGGCGCGCCGGCCAAGAGCGGCGTGTCGAAAATGCCCGGCAGGATCGTGTTGACGCGGATGCCGTCGCGCGACAGATCGCGGGCGATGGGGAGCGTCATGCCGACGACGCCGGCTTTCGAGGCCGAATAGGCGGCCTGGCCGATCTGGCCGTCCTGCGCGGCAACCGAGCCGGTGTTGACGATGGCGCCGCGATCGCCATCGGCGAGCGGATCAAGCGTCAGCATGCCGGCCGCCGACTTGGCGATGCAGCGGAAGGTGCCGACGAGGTTGATCTGGATGATCAGGTTGAACTTGTCGAGCGGGAAGTGTTCGGGCTTGCCCGTCTCCTTGTTGCGCGAGGCGGTCTTGACCGCATTGCCGGTGCCGGCGCAGTTGACCAGGATGCGTTCCTGGCCGATGGCGGCGCGGACTTTTTCAAAGCCGGCATCGACGCTGGCTTCGTCGGTGACGTTGACTTTCGCGAAGACGCCGCCGAGCTCTTTCGCCAGCGCCTCGCCCTTGTCTTCCTGCAGATCGAAAATGCCGATCTTGACGCCTTCTTTCGCCAGACGGCGGGCGGTTGCCGCGCCGAGGCCCGAGGCGCCGCCGGTGATGATGGCGCTGATGCCGGAATCGAGTTTCATGGGTCGTCTCCTTGATGAACCGTCTTCTGGGACGCGCGGGGTGCCTGTCCGGCGGGGCGTCCGGTTGGCGCCGGTTTTACAAACTTGTCGGCACTCTTGCGAGCCAAAAATCCCGGAAACCCCTTGAAACAACGGCCATTATGCCGCCAGCGGCCCTGACGCTACGTCGCCGCGGCTTGCAAGGCGGCCCGCAAACACCCATCTTTTGCCGGCGGACGGGGGCACCGAACAGCGGAAACGGCCATGGCCAGATCGCACGAACAGACGGGGATGGGCGCGGCCCTCGATCCCGACCATCAATTGCCGGCCGTGATCGCCCGCAACGAGAAGACCGTGCATGACGGCTTCTGGCGGAAGATGGCGCGCTTTGCCGGCAAAATTCCGTTTGCCGAAGAGGCCGCCGCGGCCTGGTTCTGCGCCCGCGATCCGAAAACGCCGCTGCGCGTCAAGGCGACGTTGCTGGCCGCGCTCGCCTATTTCGTGACGCCGGTCGATCTGATCCCCGATGTCGTTGCCGTGTTCGGCTTTACCGACGACGCCGCCGTGCTGATGGCCGCGATCGGCCTGGTGTCGAGCCACATCCTGCCACGGCATCGCCAAGCCGCGCGCGCCGCGCTCCATCTCGCGCCATCGAACGACACGGCGGAGAAATAATCACATCGCCCAGACGCCCGACGCATTGGAGCGGTAGCCGAGCGCGCCATAGGCCGCGTCGACCAGTGCCTGGCCGCGGCTGTTGAGCAGGATGCCCGAACCCATGCGGTTCATATTGTAGCCGAAGCTCATGTGGCATTCCGGGTCGGCAAAGCCGAGCGAACCGCCCATGCCGACATGGCCGAAAGCGGCATCGCTGAGGATGCAACTCGAATTGGGTTCGTTCTTCAGTTTGCGGTTGTCCATCGACTTCATGTAGCCGAGCGCGAAACGCGACGGGATCAGGAGCGTCGCGTCCTCATGCGTGCCCATGGCGATGCGGCCCATGCGGGCCAGCGTGTCGGCGCCGACAAGTTTGCCGCCGCCAATGGCGACCGGCTGAAACAAGCCCGCCAGGCCGCGGCCATTGGTGATGCCGTTGGCCGAACCGATTTCGGCGGCATGGCAATCGCGCGAGTTGAAATCCGTGTTGCCGCCGTTGAGCAGAAAGAGATGCGCCGGGCTCGTGGGATCGGTGAGCAGCGCCTGCGTGA
This sequence comes from Parvibaculum sp., assembly GCA_030682415.1. Classification (GTDB taxonomy): domain Bacteria; phylum Pseudomonadota; class Alphaproteobacteria; order Parvibaculales; family Parvibaculaceae; genus Parvibaculum. The sequence goes on from JAUXOE010000271.1 coordinate 1,949, forward strand.
ATTTGGAATTGGCCGCCGCCGGATCGGGGTCGGCGAAAATCATCGGCGCGATGCGCGGCTCGGTCGCCTCCGGTGTGCCGATGGTGAAGTCGAGGCCGAGCGGCTTTGCCACTTCATCGGCAAAGAATTTTCCGAGCCGCTTGCCCGATGCGCGGTGCACCAGCTCGCCCACCGTCCAGGCGAAGGTGACGCCGTGATAGCCGTTGCGGATGCCGGGCTTCCAGAACGGTTCTTCGTCCTCGAGCAGCTTCACCATGTAATCGTAATCGTAATAGGCGCCGTCTTTCAGCTTCGTGCGCAGATGCGGCTGGCCGGCCGAATGATCGAGCATCATCGAGACCGTGGTCTCTTCCTTGCCGTTCTTTGCATATTCGGGCCAATAGGCACCGACCTTCGCATCGAGATCAAGCTTGCCCCTGTCGGCCAGCATATGCGCGCACAAGGCCGTCGCTCCCTTGGTGCAGGAAAAGACGATCGAGACGGTGTCTTTCTCCCATGCCGCGCCGTCGCGCGCCTTGCGGCCGCCCCAGATATCGACGACGGTTTTTCCCTCCAGCGTGATCGCGACATTGGCGCCGACCTCGTCGCGCGTCTCGCAATTCTCGATGAAGGCGTCGACAACGGATTTGAATTTCGGATCGTAGCTGCCCTCGACCTTGCCGGCCTTTGTCTCTTTCGAAAGCGTCTCGGCCATAAGGGCCCTCCCTGAATGTCGGTTGTCTTGAAATCTAGCGTGTCGAACGCAAGCCGCCATGACCGGCTTCGATCAGCACCGGCCGGATCGCCGCGGCAAGTGCGGCATAGCCCGCCGCGTTGAGCGTCAGCCGGTCCCAGCGATGCAGATCGTCGCGGAATTTTCCCTCCGCATCGAGCATGGACGTGCTGGCATCGATGAAATGCATGTTGCGCTGGCCGGCAACGAAATCGGCGACCAGCGCATTGGCGCGCAGGGCGCCGTACCAGCGTTCCTTGCGCGCCGGCTGCGGACGGATCGAGACGAAATAGATCGGCGCCGCGAGCCCTTCGGCGCGCAGGGAAAGCGCCAGCGTGCGGAAATCGTCGAGCACGTCTTCCGGCCGCCGCCCGTGAACATCGGCGAGATCGGCATCGCCCGCCATCACGACGACGGCGCGCGGATGATAGGGGAGCACGATGCGCGACATGTAATGCGTGATATGCGAAATCTGCGCGCCGCCGAAACCGCGCTGGATGACCGGCACCGGCGCCATGTCGGCGGCAAGCTGCGGCCAGAGCCGGACATCGCGGCCGCCGACAAAGAGGACGGCGCCGGACGGCGGCGGATTGGAAACGTCGAGCCGCTCGAAGGCGGCGATTTCGGCTTCCCAGTATTTCGGATCGCCCGAGGCCAGCAGCACATAGAGCAGAAAGGCGAAAAGCGCGACGATGCCGATGCCGGCAAGGACGCCCAGCGTGATCAGCATGCGCCTCATTGCGCGCTCCGCCCTGTCATCTCGTCCGCCCCCCGGCGCATCGTTCTAGCGCTGCGGCACCAGAACGATCTTGCCCTTGACCTTGCGCGCCGCCATGTCGTTGAGCGCCTCGGCCGCTTCCTCGAACTTGTATTGCCGCGAGACATGGGGCTTCAGCTTGCCGGCCTTGAACCAGGCGATCAGTTCTTTCAGATTTTCCTGATGCCGCGCCGGCTCGCGCCCGGTGAAGGCGCCCCAGAAGACGCCGACGATCTGACAACCTTTCAGCAGCGCCAGGTTGAGCGGGATTTTCGGGATCGGGCCGGCGGCAAAACCGACGACCAGGAAACGGCCTTCCCAATTGGTGGCGCGCAAGGCCGCTTCCGAATAATCGCCGCCGACCGGGTCATAGACGACATCGGCGCCCTGGCCGCCGGTCAGCGCCTTGATCTGGTCGGTCAGCGCCTTTTGCTGGTCGCGGTCGAGCGTGCCGGTGGGATAAAGCAGCGTCTCGTCGGCGCCGTGATCGCGGCAGACCTGGAGCTTGTCTTCCGACGAGGCCGCCGCGATGACGCGCGCGCCCATCGCCTTGCCGAGTTCGACGGCCGCAAGCCCGACGCCGCCGGCCGCCCCCAGCACCAGCAGGCTCTCGCCCGGCTTGATATGGGCGCGGTCTTTCAGCGCGTGATGCGAGGTGCCATAGGTCATCAGGAAGGCCGAGGCGGTGACGAAATCCATCTCCGCAGGGATCGGCGTCACGCGGGCCTCGTCAAGCGCGATCTCTTCGGCAAAGCCGCCCCAGCCGCAGGAGCCGATGACGCGGTCGCCGAGTTTCACCTTCGAAACGCCCTCGCCGAGCTTGATGACCTTGCCGGCGACCTCGCCGCCCGGCGAGAAGGGCAGCGGCGGCTTGAACTGGTATTTGTTCTCGATGATCAGCACATCGGGGAAATTGACCGCCGCCGCATGGACCTCGAGCAGGACCTGGCCCTTGCCGGGTTCGGGCGTCGGCACCTCCTCGATGACGAGGCTTTCGGGCGGGCCATATTGCTTGCACAGCACGGCTTTCATGGTCGTCTCCCCCTGATCTGGCGTTGAATGGGCGTTTTCCGGATATAGCGCTGCCTCTCCCTTAGCACGAGCGGGCCTGCATTCGCCAGATTGACGCCACGCCGGCGCCCGCCATGCTTCCGCCACAAGAATCGGGGAATTTTTCAGCGGCCCGCCAATCCCGGCCGGGCGCAATTCGCCGCATTTCCGGGCTCTCCGTCTGGAAATCGGGGCAATGGGCCGGTATGGTCAGGCGCATTGCCGCTCTCGGTCCCGGATAACAAGAGAAAGCCAACGAGTTGAAGATCATGCCAAGACGCAAGCGCCTTTCCACGACCTTCGCCCGCGCCGCCACCCTCGCCCTGACGGCCCTGCTGCTGAGCTTCGGCACCGCCGGCCTCGCCGCCGCGCAGGACGCCCCGAAGCTGCTCGGCAAATATGACGACTGGTCCGCCTATAGCTACGGCTCCGGCGCCGACCGCATGTGCTATGCGATGAGCGCCCCGACCAAAATGCTGCCGGCCGGCGCCAATCGCGGCGACGTCTATTTCATGGTCACGCACCGCCCGGGCCGCAGCACCAAGAACGAAATCAGCATGCGCGCCGGCTATGTCTTCAAATCGACGAGCCGCCCCTTTGCCACCATCGGCACCGACCGGTTCCAGATGTTCAACGGCGTCAAGGAAGGCGGCGAGCATCAATACTGGGCCTGGCTCGAAAACCCCTCCGAGGAAGGCAAGATGGTGCAGGCGCTGAAGGCCGGCGCCTCGATGGAAGTTCGCGGCACCTCCTCGCGCGACACGCTGACCATCGACACCTATTCGCTGAAGGGCTCGGGCGCCGCGCTGCGGAAGATCGACGAGACCTGCAAATAGGCCGGAAAGCCCGGAATTCTGCCGGAAACGGGGGCCATTGGCCCCCGTTATGCGGTCTGTGATATGAAGCGGCCATGACGAGCCTCGAGATCGCCCATCAAAAACAGACGCCCGCGCCCGCCGGAACGGCGGCGGCGCGCCCGAGCCTGATCGGGCTGACGCGGCCGCAACTGATCGAGGCGCTGCGCGCCTTCGGCCTGCCCGACAATCAGTGCCGCATGCGCGCCGGGCAGATCTGGAACGGCATCTACAATCGCGGCCTGACAAGCTTCGAGGGCATGACGACGCTGTCGAAGGAACTGCGCGGGCGGCTCAACGAGGCTTTCGATCTCACGCGGCTCGAGATCGTCACCGAACAGAAATCGGTCGACGGCACGCGCAAATGGCTGCTGCGCCTGCCGGGCGACCGGCCGGGCGTGCCGGGCCCCGAAATCGAAACCGTCTATATCCCCGAAGAGGGCCGCGGCACGCTGTGCGTGTCGAGCCAGGTCGGCTGCACGCTGACCTGCAGCTTTTGTCACACCGGCACGCAGAAACTGGTCCGCAACCTGACCGCCGGCGAGATCGTCGGCCAGATCCTGATTGCCCGCGATGCGCTGGGCGAATGGCCCGATGGCGGCCGCAATTCGGAAGACCGCCTGATCACCAATATCGTGCTGATGGGCATGGGCGAACCGCTCTACAATTTCGACAATGTGCGCGACGCGCTGGAAGTGGTCTCGGACGGCGAAGGCCTGTCGCTGTCGAAACGCCGCATCACGTTGTCGACCAGCGGTGTGGTGCCGATGATCGAAAAGACCGGCGCCGAAATCGGCTGCATGCTGGCGATCTCGCTCCATGCGGTCGACGACGAGACGCGCAACAAGCTGGTGCCGCTCAACAAAAAATATCCGATCAAGGAATTGCTGGAGGCCTGCCGCAACTATCCGGGCGTCTCCAATGCGCGCCGCATTACCTTTGAATATGTGATGCTGAAAGGCGTCAATGACAGCCTTGAAGACGCCAAGGCGCTGGTGCGGCTGTTGAAACACATTCCGGCGAAGATCAACCTGATCCCCTTCAACCCCTGGCCGGGCTCGCCTTACGAATGTTCCGACTGGGAGACGATCGAGAAATT
>JAUXOE010000273.1 GCA_030682415.1 Parvibaculum sp.
CTTGCCATTCACTTCAATGAAGGTGCGCTCGCAGCCATTCACCATGATGTCGGCGATGTCGTCGCGTGCGAGCACGGGCTCCAGCGGGCCGTAGCCCAGCACGTCGTTGCAGATGTCCTGCAGGAGGGCTTCCTGCTCGGAGATCGACATGACGACGTTCTTGATCGACAAGATTTCGTTGACGATGTCGCGAATTTCCTCGCGCGCGCTCTCGGCATCGAGCTGCGCGAGCTGCGTCAGGTCGATTGTATCGATCAGTGCGTTGAAGATCGTCGTCTTGATCTGGTAGTAGTTTTCGGAGCGATGATCCGATGCGCGCGCAGTCGGCTTCGTCGCCGGCTTGGCGGCCGGCTTCGGCGCAGGTGCCGGTCCGGCAGCGGGCGCTGCGGATGCCTCGACCCTCGACGCAGCCGGCGGCGCCGCCACAGGACTGCGCGGTACCGTTTGACCTTCGTTCCGCCTTCCAAACACGACCGGCTACCTCCGCCTCATCCCTTGCGGGACAGAAAACTGAAAATCGAAGACGACTTGGCGGCCTTCAGTGCCCGGGCGTCGCGCCCGGAAAGCTGCCGCGCAAGGAAACGAAGACCTTCGGTCGTCTTTCCTTTCGCATCGAGCTCTTCGATCATCTGACCATTGTTGGCCGCGGTTCCGAAGAGACCCGGGTTGAAGGGCAGAACCAGCGTCGGTTCAGCGCCCACTGCTTCGGCGAAGTCCTTGACCGGAATCTCCGGACGCTTGGGCATGCCCACCTGGTTGAGTACGATATGGGCTGAATTGTCATTGGGTCGCGCGTGGCGGATCAGATCGAGCATGCTCTTTGCGTTGCGCAGGCTGGCGAGGTCCGGCGTTGCGGTGATGACAATTTCGTCAGCCGACAAGAGTACCTTCTTCGTCCAAGGTGCCCACACATGCGGCAGGTCGACGATGACGCAGGGCACGCCCTCGCGGACGATATCGAGAACGCTCTCACAAGAGTCGCCATCCATCTCGAAATCGCGATCGAGAACGGCCGGCGCTGTAAAGAGGCTCAAACGGTCGGTGCATTTGACAAGAAGACGATCGAGCAAGACATCGTCCAGACGTTCCGGCGCCGTGAGCGCGTCGGCAATCCCTTGCGCAGGGTCCTGGTTGAAGTCGAGACCGGCTGTACCGAACGGGAGATCGAAGTCGGCAATAACCACGTCCTCGTCCATGCCGCTCGATATGCACCAGCCGATATTGTGTGCGATGGTGCTGGAACCGGTGCCGCCCTTGGCGCCGACAAAAGCAATCGTGCGACCGATCGGCGGCGCGTCGGGATCAATATAGAGACGCGAGACCGCCTCGATAACACCCATCGGATGCAGCGGCGCGACGAGGTACTCGTTGACACCTTGACGGATCATTTCACGATAGAGCGAAACATCGTTCGTGTGACCGATCACAACAACCTTGGTTCCGGCGTCGCATACTTCCGCCAGTTCACCGAGCTGAGCGAACAATTCGGGGCCAGCCGCGCGTGCCTCGACCATGATGAGGTTCGGTGTCGGCGACTGACGATACTGTTCTACAGCGGCCGGAATGCCGCCCATATGAACCGTCAGATGCGCCTTGGCAAGCCGGCGGTCCTCTCCGGCGCGCTGTATCGCGCTGCCCGAAGACGGTTGTTCGCAGAAAGCGTGGATGGTGATGCGGGGTACCGGCTTCATCACCTGCGACCCGTCGGCGTCGCCGGAGATCTGCGCGAGTGAAGGCTGCGGCACATGCCGTGCCGGTGCATCGGCCATCGGCGGCGCTTCGTCCATGATTTCCTTTTGCGCGGCGTTTGTCATTGGTCCACCTTGCTCACAGCGCCCGAGTCCTGATCGGAGCGGGCGGTCGCCGTCGATTCACCCTGCCGATACTTGTCGAGCACGGTGTTGCGACGATCCGCGTCCGCCGACGTCATTGTCCGGGGCTTCAGAAGATCGGCCGGATCGGCGACCATCGCCGCCAGATTGTTTTGCGTGGCGCAGCCGAAGTTTGGCGGCAGTACATTCTTGTATTCAGCGGTCAGACTCTTCGACCAGTCACCGCAGGTGCTCGCTTTTGCCACGTAGCGCTTGAACGAGAGGATCAGTGGCGCCGAACGATCGGCCGCCGAGGCGCTATAGGGTGTATATGCGAGCATGTCGCCCGACACACCACGCTCGGCCAGCGCGTCGCGGACATCGCTCAGAACAGCCGTGGCCGTACCGGCGTTCGGCGAACCGGACGGCGTCGAGACCGTGAGCGGCCCGTGGCCGCGTGCGCGGTAGCTTGTGGCGAAGTCGGCAATGGCGATTCGATCCGCAGTCGTGAGGCCGGGTTGGCCCGGGGGGATGTCGATGTTGAGCGTCGCGACATCCGGCTGCACCGAAATCGGATGGGTGCGGCTGGCGTCATACTGTGCCTGGTCGACGCCACTGAAGCCGCCACAACCGGCAAGGCCCAGGACGAGCGCGACGAGAATGCCTTTTGCAAGGGGCTGGTTGATGTTCATTGCCATTTTCCTTTTCAGTCCCTTATCAATCCACGACAAACCCGACCGGACCCTGAAGCGCCCTGTCCGACGGCGCAGCGCCGCTCGCACCGTAGGTCGCATTGAGGCGGCCCATCAGGATCGTGTCGAGGTCGCTGGCCGGCGCAAAACCGTCGGTTGGCAACACCAGATTGTTGCGGGATGTCGGATCCACCAGATACGGCGTCACGATGACGACCAGTTCAGTCTCGTTCTTCTGATAATCGCGACTGCGGAAGAGCTGGCCAAGCACCGGCATATCCATGGCACCCGGTACGCCGTCGATGTTCTGTCGCGTCGAGTCGGAGAGAAGGCCCGCCATTACAATCGAACCGCCGCTTGGCAGTTCGAGTGTCGTTTCGGCGCGCCGCACCTTCAGCGCCGGCACTGTAACGCCGTCGCTGCTTGTTCCCTGCAGCAGGAAGGCGCCCTCCGAGGACAATTCGCTGACTTCGGTCGATATGCGCAAGCTGATGCGACCCTCGCTCAGCACGACCGGTGTGAAGCTAAGGCCGACACCGAAGGGCTTGAATTCAAGCTGGATATTGCCGTTCTGATCGCGCGAGGTCGGGACCGGGAATTCGCCGCCGGCAAGAAACTTGGCGGACTCGCCGGAGATCGCCGTCAGATTGGGCTCGGCCAGTGTGCGCAGCACGCCTGTCCGTTCGAGCGCGCGGATCGCCGAACCGATCGAACCGTCACTGCCGGTGACTTCCGTCCCGTCCGTCGAAAGGCCGCCCAGCGACCGACCCTGAAGACTGAAGGCATTGGACGTCGCCAGGCGAAGCGCGAAATCGCCGAAATTGGCAGCCGTCGACAGGTCGACGCCGAGCTGCTTGATGACGGTGCGCTGCATCTCGGCAACGGTCACCTTCAGCATCACCTGCTCTTTGCCCTCGATCCCAAGCATGTTGAGCACTTGCTCCATGTCGCCGCCGATATAGCGGGCGGCCATGTCGTGGGCCTTGCTCGCCTCGGAGGCGTTAGCGACCATGCCGGAGAGTACGACATGATCGTTCATCGCCTGGACGTCGATGCGGGACTTGGGAAAATACTGACGCAAGGTTTCGCGCAGGCCGGTCAGATCGCGCGCGACCTGGATTTCGAGATTGAGAATCTGCTGACCGGCTTCGTTGAAGAAAAAGGCATTGGTTTGACCGACGGCCATGCCGATCAGATAGGTGCGGCGATTGGTACGGACAACCGCATCGACGATTGCGGGATTCGATACCAGAACATCGCGCGCCGCGACCGGCAGTTCGACGATGGCGGCCTTGTTCAGACCGAGAACGATGCTGCGGGAACCCTTACCCATACCACCCTGATCGATCTTGACCAGCCGGGCATCGTTGGCCGTGGCAACGTCCGTCGGACCCGAGATCAAGGCCAGCGCACAAAGCGCGGCCCAGAGGGGGCGCTTCAGGCGCTGAAGCTCGATGAGTTTTTTCATATGTTTCATCATCGCCCTACCTCACCCGGACCGTCTGCGCCGTTCCGTAGCGCACAACTTTCACAACCGAACCGTTGCCGGCTGCCTTCAGCTCTTCTTCCGTCAGGTCTTCTTCGCCCATGCTGCGCAGAGAAAGCGCCAGAAAGCCTTCCGATTCAGCGACCGCGACCAGCTCGACCTGGGTCGGGGTCAGTTCGAGCGTCGCGGTCTTTCCGACGACCACTTGCTCCCCGGCCTTTTCATTGAAGCGCTGATCGATCGCCAGGACACGCACATTGCGCAGAATTGTCTCGCCGCGCTGAATGTCGATGATATCGACGCGATCGTTCGGCAGGATGAACCCACCAGCACTTGTTTCCGGCGTTATGCGAACGGCCGTGGCGCGCATACCGGGCGAGATCAAGGCCGACATGAAGCCGGCGCCTGTCAGACTAACCAGTTTGTCTTCGGTGACCGGCTCGCCGCTCAGGATCGCCGAGCGCGCGACAGCACCGTCATATTCTTCAATGGCCGTCGGCTTCTGCGCTTTTGTGATGTAGGCGCCGTTGAGCGCGGCATCCGGCCAGCGTTGCCAGCGCAGATCCGAGCGTCCGACACGTTGTCCGATCTGAAGGTTTTGAACGGACACCAGTACATCGGTGGTCGCTTCCTCGACGACCTGCGTTTCGACCGGCACGTCATTGCCCGACGACACGAGCCCGCGCGCGAGAAACGCCGCGAGGCCCGCAGCGACGAGCGCCAGAACCAAAACTCCAATACGTGCGGCGTTCACTTGTCCGTTCCTTTCATAGTGCGGGTGCATGCACCCGCCTTATCCTCAGGCGGTCGCGACCGCCAGCTTGACCCAGACGGTGTCCGGAAAGACGACGAGCCCGGCCACTGCGAGCGCAACGCCATAGGGAACCCCACTGCTCTTGTCGTGCAGGCGCGCGATCCAGGCGCGTCGGCACAGGACGGTGGGCAGCGGAAGACCGCGGAGCGAGAGCAACAGCAATGTCAATGCGCCGCCCGCAAGCGACGCGATCAGGAGGTAGGCCAGGAGATCGTTCCATCCGATCCAGAGCGCGACGGCCGCTACGAATTTCGCATCGCCGCCACCGATCCAACCCAGACCGAAAAGCACCATGCCGACGGCGAGCATTGCAAGACCAGCCGCCGCATGCAGACCAATCTGCTGCAGCGACAGACCCGCGACCGGCGCCAACAGCACGAAGGCAACAACAAGCGCGATCGTCAACCGGTTCGGTATGGTCATCGTCGTCAAATCCCACAGTGCGCCGAAAATCACGGCGATGGGAAAGACAGCGAGCGGAAGTGTGTTCAACACGGAATTGGCCCGTTTCCCCAAAAAGTCACGCGGTCCGCATGGACCCGCACGGGCGAGACATATTCCCGACCGCACCTTTGGATAGTGGTCGTCGGACCGTAAATTTGAGGTAAACGCCGGCTCATAATGAGCCGCAGAACAATGATTTATCAAAGAAAGACCGGCGCTGACGGCCCGGCGATGGCGGACACAAGAAAGCCGCCAGACCCTGTGAGGAATCTGGCGGCTCACTTTTGGAAGGCGACCCCGGCAGGACTGCCGGAGAATCTCGTCCCGAACGGAACTCTTACGCGAGCGCCGCTGCGATGGAATCGAAGGCAGCCTCGAGGCGATCACCGATCAGGCCAACGGCCGTGATGATGACCACGGAGATGCCGGCGGCGATCAGACCATATTCGATCGCGGTCGCACCGGATTCGTCTTTGACGAACGACTTCAGAAACTGGCTCATAACAAGCCTCCTTGTACAATTTGACTGTCGACAGCACCGACCCGTTGTCGCCGATTGGTGGCGACCGGGCGCCCTTTCGGACTGAAGGCCAGCTTAAGGGGGCAATCTTACCTAAACGCTAATGATTACAGTCGATTTTGGATAATTTATCGAATAACTCTATGTTCGTATAATATAGAATTCTCGTTTACTTATTTTCTCAAATAACAATCCGTGGAACCTGCCTGATCTCGGCTCCAAACCAGTTACGGCAGTTGGCAGTATCGTTACTCATCGGTTAACCGGACGGTTTGTCGGCCCGGCACGACGGTCCTGGGTATGTCGCCGCGCGCCGGGCCGAGCGGAACAGCCCGAACATGTGCGCACGTGGCACATGTTCGGTTGCGTTCAGAGCCCCCGCGCGTCTTCCTTTTTGAAGGATTTGTGAATTCGCATGCCGAAACCTCGAAAGCCGTCCTTGTGAGGCTTTCGGTGCTTAAGCAGGTCCTTGCATGTCGTCGTCCTGCCCCTGGCGCGCGCCAGCGAGGCTGCGGAGCGCCGCTTCGTCCTTGATAACAAGGCCGGGATAGTCGCGTTCGGCAACGCCGCTACGCACCAGCCCGGCGATGGCGCGGGCGACCGCTTCTTCCGTTGTAGAGATCCGGTCTGCGAGAACGCGATGTCGAGGAAGTCGCGCGATCAACAATGTGTCAGCGCCATCTTTGCCGGAATGCGGTTCGGCCAGTGCGAGGAGCTCGGTGTAGAGTCGCTGGGCGCTTGTGCCGTCCATTGCCGTCTCACCGCCGGAAACCGGCGATGGGCTCATCGCCTCCTGCCCGCGCAGCAGGCGCGCATATTGGCAGAGCAGCGCGCGAGACACCGATTCCTCCCGGGCCAGCAGCTCGGCAAACCGTTTTTCATCGAGTATGGCGACAAGACCGTCTTCGCGCGCAATCACGGTAAGATCGGCTTCGGCGATTCCAAAAACCGACATTTCGCCAAACTGGTCGCCAGCGTCGACATCCTTGTAGGCGATGCGTCCGGCCGGGCCAGCGGCCCGCGCCATGCGTACCGCGCCGCTGACCACGAACATTACCCCGCCGGGATCGGCACCCTGAGCGGTGTTGACCACGATCTCGTCCCTCGCGATGGTCCGCCAGTCGCATTCGGCGGCCAAAAGCGCGAGTTCGCGCGGGGCAAGCCCTGCGAAAATGCGGATTCCCGACAACGAATGTTCCGCGCCCGCCGACACGCCCTTGCCGCTTCGCATCGCACCCGCCATGCAGGTCTCCTCTGGCTCACTTTCCTGCCGTCCGGCGCAAGCCTAGTGAGCCCCCTTTAATCGGCCGTTAAAGGAGAGGCCGCCATGCGACCACGGTCAACAGATCGTTCACTCCTTGCCGGTAGTGTTTCGGCAAGGACGGCCGGAGCGGTCGCCTCACCTTCGAGCAGATGGGCCGGAACATGGTTACAAAGCATCAATTCAAACGGGGCGTCCGCGTGGCGACACTCGGCATGGGACTCGCGGTAATGATCGCCGGCGGGGCACAGGCCGCCGACTTCCTCGTCGAAATGAACAAGTCGAAAGCGCTGCATCTGCCCAAGCCCGTCGCAACGGTGATGGTCGGCAATCCCGCGGTCGCCGATATAACGATCGAGAGCGCCAATCTCGTCTATGTGATGGGCAAGAGCTATGGCCGCACCAATCTGGTCGCGCTCGACGCAGAGGGCAAGCCGATCCTCGACCTCGATATCAGCGTTGTTTCGCAACGCACATCGGCGGTGACGCTGACGCGCGGCTCCGGCCAGATTTCCTACAATTGCACGCCGCGTTGCGAGCGCGTTGCGAATATCGGCGACAATCCCGACAGCTTCGACACGCTTGTTCAGCAGATGAATGATGCGGC
>JAUXOE010000157.1 GCA_030682415.1 Parvibaculum sp.
AGGGTGGAAGAGAGGGATTGACTATAGCTCAGTCCAGCTTGTGTTCGGGCACGTTGGGTGTTTGCCAAATCGGGCCGAGATCGGAGAGATGGACCTCCAGCGCTTCGACCTCAAGGCGCAATTCGCCGCCACCCGAAAAAACCAGCGTGACGATGCCGGATGGCGGGTTCAGTTCCTCGAAGCGGACCGCCAGAAGATTGAGCACACCATGATGACGGTCCTGCGCGATGTTGCGGGCCTGGGCCGACAGCACATGCTCGAAGTGAAGGCCGGCGCGGGCACGGGCGCCACCGTCGCGGCGCGCGGACGCCTCTTCCCAGCGGAAGCGGTTGACCACCATGGCGAAGCGGCGCGTCGAGGGCAGGAAAGCGAGATCGGCGACTTTCGTCACCGCGTCCTGCAGCGCGGCGGAAATGACGGCGAGATCGTCGGCATCCTCGGCCTGGAGACGCAGATCGCTCATCGTCTCAGGCCTTTTCGCGCCAGATTTCGGCACCGCAGGCGCCGAGCTTCGCTTCGATCCGCTCGAAACCGCGGTCGAGGTGATAGACGCGATTGATGACGGTTTCGCCTTCGGCGGCCAGCCCCGCGATGATGAGCGCGGCGGAAGCGCGCAAATCGCTCGCCATGACGGGGGCGCCCTTCAGCTTGTCGACGCCGCGGACCAGCGCCTTGTCGCCATGCAGCGAAATGTCGGCGCCGAAACGGGCCAACTCCTGCACATGCATGAAGCGGTTCTCGAAAATCGTCTCGGTGATTTCGGATTCACCATCGGCCGTCGTCATCAGCGCCATGAATTGCGCCTGAAGATCGGTGGGGAAGCCCGGAAAGACCTGGGTTACGACATTGGTCGCCTGCAGGCGCTCGCCGTTGCGGTAGATGCGGACCGCACCCTGCTCCGCCTCGACACCGGCACCCGCGGCGCGCAGGACGGAGAGCGCCGCCTCAAAGGTTTCGGCTTCGACGCCTTCGAGCGTCACTTCGCCACCGGTCATGGCGGCGGCGATCGCATAGGTGCCGGCCTCGATGCGGTCGGCGATGACACGGTGCGTGGCGCCATGCAGTTTTTCGACACCTTCAATTCGAAGCGTCGAGCTGCCGATGCCCTCGATCTTCGCGCCCATGGCGACGAGGCATTTTGCGACATCGCCGATTTCAGGTTCGCGGGCGGCGTTTTCGAGCACGGTCACGCCGTCGGCCAGCGTTGCCGCCATCATCAATGTGTGGGTGGCGCCAACGGAGACGATCGGCGAGCGGATGACGGCGCCCTTGAGGCCGCCCTTTGCCTTTGCCAGCACATAGCCTTCGACGAGGTCGATCTCGGCGCCCATCTTTTGCAGGCCCTTGATATAGAGATCGACCGGGCGCGCGCCGATAGCGCAACCGCCGGGCAGCGAGACCCTCGCCTCGTGGCAGCGGGCCAGCAGCGGGCCCAGAACCCAGAAGCTGGCGCGAATCTGCGAGACGATTTCATAAGGCGCGGTGGTGGAGGCGATGTCGGCGACGCGGATCGTCATCACGTCGGCATCGGCCCCCTCATCGACCGAGACCTCGCCACCCAGCGCGCCGAGAAGTTTGGTCAGCGTGCGCACATCGGCGAGGCGCGGCATGTTGGACAGCCGCAGCGGTTCGTCCGTCAAGAGCGCCGCCGTCATCAGCGGCAGAGCAGCGTTCTTGGCGCCACTGACCGGGATTGCGCCCTTGAGGCGGTGGCCGCCGCGAATGTGAATGGTGTCCATGGAATAAGCGTCCGATCCGGTTTCCGCGCGTTATAGAGGAAAGGGGCCCCGGGTGTCACGCAAGGGGCGCCTCACCGCCTTGTCAGGGATCAATCGGGCCGTTTTCGGACGATTTCGCGGCTTATTTCGACTTTTTGGACTTGGCCTTCGCCTTGGCCGCGGGCTTGCCCTTCGGCTCGGGCTTGCTCTTTGCCGCCGGCTTGGCCTTGGCGGCTGGCTTGGCCGCGCTCTTTCCCTTGGCCGTGGGTTCTGCCGCCGCTTTCGGCGCGGCTTTCGGGGTCGCCTTGGGCGCAGCCTTGGCTGCGGCTTTGGGCGCCGGTTTGGGTTCGACCTTGGGTGCCGGCATTGGCGCGGCTTTGGCGGCGGGTTTGGGCGCCGGTTTCGCGGCAGGTTCGGCGGCGATGCTCGCGGCGACGGGCTTCGGCGCTTCGGCGGCCTGAGGCGCCGGTGCCTCGGCGGCACCGGGTTTGCGGGCCTTGGTCTGCGCCTTGCGCTTGCGCAGGTTCTCGCGCAAGGCCTCGGCCAGACGGGCCTGACGGGCGCGGGCTTCCTGCGTCTGTGAGGCACGGTCGGTTCCCTTGCCACCGGGCTCGCGCGGATTGAACTGGCTCGGGGTCTTTTTCATGGGGGGGCGCTTTCAGTTGCCGGAATGGGTGCGGACAAGCCTGCCCGCCGCGTTGATTTTGGGCGCGGGGCCGGGGTCCGTCAACACAGGCGGCGTCCGGAACCCAGGGCGGGTGCGGGCGGCTTGCATGCGGTGGGACCCTGTGGCACTTTCCGCGCGTTTTCGGGCGGCCCCTCATCCCTCTTTTACCATTCGGGGCGAGACTTCAGGCCGGTTCTTGCGCCGCGCGGCGCGCCCTGAACCCCGGACGCTGTGGTAGCTCAGTGGTAGAGCACTCCCTTGGTAAGGGAGAGGTCGAGAGTTCAATCCTCTCTCACAGCACCATCTCCCCAGCCGCAAGCCACCCATATCGCCGCAACGCCTGCTGCATCCGGCCGTCCATCGGGGTCCGGAAAGCCGCGGAAACGCGCGGTTTTTCGATCAAATTGCGATGGGCCATCACAGACTCCCTTAACAAGCTGGTCATAAATTCAAGGCATGGGCGGCGATGCCCATCATGTTCATGGCGAGACATGCCGGAGGAACCAAAAAGAAATGCGGCCGTCCGAAGCCAATGCCTCAAAAAGCCCGCACCGGATTGTCCGGTGTCTCGGCGCGCTGGCGCGCGACTCTCGCGGCGCGTCGGTCATTGCTTTCGCGCTTGCACTGCCGGTCATGATCGGGCTCAGCGGCCTCGGCATCGACGCGGCGAGCTGGTACAACGGCAAGCGCCAGCTTCAATCCGCGACCGACTACGCGGCGCTTGCCGGCGCCGTCGACAGGAGCGCGAGCGGCGGCGGCGCGATCTCCGCGCATGTCAGCGCGGTTCTCGCCCGCAACGGCGTCAATGTCGGCGCGCTCGATCAACTGACCGTCAACACACCCCCGGCGACGGGCGCCCATGCGGGCGATCCCGATGCGGTCGAGGTCATCGCCACCGAGCGCGTCTCGATCATCTTTTCGGGCATCTTCATCCAGGACGCACCGATCGTTCGGACGCGGGCGGTCGCGACCATTACCGGCGCGGGGCTGAGCTGCGTCCTTGCGCTCAACGCATCGGTGTCGAATGCCGTCTCTTTCGGCGGCGCCTCGATCGCGAATCTGTCGGGCTGCGGCATCGCCTCGAACTCGTCGCATAACCGCTCGATCGCAACGACCGGCGCGGCGAATATCAACGCGACCTCGGT
The DNA here is from genome assembly GCA_030682415.1 of Parvibaculum sp. Classification (GTDB taxonomy): domain Bacteria; phylum Pseudomonadota; class Alphaproteobacteria; order Parvibaculales; family Parvibaculaceae; genus Parvibaculum. The sequence goes on from JAUXOE010000157.1 coordinate 3,531, forward strand.
CTATTCGGCAGGCGGCGTCTTCGGCAATGGCTTCTCGACGACGACGGGCATCAAGACCGACCAGGAACCCCTTGCCGATCCCTATGGCGACATCGAGGTCCCCGCCTTCAGCGGCTGCGCGCAAAACAACATGGCGATCTCCGGCACGGCAAAGCTCAATCCGGGCGTCTATTGCGGCGGCATCGCCTTCAATTCCGGATCCAATGTCTGGCTCAATCCGGGCGTCTACATCATGGACCGCGGCAGTTTCGACGCGACATCGAACTCGACGATACGCGGCAATGACGTGACGATCATCTTCACCAGCAGCACAGGCACCGACTACGGCACGTTCGCCGGCCATGGCGGTGCGACTCTGGAGCTTTCCGCGCCGTCGGACGGCCCCTTTGCGGGCGTTCTGATGTTCGGCGACCGCAACGTGCCGGCCTCTGTCGGGGTATCGATCAACGGCAACCAGCATTCGCGCTTTCACGGGGCGCTCTATTTTCCGAGCCAGCCAATCAACTACAGCGGCAACTTCACCTTTCCCGGCGGCTGCATCCAGCTCATCGCCAACACCGTCACCTTCGGCGGCAGCTCAAGCATTACCGTTCCCTCGCGCTGCACGGATGACTCACTGAGGACGATCGGCACACTTTCGGCCGTACTCGTCGAATGACGCAAAGCATGGAACAGCTCAAGAAACCACACCACGAACGCCGCAACGCCCAGCGCTTCGTGTCGGACGACGCCGGCGTTTCGGCGCTCGAGTTCGCGCTGATCCTGCCGATCATGATGGTGATGGTCCTCGGTCTTGCGGAAACGGCCCTTTACATCGATGCGCGGGCGAAAGTCGCCACCGGCGTCGATGCGGCGCTACGCCATACGATGTTCGACCGGGCGGATGTCGACGGCATCACCAACACGGCGTTGGCGGCAGGCGGATTCGAAGCGGATACCGCGACGGTCACCGTGTCGAGCTTCACCGAATGTAGCGACGGCACGGCTGTTTCCGACGAGACGCCCTGCGAAGCGCCCCTACATCGCCGCACCTATGTTTCGGTCCGGGTCGAGAAGGTGCACACGACGCTCTTTCCCGTTGCGGGGATCAGCGACGAGCCGATCGTCATCAGCCGGACGGGGGTTGCACAACTGCCATGAAACGTGAGGTCGCCTATTCCCGCTTTCGCCGCTTTCTCGCCGCCCGCGCGGGCACGTCGGCGGTCGAGTTCGCCATCATCGCCCTGCCGCTGATGGTCGCGATCATCGGCACGATCGAAACAGGACGCGCCTTGTGGACGTGGAGCCTCATCAGCCATGAAACGGACAATGCCGTGCGCCGCGTCATCATCGCCAATACGGCCACCGCCGGCGCCGTCGAGAGCGATATCCGGACGGCGCTCTCGCGGCTAAAGCAGGACGACCTTGCCGTGAATGTCGCGGTCACCGCGGCGAGCGCCGGCGCACCGGGTTCGCTCAGCGTGACCGTGGTCTTTTCGTTCCGGACAGCGCTTTCCTTCGTCTGGCCGACGCCGATACCGATCTCGCAGAGCGTGCAATATCCAATCGTCAATTCGACGGCGGGGTGAGCTGCCGCCGGTGAAGATCGTTCAAATTCGAGCTATTCGATTAGGCTGGCGTTGATAGATGACTGAGAGGTTTGGGGTGTTGCGTTTCATCCTCACAGTCCGGTGCCGGTCATGCGTTCCAACGACCTACGCGGGCAGGCCATGCCTGCCAAACCTCTTTCATTCGGCGCCCATCAAGCCCGCCGAAAGGCAGCAGCCCGCAGCGTGCGACTTGCCGCGCCGGTGGCAGGCGCCTTTCGCAAGGTCCGCCGGCATATCCGCTTCATGCTGCTGTTTTGCGGCGCCGTTTTTGCGGCGGGATCGTATCTTCAAGAGCCCGCCGCCGTGCACCGGCCAGCCGACCTCCCCGTTCCAGCCGGCTTCAGCGCGCCTGCCAACAGCTTCCGCCCCTCGACGCCCGCGATTGGCGTTTATGACGGCGACACCATACGCATCGGTTCGGAACGAATCCGCCTTCTGGGTTTCGACACGCCGGAACTCGGCCACAATTCCCGATGCGCCCGCGAGGCGCGCGACGCCATTCGCGCGCGGGACTTTCTCAAAGCAGAGATTGCGAGGGGTGGAGATATTCGCGTCCAGCGCAGCGGTACCGACCGCTATGGCCGGACGCTGGCGCAGCTCTATATCGACGGGACCGATGTGTCCGACACAATGATCGGCCGAGGTCTTGGCCGCAGCTATTCAGGCGGACAGCGCGACGGCTGGTGCTGATCGGCAAGCAACGCGCTACGCCAGACACTCATAGATCGCCTCGATCAGGGCGCGGTTGCGCGGGTTCTGCCAGCGCGGGCCCATGTCGTTGGTGACATAGGCAAAGGCGACACGGGCTTGCGGATCGCAGAAGCCCAATGAGCCGCCGGCGCCGAAATGGCCGAAGGCGGCATCGTTGGGGCCGAGGCGGCGTTCGGCCTGGGGCAGTTGAAAGCCAAGCGCGAAACGCGACTCGCGATCGAGGATGCGGTCGGGGCCGAAGGAGTGTTCGGTGGTCGCTTCGGCGAGCATGGCGGGCGAGAGGATTTCGACGCCATCGATGGCGCCGCCATTGGCGAGCGCCGCATAGATGCGGGCGATGCCGCGCGCCGTGCCGTGGCCATTGGTGGAGGGTATTTCGGCGGCGCGCCACTCGGCGCTGTTGACCCAGCCGGCGCCCGAAACGCCGGGCGGGTTCCAGTAGGTGGTCCATTTCATCAGCACGTCGTCCGGGAGATCGCCTTCGGGGCGCTCCGGCAGGACGGAAGGCCAGAGTAACTCGGCGCAGCGATGATGTTCCGTAGGCGGAAGGCCGATATGGACGTCGACGCCGAGGGGGCCGGCCACATCCTCACGCAGGATCTGGCCGAGGGTCCGGCCGCTGGCGCGGCGCACCAGCTCGCCCACGAGATAGCCGAACGTGTTGACGTGATAGCCATGGGCGGTGCCGGGCGCCCACCATGGTTGCTGGTTTTCGAGGGCGCGGATCATGCGCGGCCAGTCGAACATGGCGCCATCGGGCAGCGGTTCGCGGATCGCGGGCAGGCCTGCCTGATGAGCGAGGATGTGGCGCAGCGTGATGCGCTCCTTGCCGGCAGCGGCGAATTCCGGCCAGTGCGTCGCGGCCGGCGCATCGAGATCGATGAGGCCGCGTTCGACAAGACGCAGCGCGACCAGCGCAGTGAACGCCTTGCCGACCGAGAAGAAATTGACCAGCGTGTCGCGCGCCCAGGGGGTTTGCCGCGCGGCATCGCGCCAGCCACCCCAGAGATCGACACCGAGGCGGCCGTCGACCATCAGCGCAACGGCGCCGCCCGGTTCGCCGCGTTCGCGGAAATTGCCGATGAAGGCTTCGCGGACC
>JAUXOE010000278.1 GCA_030682415.1 Parvibaculum sp.
GCCGGAAAATCGGGATCCGGTGGCCCCCTCAGCCGGCGCGGCCCGCCCGCGCCAAAGCCCCGGACGTTCGCCCGTGGAATCGCCGCGCAAGCCCCCGGAACGCAGCCCCTTGTGGCGGCTCGTGCCCCTGGTCCAGCAGCACAAGCTGCGCTTCTGGGGCGGCATGTCGCTGATCAATTTCGGGCGCCTGCTCGAAGCCTTCATGCCGCTTTATCTCAAAATGGGCATCGACCGCATCGCCGCGGGCGACATGCGCCTCGCGCTGCCGGCCCTTGCGATTCTCGGTTTGATGGCCGTGCGCTATGTCGCCTTCAATTTCGGGCGGCGCTATGTGCGCGAAGTCGGCGTCGAGATCGCCTTCAATCTGCGCCAGCGGCTCTACTGGCATCTCGAGCTGATGGGGCCGCGCTTCTTCTCGCAGTTTCCGACCGGCGATCTGATGGCGCGGGCGATCAACGACATCGCGCTGATCCGGCAACTGATCGGCATGGGCACGCGGCTTCTCTTCGTGCTCGGCTTTTCCGGGATCATCGCCTTCATCTTCATGTTCTATCAGTCGGCGTCGCTGACATTGCTGCTGTTGCCGGCGCTGCCGGTCTTCGCCATTATCGGCTGGATGCTGGCCCGGCGGATATTCAGCCAGTCGACGCTGGTGCAGGAAGGCTTCTCGACGCTGTCGGCGCAGGTGCAGGAGAACCTCAACGGCATCCGCACCATCCAGACCCATGCGCAGGAAGACCGCGAAATCGACCGTTTCGAGGCGACGTCGGACGCCTATGCGCGCGACTACTACAAGTTGATGTTCCTCAACTCCGGCCTCACCTCGGCGATGCTGATTGCGACCGGCTTCACGACGCTGCTGGTGGTCGGTTATGGCGGCTTCCAGGTTATCGAGGGCACGATCACGCTCGGCACCTTCACGGCTTTCATCTTCTATCTCAACATGATGCTGGCGCCGATCAAGGAAGGCGGCGTGATGGTGACGCTGTTCCAGCGCGGCGGCTCGGCGGCGGCGCGGATTTTCGAGATACTCGACCGCGAGCCCGAAATCCGCGATGCGCCGGAAGCGGCGCCGCTCGACGAGATCGGCGGCGCGATCAAGCTGCATCACCTCTCCTATGTGCATCCCGCCCGCTCGGGCGAGGGCTGGCCGGCGCTCAAGGACGTCTCGCTCGACATCGGCAAGGGCGAGATGATCGCGGTGCTGGGCCGCGTCGGCTCGGGCAAGTCGACGCTGCTGCGGCTGATCGTGCGCCTGCTCGATCCGCCGCCGGGCTCGGTCTATCTCGACGGCCGCGACATCCGCATGCTGCCGCTGGCGCAGGTGCGCGGGCAGATCGCCATGGTGCCGCAGGAACCGTTCCTCTTCGCCACGCATATCGCGCAGAACATTTCCTACGACAATCCGGCGCGCGAGGTCGAGGACGTCTGGCGCGCGGCCGAGAGCGCCGATCTCGAAACGACGATCCGGCGAATGCCCGATCGTCTGGAAACGATCGTCGGCGAGCGCGGCGTCACCTTGTCGGGCGGGCAGAAGCAGCGCGCCAGCCTGGCCCGCGGGCTGATCCGCGAGACGCCGGTGCTGCTGCTCGACGATTGTTTTTCCTCGGTCGACACCGAGACCGAGGAGTTGATCCTTTCGCGCCTCAAATCGCTCCGAAAGGGCCGCACGACCATCATGGTCTCGCATCGCGTCTCGACCGCGCGCCATGCCGACCGCATCGTGGTGCTCGACGAAGGCCGCGTCGCCGAAATCGGCACCCATGCCGAGCTGCTGGCGACGAACGGTCTCTATGCGACGCTTGAGCGGCAACAGGGGCGGCGCGAGGAACTGGTGCAGAGCCTCGGCAGCCTGACGGGGAGCGAAACATGAGCGAAACGCCGCGCCCCGAAAGAAGAGCCCGCGACTACACCGTCTTCGATGACGAGATGGAGACGCGCGGCTTCGACTTCCGGCTTGTCGGCCGGCTGATGCACTGGCTCCGGCCCTATCGCCGGCAGGGCTATATCGCGCTTCTGTTCGTGCTGCTGGCGGCAAGCGCCGCGGTTCTGGCGCCTGTCGTTGTCAGCCGCGTCGTCGTCGACGGCATCCTGCTGCCGACGGCCGATGCCGGCGCCCCCGATTTCGGCCAGAAGGCGCTCAATGCGCTGCTGGCCGATCTTTTCACGCTGCATCCGCTAGTCGCCGCCTGCCTTCTCTACGGGCTCTGGACGCTGCTCTGGGCGGCATTCGGCCATGGTTTCCGGGTGATGCTGGCGCGCACCGTGCTCAACGGGTTGCGCGACTTGCGGCGCGACCTCTTTGCCCATCTCGAACGGCTGCCGTCGAGCTTCTACGACCGGGTCGCGGTCGGCCGCGTGATGACGCGGCTGACCAACGACATCGAAACGCTGTTCGAGCTGCTGGCTGGCTTCGGCGTGCTGCTCGGCGAATTCGTGCCCTTCTTCGTCGCCGTCTCGATCATGCTGGCGCTCAACCCGACACTGACGATGGAGCTGATGCTGCTCTTGCCGGTGGCGGCGCTGGCGACCTGGATATTCCGCATGGCTTCGCGCCAGGTCTATCGCGGCATCCGCTCCTCGATGTCGCGGCTCAACGAAAACCTGCAGGAAAATCTCTCCGGCATCGAAGTCGTGCAGCTTTATGGCCGCGAGCAGATCAATTACGAGCGCTACAGCGGCATCAACCGCGAGAATCGCGATCAGGAAAACCAGGCCATCCGGATCGAGAGCTATTACGGACCGGCGATGGACAGCATGGCGTTTCTGGCCATGGCGGCGATCATCTGGTTCGGCGGCAATCACGTCTTCGAGATGACGGCAACGCTGGGCAGCGTCATTCTGTTCGCGCAATTCGCCGACATGATGTTCCGCCCGATCGTGGCGATGGGCGAACAATGGAACGTCGTTTTCCGCGCCATGGCGAGCTGCGAGCGCATTTTCCAGGCGCTTGACTGGGACGAGGCGCTGAAGGAGCCGGCGGCGCCGCAGCCCCTGCCGAAGGATCTCAAGGGCCAGGTGCGCTTCAACCACCTGACCTTCGGTTACCGGCCCGGCCTGACGATCCTCGACGATGTGACCTTCGACATCGCGCCGGGCGAGCGTATCGCCATTGTCGGGCCCACCGGCTCGGGCAAGACCAGCCTCATTCGCCTGCTCTGCCGTTTCTACGACGTGCCGGCCAATTCGATCCTGATCGACGGCATCGACATCATGGATGTGGCGCCGTCGGAAATCCGCCGGCGTGTCGGCGTGGTACTGCAGGATTTCCATATTTTCTCAGGCTCGGTCTACGACAATATCGCGCTCGGCAACCCGGCGATCACCCGCGAGGCGGCGCGGGCGGCGGCGCGGCTCGTCCATGCCGACCCCTTCATCCGCATGTTGCCGCAGGGCTATGACACGATGCTGACCGAGCGCGGGCGCAATCTCAGTCACGGCCAGCGCCAGCTTCTGGCCTTTGCGCGCGTGCTGGCGATGAACCCCGAAGTGCTGATCCTCGACGAGGCGACCGCCAGCATCGACACCGAAACCGAATTGCTGATCCAGGACGCGCTGTCGAAGGTCACAACCGGCCGGACCTCGATCATCATCGCCCACCGGCTGCAGACGATCCGCGAGGCCGATCGCATTGTCGTGTTGACGGAGGGCCGGATACGCGAGATCGGCACGCATGAAGAACTGCTGGCCGAAGGCGGCGTCTACAAGACGCTCTACGAATTGCAGGTGCAGGACGCGAACGCCGTCCAGGGCGGTGACAGCCGTCCCTGAGCGCGTTTTTCAGCAGCCCTGCTTCACCATGGCGATATTGTAATTGCCGGTCTGCGTCGTCTGCGCGGTGTGATTGTCGCCCGCCTGAATGACGAAGGCGGCGTTGTTCGACCCGCTCTGCGACGCCGTTGCGGTGTTGTTGGACCCGGCTTGCACAACCGAAGCGGTGTTGCTCCCGCCGAGCGAGCCAGCGGCGCCATAGGGGCTGATCGCGGCCCCGTTGACCATGCCGTTCAGCTTGCTTGTGCTTCTGTAAGCGCCTTTATTGCTCAAGCAGGCGTTTGTAACGCCGGACGCGCTGTACAAGGTTTGAATTGCGGCGGCCCTGGCTGTCTGCTTGGTGAAGCGCGCCGTCAGACGCGCGTGATTTGCCGGTTTGATTTCCCTGTTCACAACCCGGGTTTTGTTGCCGGTCTGCTGCACAATCGTCAGTTCGTAGTTGCCCGTCTGCTCGACAATGGCGGTGCTGCCCGCCCAGGCGGCAGGCGCCGTCAGGGACAATGACAGGCAGGCGACGGACAGGATGCGCGGGAGCCGATTCATTTTCTCTCTCCTGTGGCCGGGCGGCGCAATGGCACGCCGGTGAAGAACACTCCCTGCATGTCTAGTCGCGCGGCCATGATTGGCCGCTGAAGTTTCCGTTCATGCCGCGTTCAGCCTTGGCGGCGCATGCGCGCGCGTTCGTTGATTCACATGGCCCGGCCGCGCCGCATCACGGTGAACGGAGAATGAATGCCGACTTCAGGCACCACTCAGGAACACCCCGCTAAAAAGGCATCGTCAGCAAACGGCCTCATCGCAGGTCACCCAGAGCAGGAGATG
>JAUXOE010000279.1 GCA_030682415.1 Parvibaculum sp.
GGTCGCGGCCAGATAGCCCTTTTCGGCGTGATACATGTGGCCGAAGACATGGATGCGTTTCGCATCGGCATCGAGCAGTTGATAGGTGACGCGGACCGGATCGCCTTCCTTCAGCTCGTCGAGATAGCAGACATGCACTTCGGCCGTGAAGCAGGAGCCCTCGCCCTTCTGCGTATAGTCCCAGCCGATGCCGAGTTCGGTGAAAGCCACATCCAGCGATTCGTCGAAGACCAGATGGTAATAGGCCATGTTCATATGGCCGTTGAGATCGACCCATTGTTTCTCGACCCTGCGGATCGGGCATTGCAGCGGCTGTCCGGTCATCGGCGGCTCCTTTTTTCTGCGTTCTCATTTGCCGTCATTGCGAGCGAAGCGAAGCAATCCAGAAAGCCCCAGGCTCAGCATTTGCCGCCTCTGGGTTGCTTCGTCGGCTTGCGCCTCCTCGCAATGACGGGTGATTTGGTTTCATGCTAATCTATTCGCAAGCACGATCAAGGATACCTCCATGAGCAGGGCGACGGTCGAAACGGATGCACGGGCTGCAGCACTTGCCGAACTCGCGGCGCTGCTCGGCCCGCGCTTCACCACCGCCGCAGCGATCCGCGAGGCGCATGGCCGCGACGAGAGCTGGCATCCCGTTGCCGCGCCCGATGCCGTCGCCTTCGCGCAGACGACGGATGAAGTCGCCGCCATCATCCGCATCTGCGCCGCGCATGGGTTCCCGGTCATTGCCTTCGGCGCCGGCACCTCGCTCGAAGGCCATGTCTCGGCCGTGCATGGCGGCCTCTCGCTCGACCTCACGCAGATGAACCGTATTGTCGAAGTCAATGCGGCAGATCTCGATGTCCGCGTCGAGGCCGGCGTCACGCGCAAAGCCCTCAACGAGCATCTGCGCGACACCGGCCTCTTCTTCCCGATCGATCCCGGCGCCGATGCCACCATCGGCGGCATGGCGGCGACGCGGGCGTCGGGCACCAATGCGGTACGCTACGGCACGATGCGCGAAAACGTGCTCGGCCTCACTGCCGTCATGGCCGATGGTTCGGTGGTGCGCACCGGCGGGCGGGCGCGCAAATCCTCGGCCGGGTACGATCTGACGCGGCTTCTGGTCGGCTCGGAAGGCACGCTCGGCATCGTCACCGAGGTGACGCTGCGGCTCTACGGCATCCCGGAAGCGATCCGTTCCGGCGTCGTCCCCTTCGCCACGCTCGAAGGCGCGGTCGATGCGGTCATCGAGACGATCCAGTCCGGGCTCCCCATTGCCCGCATTGAAATTCTCGATCCGCTGTCGATCCGCGCCTGCAATGCCTATTCGAAACTGTCGCTTGCCGAAGTGCCGACCCTTTTCGTCGAGTTTCACGGCACCGAGGCGTCCGTCGCCGAACAGGCTGAACGTTTCGCAGCCATCGCCAGCGAACATGGCGCCAGCGCGGCGGAATGGGCCTCGAAAGCCGAAGACCGCACCCGGCTCTGGGAGGCGCGGCACAATGCCTATTATGCGGCGCTCGCCTATCAGCCGGGCAAGAAGGGCATGGTGACCGATGTCTGCGTGCCGATCTCGCGGCTGGCTGAAGCGATCTCCGGCACGCGTGCCGATCTCGAAACCTCGTTTCTGCAGGCGCCCATTGTCGGCCATGTCGGCGACGGCAATTTCCACATGCTGCTGCTGATGGACCCCGAAGATCCGCGCGATCTCGCGGAAGCCACCCGCATTCACGACCGGATGGTCGCCCGGGCGCTGGCGCTCGGCGGCACCTCGACCGGCGAACACGGCATCGGCGAGGGCAAGATCAAGTTCCTCGAAGCGGAGCACGGGCAAGGCGTCGCCGTCATGCGCGCCATCAAACAGGCGCTCGACCCGCAGAACATCCTCAATCCGGGGAAGATATTTTCCGCATAGGGATTATGTTCCGGATATTTCTCTCAATTCCGCGCAAATGTGACGGAAATGCCTTATTCCGGCCGCTCTCACGGCAAGTTTCTCCTGTCTGGTGACACTCACGAAATGCGGAGCGGCGTTCAGCCGTCCCGTTCCATTCCTCTCACCACGGAGAAACGACATGGACAAGGACCGCATCAAGGGAACTGCGAAACAGGCGACCGGCGCCGTCAAGGAAACGGTCGGCAAGCTGACCGGCGACAAGAAGCTCGAAGTCGAAGGCAAGTCCGACAAGGCCGAAGGCAAGATTCAGAATGCCTTTGGCGGTGCGAAGGACACGGCACGCGACGCCGTGAAGGACGCCAAGGACAAAGTGCGCGACGCCGTCGGCGGCAACTGATTTCTCTTGCCGTGTGAGCGTGGGGCCGTCTCTTCCGGGAGGCGGCCCCGCTCCGTTTCAGAACGTCGGTTCGATTCGGTTTGGGCGTTCGCGGTGGCGGCGGGGATAAGTTTTTTTCACTTGTCACCGAAGCGGGGATAAACCCGGGCATAAACCCGGGGACAAGTTTTCTCGTCAGGCTTTTTTGACAGTTTTGTGACAGAGGGGGGGTAAACAGCCTCAATCGAGCGTCTGCCGATAGCGATTGAGCGCTACCAGCGAGACCGCAAGCAGGAACGCCGTCATCGCCGCGAAGTCGAGCATGATCTCCTCGAAACCGTTCCCCTTCAGCAAGATACCGCGCACGATGCGCAGGAAATGCGTGATCGGCAGCACCTCGCCGATCCATTGCGCCCATCCTGGCATGCCGCGAAACGGAAACATGAAGCCCGACAGCAGGATCGACGGCAGGAAAAAGAAAATCGTCATCTGCACGGCCTGCAACTGATTGCGCGCCAGTGTCGAGAAAGTGAATCCGACGGCGAGGTTGGCAGCGACAAACACGAGCAGCACAGCCGACAGAAGCCAGAGATTGCCGGTCATCGGTACGCTGAACAGCCAGTAGGCGGCGGCCAGAATGACGGCGGTCTGGATATAGCCGACGGCGATATAGGGCAGGATCTTTCCGACCATCACTTCGAGCGGCCGCACCGGCATCGTCAGCAGGTTTTCCATCGTGCCGCGCTCGACTTCGCGCGTCATTGCCAGCGCGGTGAAGATGATCATCGTCATGGTCAGGATCACACCGAGAAGTCCCGGCACAATATTGATCTGCGAGCGGCCTTCGGCATTGTAGCGGCGGTGAATGACGAGACCGACGGGTGGCGGACCCTGCTTCAGTTGCGTCAGCGGACCGGCAAGATCGCGGTCGAATACCGTTGCAGCAAGAAGTTGAAGGCCGGTCACGGCATGGCCTGTGGCCGAAGGATCGGTGGCATCGGCATCCAGCAATATCTGCGGTCGCGCGCCGCGCTCGAGATCGCTGGTGAAGTTCGGCGGAATTTCGATCACGAATTGAACGGTGCCGTTGCGCAGCAACCTGTCTGCTTCGGCCGCCGTTTCGGGCTTGGCAACGACATCGAAATAGGTCGAGTTTTCAATTCCCGCGACAAGGCTGCGCGTGAAGGCCGAGTGGTCCTGCGCGAAAAGCGCTGTTGCCAGATGGCGCGGGTCGGCGTTGATCGCATAGCCAAACAGTACCAATTGCATCACCGGTACGCCGAGCATCATGGCAAAGGTCAGGCGGTCGCGCCGCATCTGGATGAATTCCTTGCGGATCATCGCGCCGAGACGCCTGAACGAGAAGCCGCCGGCCATCGCGTCACCCCGCCTTCTTGATCGCGAAGTTGTCGGTGACATCGCGCATCAGATGCACGAAGACGTCTTCAAGCGTCGGCGCGGCCTTCAACTTGCGCAGGCCCGACTGCTCGATCACCTCTTCCACCGTGCCGCGCGCCAGCAGCTTGCCATAGGCGAGGTAACATATCTTGTGGCAGCGTTCGGCCTCGTCCATGTAATGCGTGCTGACCAGGAC
>JAUXOE010000162.1 GCA_030682415.1 Parvibaculum sp.
CCGTCCATCAGCACGGTCGCATTGTCGATCTCGAGCGCAAACAGCGCCGCCATCAGATGTTCGATGGTCTGGAACTTGGCGCCGCCCGGCGCCTGCATCATGGTGCAGCGGGGAAAATCGACGCAATTGCGCCAATCCGCCTGCAATTCCGCGCCCTTGCCCGCCCGGTCGGTGCGGCGGAAGCGAATGCCCTGACCGGCAGGTGCCGGCATCACCGTCACCTGCGTGCGGCGGCCCGTATGCAGGCCGATACCTTGGAAGGTGGCGGGCCCTTGCAGGGTGCCTTGCCGGCTGCTGAAAAAAGGAGGGGCAGTCATGCAGGAGATTCCGAATTAAAGCCTTTGTCCGTCGGTCGCTTTGCCGCATTCTCGGCGCCGCTCAATCTACAGCACTTTCAACGACTTGCCCTTCATCATGCCATTGTTTGACCGCGCCGTCGAAGCCTTGGAAACCGTCGCGCGAATGGCTTTCGCGCGTGCGCGCCCTGTGCGGGCGCTGGAACGGTTCCTCGCGGCCCATCGCCCGGAGAGCCTGCCGGCGGACGAGGCGGGCCTCTGGGCCGAACCCCTGCCGCCAGCGCAGCCCGCGCTCGTTTCCATCGTCATCCTGACTTTGAACGGCGGCGAAATGCTGCGGGCGCTGTTTGCCTCGCTTGAGCGATTCAACACCTGGCCCGACATCGAAATCATCGTCATCGATCACGGTACGGATAATGAGACAAAGGACGTCATTGCCGCGGCATCCACGCAATTTCACATCCGCCACGTCAAACCCGGACGAAACTACAGCTTCGCTTTCTCCTGCAATCGCGGCGCCCAGATTGCCCGGGGAGAGATCGTGCTGTTTCTCAACAACGACATAGAGTTGACCGAAGACGTCATCCCGCCGGTCGTCGCCGGCGTTCAGGCGACGGGCGGCCTTGTCGGCATCAGGCTGGTCCGCAAACAGCCCGGCGGCCGGACGATGCCCCGGCCGCATATCGGCGTGCGTTTCCGCTGGAATCTGCGGCGGGGCTGGACGGCGCCCTATGATGCCTTGCCAGGCCCGCGCGATGCGCTGCGAGCGGCGCAGCCATGCCGGATGCCGGCCGAAACCGGTGCGGTCCTCGCCTGCAACCGCGCCGAATTCCTCGCAATGGGCGGCTTCTGCGAGGATTACCTCTATGCTTATGAGGATGTCGATCTCTGCCTGAAAGCTGCGGCACGCTTCGACCGGCCGTCGATCGCGCTCAACAACGTCGCGGCCGTACATCTGATGGGCGCGACGCGGATCAAACGCGCCAATTTGCGCCGGCGTATCCGCTGGCATCGCCACAGTCGCGCCGTCCTCCGCGCCCGCTACGGCTATCGCAACCGCCGGCTGGCCTGGCTCGGGCTCTTTGGCGCGCCCGGCGGCTTCGAATGGGGGCGCAGGCCCGCCATTGCCGTTCTGGCGGACAAGGCCGACGAGGCGGCATCCCGGGCGGCAGCGTCGCTGGCGGACGGGTTCGGCGAATTCGCAACGCTCAAGCAACCGGGTTTCGGCCAATACGACCTGTTTGGCTACGATCTGATCCTGTCGCGCCTTCCGCGTTTTTCCTTCGCGCATGCGCGCAATCTCGGCCCGATGGCGCTCAAGCTGGGCTGGCTCGGCGCCGATGACGGCGATTGGGCGGATAACGCGGCGGCCTGCGACATCTTGATCGCCGACGATGAAGGCGCCGCCGCCCGATGGGCCGCGAAGCTCGGCCGGCCGGTTGCCGCGATCGGCACACGCCGCCTCGGCGACGCCTTGCGCGACATCGTGGCCGGTTTCCTGCGCGAGCGGTTGCGGGTTGTCGTGCTTGTGCCGGAAAGTGGATCCGCCGTCGCAACCAACCTCTGCAATGCCTTGATTTCTGCCGGTCACGCGGTTCGCGTGGCCAGGGCGCAGGCGCGCCGGCAGCCGGTGTCGATGCGCGACGATGTGGCGATCTGGCTCGCGCTGCCCGGCATGTCGGCGCTTCCGGCCGACACGATCCATGTCGCCGCTTTCGGCAAGGCGCCCGGCGCCGGCTTTTCCGACGACATCCGGGTGGAATCCCTTGGCGCGGATTTCCCGGCATGGTTTGATCGACTGATGTCGCAGATAGCGGATTGCCATGAACGGCGCATGGCCGGGCCGGTCGATCTGCCGCTTGAGGATTTGAGCGGCACAGATGATGCCGCATCGGCCTCTGTGTGGCGGGCCCGCCACGATCCGACGGCGCATTTGATCGGCCTGTCGTGACAACCGCATTTTCTGCAACGGGGTGAAGACATTGGGCATGGATGTGAGACTTGGAACCGCGACGGATCTCGACGATCTCGTCCGGTTTCTACTGATGGCGGGGGAGGGGTTGTTCGAATATCTGTTCGACGACGCCTATCCCGGGCTGACGGCGCGCGATGCGCTGGCCCTTGGTGTCGGCGATGCCGAAAGCCCTTATCATTTCGAGAACGCCTATCTTGTCGAATCCGACAACCGTGTCGTCGGTTGTCTGATCGCATTTCCCGCCGAACAGGTCGGGCTGCCCGAACTCGCCTACAGCGTTTTGACGCCCGATCGTCTCGATCCCGTGCGTCCCTTGTTCGAAGAGCATGTTCCGGGAAGCCTCTATATCAATACGCTGGCGGTCGATGAGTCCGCGCGCGGCCAGGGTGTCGGCGGCCTTTTGCTGGATTTTGCCGCCGAACTCGCCCAAGGCGCCGGCTGCACCAGCATGACGCTGCATGCCTGGGGCGACAACGAGACGGCGCTGAGCCTCTACAACGCGCGCGGCTTCGAATGCGTCGACAAGGTCGAGATACCGCGAACCGCCAAATTGCGGCATGACGCGCCGATGCTGCTGCTTCAGTGCCCGGTTGCCTGAGTGGCGATCTGGAGGCGCCCATTGGACACGCCAGATGTTGTGGTCATTACAGGTGCCGGCGGCGGGATCGGTGCCGCTTTGGCGAATGCCTATGCCGCGCAAGGGGTTACGCTCGGGCTGGTCGGGCGCGATGAAGACAAGCTCCGCCGGGTCGCCGACGCCTGCCGGGCAAAAGGCGCAGAAGCCGTAATCCTCATGGCCGACGTCACGACGCCGGAAATCGAAGAGGTTTTGCGGACCTTCGACGCGGCACACCCGATCGATCTGCTGATCGCGAATGCAGGCGTCACATCCGGCATTTCGGACGTCGACGGCCTTGAACCCTGGGATACGGCGCGGCGTGCCGCCGAAACCAATTTCATGGGTGCGCTGCGGACGATTGCGCCGGTCGTCGAGTTGATGGTCGCTCGGGGGCGGGGCCAGATCGCCGGTATCGGCTCGCTTGCGGCGCTTGCACCTTTGCCCTTCAGCCCCGCCTATAGCGCCTCCAAGGCCGGCCTGGAGACCTATGTTTTGGCGCTCCGGCACCTCCTTGCCCCGAAAGGGGTCAGGCTGAGCGTTGCGACGCTGGGTTATGTCGAGACAGATATGAGCCGGCGGTTGAGCGGCCCGAAGCCATTCCAGATCTCGCCGGCCGAGGCCGCCTTCAAGATCAAGGCCGGTCTGGCGCGAAACAAGGCCAGAATTTCCCACCCCGTTGTTTTTGCTATCGGAATTCGGTGCCTCAACATCTTGCCGGAGTGGCTTGTGCGCTTGATCCTCCCTGCCTTTGCTTTTACGATTTCCCGGCAGGGGGCCAATACTGATCGTCTGGGTTAGGTGTTTTTTTGGCTTCCACGGGGGACGTTCAATGATCGCCGGTCTTGCCGGGCTTTTCACTGCTCTTGCTGCAGTGTTGATCCTTGAGCGTTTTGTCAAACCGCAGCGGCGTCGAACGCCGATCCTGCACAGGGTCGGTCTGCTCGCTGCTATGCCGCTGATTTTGTTTTATATTTCAATTCTCATGGTGACCTACCGGCCGGTTTTCTCGGCGGTTTTCGTCGTCATCGTCTTTCTCGGCATTGTCGTCGTCAACAACGCGAAGGTCCGCGAGCTTCGCGAGCCGCTCGTCTATTCCGATTTTGCCTTGTTGCGTCAGGCCATCGCCCATCCGGGCCTGTATGTGACCTATATCGGCCCGTTGAAGGTGGCGGCAGTGATCCTTGCCGGCGCATTGGCGATCGCAGCGGGCCTGATCTTCGAGGCTCCGATTCTCAGGAGAGACGAGGCCACCGAATGGATGCCGACACTTGCCTATAGTCTGGTCTTCTTCGGCGCAATCTATGCCATCACACGAGGGCCGCTCAGGAACGAGTTCAGGCAGATTCTCGGCGAATTCGGGCCGTCGGCCGACGTCAGGGAAGACGTCGACAAGCTGAGTCTTGTAACGACCCTTATTTTTTATTTTCTCCTCGCTGGAGAGAGTGAAGAAGCGACCGCACGTTCGCAGAAGAATGAAGATGAAGATCGCGCCCGGCCTTTGGGCAGGTCGAACGCGCGGCCGTCTGTCGTCGTCGTGCAGAGCGAGTCCTTCTTCGACGCGCGGCGCATCATGACGGCACCGCCGGCCGGTTATCTGAAGCATTTCGAGCGCATGACCGCGGAGGCGCGATACAGCGGTCGGCTGCGTGTGCCCGCATGGGGAGCCAATACGCTAAGGACCGAATTTGCCTTCCTGTCCGGCATTCCGGACGAGGCGATGGGTGTCGATCGCTTCAATCCCTATCTTGGTTATTGTGCCAAGCCGGTATGGACGATCGCATCCTATCTGCGCAGCATCGGCTACCGTACCGTTTGCATTCACCCCTTCCACAAGTCCTTCTTTCGACGCGACAAGGTGTATCCTCATCTCGGATTTGATGAATTCATCGACATCGCGTCGTTCAGCGAGTCTGATCGTGTTGGGCCTTATACGTCGGATGCGGCTGTTGCAGCCAAAATTGAAACGCTGCTCAAGGAAGCCGAGCAGCCGCTTTTTGTTTTTGCCATTACGATGGAAAATCACGGCCCTTGGGCCAAGCCGCGCATTGATGTTCCGGAAGGAATCCGTGCGGCGGCGCCGGTCAGATCGAACGCGGTTCAGCAATATCTCAGTCACATCCAGAACGCGGACCGGATGATTGCGCGGATCCGGCGGGCACTGTGCGAGATGAAGGGCGATGCGGTTTTTTGTTTCTACGGAGATCATCTGCCAAGCCTGCCCAACGCATTTCGGACAATTGGTTATGACGATCCCCGGACCGACTATTTCGTCTGGCGCAAGAGGGCGCGGGGCGACACGCGCACCGTGAATGTCAGCGCCGATGCGCTGAACCGTCTCTTGCTCGAAACCATCGCTGTGGCATTGACCGATGCCGACGCAAGAGTTTTGGCAAAGAGTGAACGTGGTGTGCCAGAGCGAGGTGGTGACGACAGGAACGATGAAAGGCACGCGGGAGAGTCTCGATGAGCCGTGCCTTCCTCTTTCTTCAGGGAAACAGTAGCCATTTCTTTCTGGCACTCGGACATGCATTGGTCGATCGCGGTTACCATGTCAGGCGCATCAACCTATGCGGCGGCGACCGTTTCTTCTGGGGTGACTGGAATGCCGTCGACTATCGCGGCGCGCCGGACGACTTTGTAGCTTTTGCGCGCGACCTGATTGTCGCGGAGGGTATCTCCGACATCATCATGCACAATGACTGCCGTCCGCTTCATCGCGCAATCATTGATGCGATCGATGGGATGGGGTGCCGTATCTGGGTGTTCGAAGAGGGTTATATTCGCCCGCACTGGCTCACATTGGAAGAGGGCGGGATCAACGGTTATTCGCCATTGCTGCGCGACTCTTCTTTGCTTTCCGGTCATGGCGATGGTGACGTGCCGGACGAACCGGACTTCGTCTCTCTCGAGTCGGCCATGCGTCGCCGCGTCATCTATGATTTCCAATGGCAGATATGGAACTATCTGGGATGGTTGCGCTATCCCAGATACCGCACGCACCGTCCATTTCCGATTTGGGCGGAGTATGCGACATGGGTGCGTCGGCTGGTCACCCTGCCGTTCCGCGGTCGGCAAGCCAGGCGGACGGTCGATTGTCTTGCAAAGGGCCGTGACCCCTATTTTGTCTTTCCGATGCAGCTCGACAGCGATTCGCAGGTGCGGCTGCATTCTTCCCACCCCGATATGACGTCGGCGCTGGAATATGTAATAAGCAGCTTCGCGTCTCACATGCCTGCGCCGTGTCGGCTCGTCGTCAAGGCCCACCCACTCGACAATGGTTGGACCAATTTTCGTCGGCGGGTTCGCATGCTCGCTGGTCGGTACGGGATATCGGACAGGGTTGACTACATCGACGGCGGCGACCTGCAGGCGCTGATCGGCAGCGCGCGGGGCGTTGTGACGTTGAACAGCACGGTCGGTCTGACCGCGCTCGGTCTTGGACGCCCCTTGATTTGCCTTGGCACGGCCATTTTCGACAGGCCGGGGCTGACGTTCCAGGGAGGACTGGACCAGTTCTGGTCATCGGCGACGACGCCCGACAAGGGGTTGTTTGCGGATTTTCGGCGGCAGCTTTTGACGCGGAGCATGATCAACGGCGACTATTACACGCCGATGGGAATTCGGCTTGCTGTCGCAAATGCGATCGCTAGATTCGAGGCGGTCGGACAGGATCGCGTCGATACAGTCGCGAACGTGGCGTCCGATGTGGTGATACACGGCCATCGAAGCAGGGTGGTCGTGGCCGATCAGGTGCCGGCGCCGGACAACGCGCCGCAGTCGATTGTTACGGCTGGCCGCCCTTGACGGCGCTTGCCGCGGGCTGATCCGCCGTATTCGCGCCGGGACGAGGGTGCATCGTATGCTGATGGCCAATGGGAAGTGTGAGCAGCCGGCGGTGTGGCGGCCATGCTCACGAGAGACAGGCGGATCTATCCGGTGAGTTTGAGCGTTGTCGACCAATCGTCGCGTTCCGTTCAGGCGGAAGAGTTCTCGCGGGCCTATGCGGCTGGCGAGGAAGATGCTGCCATCGCGATTGCCGTGACGGCACTTGAAGGCGAGACTCCATTTATTCCGCCGTTCGAGAGTTTGTGGTGGCTCTGCGGCGAACTGGTTGCGCGACGGCGTTACCGTCTCGGCCTCGAACTGACGGAACAGGTTTGGAAACAGGGATATCGCGGCTGGCGCGCACTCTATTTGCGCGGGGTCTTTCTGGCTCTGTGCCGCGAAATTGAGCCGGCCGCTGAAATTCTCGACGCTGCTCGCCGGGAAGCACCTGCGGGCCAAAGACATGGGATTGCGTTGATCGAAGCCCGATTGCGGGCGATGGCCGGGCAGACCGCCATTGCGTTGGCGCTATTTGATGAGCATCTCAAATTCGATCAGGTGAGCGAACGCGAAGTGGCGGCGGCGTTACGCATTTCACATCGAGAGGGCCGGAAAGATCTGGTCATTCAGTGGGCCGAGCAGGCCAACCGTATGTTGGGGGCAACGGCCGCGCGAACACGCCTCCTTGCGGAAGCGTATTTCGAAGATGGCGAGTGGCAAAAGGCACGAGCGACGGCCGAAGGCGGCATCCGTCTTGACCCGAATGACATAGTGCTCGGGCGGATCGCCGCTCGATGTGCCTACCGTGAAGGTCGTATCGCGCCGGCAATTACGCGGCTTGAAGCGCAGCTCGCCCTTGATGATGCATGGGTCGAGGGCAAGATCCTCCTGTCTCGTTGCCTTGTCAAAGGCGGCCGCGACAAGGAAGCGCGTCGAATTCTGAAGGAAATAGGCGCTGCCTCCGAGTATGAGAACGAGCGGCGCGAATTGCTTGCACGGCTGCGCAATGCTGGCGCCGACGACATGCCGGAAGCGGTGCCGCCCGGGACACCCAGAAAGAAGCGCGGGAAAAGACAGGACGTTCTTCAGGATCCTGAAGTCAAAAAGATCATGTCGAACATGCCGGCCGAATTTGTGCCGCGCTGGACGCCCGAAACGCTGGCAGCGCGCGGAAACCCGTTAACGGCCATCAAGCGGCTATCGCATTCGGTGCGAACCCTGATGCTCCGCGAGATGATGGCCAGGTTCGGACGACACGAACTCGGCTATCTGTGGGCTGTCCTGGAGCCGATGATGCACGTGCTCGTCATCTCCCTCATTTTTTACTTCATCCGCGCCCGCGATTCTCTGGGCATGAATATGGTCCTGTTTGTGACGACCGGCGTGGTCCCTTTGTTCGTCTATCTCAAGACCTACAATCAGTTGACGAATGCGCTGAAGCAGAACCGGCCGCTCTTGAACCATTCGCGCGTGCAGCCGATGGATATATTCTTTGCCAGGAGCATTCTTGAGCTCTTTACGCACATCTTCGTTCTGATCCTGTTCGTCACCTTCATCTATGTGTTCGTGGACAAATACACGTTCGGTAGTGCATTGTCGGTGCTGGTCAATCTGTTCGGCCTCTGGATATTCGGCATTGGAGCGGGGCTCGCGCTCGGATCTCTGGCTGTGTTTGTCGAATCGATAAAGAACATCATGGATGGGCTGAACCGTCTGCTCTACATCACGTCGGGCGTTTTCTTTACGCTCGACATGATGCCGGCGTCGGTCGCGCAGTACATGGCCTATAATCCCCTTTTGCATTTTGTCGATGGCGTGAGAGGTAATTTCAATCCTCTGATGGGCGGCACCCGCGTGGACATCGTTTATGCATTCAGTTGGGCCGTGGCCATCCTCGCGCTTGGGTTACTTGCGGATCGCGCACTTCGAAGCCGGGTTCTGGATCGATGATTCACCTGATCGACGTCGAAAAACATTTCAACACCGATGTCGGCGTTCGCCAGGTGCTGCGCGAAACTCGACTTTCGATTCCGACCGACAAGCGTGTTGGCGTACTCGGTCGGAATGGTGCGGGAAAATCGACTCTGCTCAACATGGTGGCGGGGGTGGATCAGCCGTCGTCGGGCATGATCGTACGCGAGAACGCCCGCCTGTCATGGCCTCTTGGCTATGCCGGCGGGTTTCACGGCGATCTGACGGCCCGCGAGAATATTTCCTTTGTGGCGCGCCTTTACGACGTCGACTATGAGGAGGCTTTTGAGCTTACGGAAGACTTTGCCGAAATTGGCAGCTATGTCGACATGCCGGTCCGGACCTATAGCGGCGGCATGAAATCTCGATTGGCGTTCGGCCTGAGTTTGGCTATCAAGTTCGATTGTTACCTGATCGACGAGACGATCGGCGCTGGAGACCGCTTCTTTCGTGCCAAGTCGCGCCAGGTGTTTCTCGAGCAGTCAAAAGGTGCGGGCATGTTGTTGGTCTCGCACAGCGAAGCGACAATTCGCGAGTACTGCGAAATTGCGCTTGTTTTGTTTGACGGCGTCCTGGTGCCGTTTGCCGATATTGAAGACGCGATCGATTTTTACATGAGAAGGTGCGCACCATGAACACCCGGTTCGGCAAGGATCGTCTCGATCGGATCATGCGTCCCGGCGGTCCGGTTGATCGCCTCAACGAATTTGCCCGGAACCGCGCGCTTCCATTCGTCGAACGCGAGCTCGTCGCCGTTGTGAAGCTCGGCATATCGAGAATATTGCTGATATGTCTTGTCGCAGGGCCAACCGCCATCGCGTTTGTCTACTACGGATTCTGGGCGTCAGATCGCTATGTGTCGCAGTCGCTGATGACCGTTCGGACCGCTGATTCGCAGATCGCCACCGCCGTTGGCGGGTTGTTGGGGTCGATCGGTGGCACGAATACGGGGCTGGTCGATGGCTATGTTGTCGAAGCCTACATCCAGTCGCGGGAAATTGCCCGGAAGCTGGAGGAGGCCGTCGATCTACGATCAATCTACACGGCACCGGAAGCCGATATGTGGTCGCGGCTCAGCGCTGACGCAAGCTTTGAGGAACTCTTCGACTATTACCTGAGCCGCATCGACGTGTATTTCGATAGCACGGCCAATGTCGTCCATCTCGATGTTCAGGCTTATCGTCCCGAAGACGCCAGGAGGATTGCGGCAGCAATCATCGAGATAAGCGACGAAATGGTCAATCGCATCTCGCAGCAGTCGAGAAGCGACGCGCTGAAGTTTGCGCTCGACGAAGTGAAGCTGGCGGAAAACAGGTTGAGGGACAACCGCATGGCCCTGTACAGATTTCGCGAGGAGCACAGTGATCTCGATCCGGTGCGTTCCGCCGAAGCCATTGGCGGCATCGTGGCAAGCCTCGAAGGCGAGTTGTCACGGTACAAGACCGAGTTGGCGTCGCTCAGAAGCTATATGCGCGAGGACAGCGCGCAGATCGCGGGCGTCAAGGCCCGCATCGCCGCCATCGAACAGCAAATGCAGGCGGAGCGCGGCCGGCTGACGCGAAACGAGGACCTGCCGGGGACGACCTATTCGGATCTGCTGGCCGGCTATGAACGCCTGCTCATCGAAGAGGAGTTCGCGCGATCAGCCTACACCTCCACCGTTTCCGCACTGGAATTGGCGCGGGCCGACGCGGGCCGCAAGCAGGCTTATTTGGTCGCGTTCGTTGAACCGTCCTTGCCGGATGACCCGTCCAAGCCGGAACGGTTGCTGATTATCGTGTCGTTTCTGGTCTGTGGCCTGCTAGCATATGGGCTGCTTATGTTGATCGGGGCTGCTATCAGGGAGCATGCGCGTATATGAGAATCTGGGGGGCTTTCTTTACAGCTATGCTGCTGACCGCGCTTGGCGCCGGGGCACTTCATGCCCAGGGGACGACGGGTGGGCAGGGCGGAAACGCGCCAATGCGCGCGCCGTCGACCTCGTTCGAGCCGGAACCGCTGGGCGAGATCTTTGGTGATCCGGGCGGCAGCGAGCAGCCGCATTCCGTGCAGACAAGCCCTGTTGTCGGCGATCTGCTTTTGCGCGAACAGAGTGGCATGCGCACCGACATTCCCAATGCTGTTCCGCCGGCCGCAACCGGCGCCCTGTTACCCTTCGGTTCGCAGATTTTTACCAATTCCAGCCTGGTTGATCGCAGCGTCGGTGTTAATCCGGACTACCGGATCGCCCAGGGCGACCGCATTGCGGTCAGAATGTGGGGCGCCAGAACGTTCGATGGGGTTCTTGTGGTCGACATCCAGGGGAATATCTTTCTCCCCGAAATCGGGCCGGTAACGGTTGAGGGAGTCACAAATGCACAACTTGCGCAGCGGGTTCGGAGCAGCGTTGCAAGTGTCTTTACCGACAATGTGAAGGTCTACACGAATCTGCTCGGCACGCAGCCGCTCGGCGTTTTTGTCACGGGCTCTGTCCCGTATCCCGGCCGTTATCCGGGGTCAAAGGATGACAGCGTTCTTTACTATCTGGCGCGTGCCGGCGGCATCGATCTCGACAGCGGCAGTTTTCGGAACATTCGGGTGGTTCGGCGCGGCGCTACAATTGCGACAATCGACCTCTACCGGTTTTTGAAGGATGGCGACATGCCGTCGGTGCGCTTCTCCGACAATGATTCGATTGTCGTTGGCACGCAAATGCCGACCATTGCGATCTCGGGCGATGTGAGAAGCGAGTACCGCTATGAATATGATCCCGCTCGTTCCACCGGCGCTGAATTGATCGCGCTGGCGCAGCCCCGGCCGTCAGCCAGTCACGCGCTCATCCGCGGCGTGCGCGAAGGCAAACAGTTCAACACCTATGTTCCGTTGAGCCAGATGGCGTCCTACAAACCGACCGATGGCGACTCGATCTCGATCGAAGCGGATCGGGAGGCTGAGACGATCGTGGTCAAGGTTGACGGCAACGATATGGGACCGTCTGCGTTCGCGATTCCGCGAGCGACAAGATTGGGTGCCGTGGCGCAGTTGATCGAAATCGACCCGTCACTTGCCGACATCGATTCCATCTATCTTCGGCGCCAATCGGTGGCACTGCGGCAGCAGCAGGCAATTGATCGCGCTCTTTACGAGCTGCAGCGGTCCGTGTTGACGGACAGTTCCATCAGCGCGACTGAAGCGGCGATGCGCGTGCAGGAGGCGGCACTGGTAGAGCGGTTTGTGTCGCAGGTCCGGGCGGTCCGGCCGGAAGGACGTGTTGTGCTTGCCGGAAGTAACTGGCGAGAAATGATTCTTGAGGATGGCGATGAAATCGTGATCCCCAAGAAGAGCGATGTCGTCGTGATTTCCGGCGAGGTGAAATTGCCGCAAACAGTGCTCTGGCAGGAGCGCAAATCAATACGTGCGTATATCGGAGATGCCGGCGGCGTGAGCAACCGGGGTGACGCGGGACGCATCCTGGTCATGCGGAACGACGGATCGGTACATGACGGCGATAAACCGATCCGAAATGGCGACCACATCATGGTTCTTCCGGCGGCAAACCAGAAGACGTTCGCCGTGTTCAGGGACATCGTCGAGGTTATCTTTCGTGTGGCGCTGGCCGCTGCCGTCGTTATCAACGCCAATTGATCGCGACGGTGAAACCGGCTATGGGCCAACGTTCGCTTCTTTCCGCAGCATCGTTTCGCTGTTGCGGCGAGTATGAGCGGACACCGGGTCACATAGTCGTTCTTACACCGGTGCCGTCGCCAACATGCGACATCTATTTGCGTGAGCGGCTTCGGCGCTCGACTTTGCCGGTGCATTTCTGGAGTTTGGGGGAGCGGCCGCCGGTCCCGCTGGACGACGCTTTCGTGATTGTCGTGCGGTATGTGGATGCAGCATCGTTGGCAGCTCTCGAGAATGCGAAGAGCAGTCTTGCCGGCGTCGCCTATCTGCTCGACGACGATGTGGCCGCGGCAATCGGGGACCGATATCTCCCTTTGCACTATCGACTCTATATGATGCATTTCTGGGCTCGCTATGCGCGACGGATAGGGATTCTTGCGAACGAATTATGGGTTTCGTCTGATGTGTTGGCGCGCCGCTATGCCACGGCGGGCAACGTACACCGCATCGACCCGGCGCCGGAACGGTTTGCGCTACCAAACGCGCGCCCAACAAATGAGACGGCCGATGTGAGTGTTTTCTATCACGGCCAGAAAACGCATCGCGCAGACCGGCAATGGCTCAGAGACGTGATCGCCCCAGTGCTCGACGAATGCTCATCCTGCAGATTCGAGATTGTCGGTGGCCGTCATGCGGGACGATATTACGCTGGATTGCCAAGAGTGACAGTTCTGCCGCCCATGCCGTGGCCGGAATACTGGCGGCGAAGCGAAGCGACGCGCCTCGACATAGGTCTTGCACCGCTCGTGTCGACGCCCTTCAACGCCGCACGATCATGGATAAAATATCTCGATATTGCCCGCTTCGGCGCTGTCGGTATCTTTGCAGCAGGGGAGCCTTACGAAAGCGTCGTTCAAGACGGCTACAACGGGATTCTGCGGTCGCCAGACAACAAGTTGGCGTGGTCGGAAGCATTGATCGATCTTCTGCGAGATTCGACGTTGCGGCGTCGGCTTGCGGGGGCCATCGGTTGGCCGACCGAGATAAAAACGCCACCAATGCTCAAGCGTTTGGCACCAAGCGACTCGACGGAAGGCCGGGCATGACAAGAAAATTTTCTATGTTAGGATCATACAACAGCGCCGCTGATAGCGGTGCTTTGGCGGCTGGTGGAAAAGGTGAGGCTATGCGGGGATTTTTGGCCGCTTTGATTTTCTCGGTCGGGTTGGCGGCTTGTGAAACTCTGCCGGCGTCCGGCGAACTTGCCGCGACGGATGCGGCGGTCGGCAGCAACCCGACCGGCGATTCGATTGCGCTGTATGCGGTCAACGCAGCGCCAGGCTCGATCGGACCTGTCGTCACCCCCTCCGGCAACAATATGCTGGTACATGTGGGCACCGACTATGTTTCCGCGACGGGAGATCGCTGTCGCCGGGTTATTCTGGCCGACGACAATGGTCGGTCACAGGTAAGTGCCGTCTGCCTTACCGAACGGTCATGGAAAACAGTTGTCGGTCTCTGAAAACTATAGTGGCACGGATTCGAGGCGCTTCTTCTGCTTGGCCACTTCCGCCACTGTATAGCGAATTTGATCTGCGGAATGAGCGCTGGAGAGGAAAAACCGCAGGCGCGCGATTCGTTCTTCGACGGCCGGATAGATGATCGGCGGTGCGTTGATACCTTGCTCGAAAAGCGCGCGTGACAAACGCACAGCCAGCAGCGAGCTGCCGGTGATAATGGGCAGAACCGTGGAGCCGATTGCGTAGCCTGTGTTGAGGCCCGCATCACGGGCGAGATCGAGCATTAATTTGCCGTTTTCCTGAAGCCTCCTTACACGCTCCGGTTCCTCGTCCATGATCCGCAACGCCTCAAGCGATGCGGCCGCCATCGGCGGCGGCATGCCGACTGAGTAGAGAAACCCTGACGCAGTGTGCTTGAGCAGCATGATCAGCGCTTCCGAGCCGGCCACATAGCCGCCGCAGCCCGCAAGCGTTTTGGAGAGCGTTCCCATCCAGATGTCGACATCGGTTGCCTTCAGGCCAAAATGCTCGCCAATGCCGCGCCCCCGCGGGCCGAGAGCGCCGAATGAATGCGCCTCATCGACCATCGTCAGTGCCTTGTGTTTGCGCGCGACTTCGATGATCTCGGGCATTGGCGGTACGTCGCCGTCCATCGAGTAAACGCCCTCGACGCAAATCAGAACTTTTTCGAACTTGCGGCGCGAACGCGCCAGCAGATCGTCCAATCCACGCCAGTCATTGTGGTCGAACGGTTGCCGTTGCGCACCGGAGAGAAGCGCTCCCTGCAGAACCGAATTGTGAATCAAGCGGTCATGAAGAATAAGATCGCGCTTTCCAAGCAGTGTGCCGATCGTCGTTACGTTTGTCGCATGACCCGACACGAATGTCAGAGCGGCGGCGGTGCCGTGAAGTTCGGCGATCTTTGCTTCGAGTTCCCGGTGTGGTCGTCGTTCTCCGGAAACAAGGCGGCTCGCGGAGGCCGAAGTGCCATACTCGATCATGGCCCGATGGGCGGCTTCGTTGACGCGCGGATGTCCGTTCAGATCGAGATAATTATATGTTCCAAAATTTATGAATTCTCGACCGCCGATCACTGTCGTGTCGCGCGCCAGCACATCGTGCTCTTGAAAGTACGGACTTTCCAGATTGACTTTCTTTGCCAGACTCTGCTGCAACACCAGCGTTTGGTAGTCGGCGAACTTCTCGATTTTGTAGTGCGACTCCGGGACACTGGAAGAATCGCGAACGGCGACGCCATTCATCTCCCCCGAGAGCTCGTTACGCTTCTTGAGGATACGCCTTAGCGCCTCCTCCTTGGACTCCTTGGAGAGTTTGCGCGGCTCATTGGGATCTGAAGTTGTCACGTGCCGAATTGATTTTCGCTTGTTGAGACTTCGCGAGTGTCGTCTGTTCTGCGGACATTATCAACATCGTCGTCATTGATATGGCGAGAGATTATCGATTGTACGTCGCCGGCGAACTGATCTCCCGATTTGTCGCCGCGAATCTGGTCGACGATCTGGCGCGAGAGCGACAGGACATTGCCACCTTCGGATAGGGCCATGACCGGAATTTCGATCCCGAAGCGATCCTCGATCCCGAGTTTCAGCTCCAGCGCCATCAGAGAGTCCATGCCCAGGTCGAACACCGACTTTTCGAGATCTATCTTGTCTGGCGTCAAGCGCAGGACCTGGCCGATCTCCTCCGCGAGGATTTCCGACACCAGACCGACGGCCTCTTCCAGGGGGGCGTCCGCCAATTTCGACAGAATGTCATCGGCGCTGGCGCCATCGGCATTTCGCTCAGCCCTGGGTGCCAACTCGCTGAATACGCGCGCCTGCAATACGGGCAGCCCGGCGCGCAGACGTTGCCAGTTTATACCGGCCGCATAGAAATTGGATTCGTCGCGCGCCACAACCCCTTCGAGAAGCGCCATTGCATCGCTGGTGCTGAGTGGAGCAGCGCCGAGTTTCGATGCGAGCTGGTCGCGCATGTCGGCATTGCGGGCGAGATAACCGGCATCCCCGATGGCGCCCCAGCCGATGGCCTGCGCCGGCAGCCCGGCAGCTCGACGTTGCTGCGCCAGCGCCTCAAGAAAGGCGTTCGCAGCAACGTAGTTTGCTTGCCCGGGATTGCCGAATGCAGTGGTGATCGATGAATAGAGCACGAAGAAGTCGATATCCCGCCCGACGCTGACCTCGTGCAACACAAGGGCGCCGCGGATTTTCGGTTCAATGACGCGTTGGTACTGACGTTGGTCGAGTGTTTCCATTGTCGCATCATCGAACACTGCAGCCGCGTGAACGATACCGCGTATCGGGAACCCGGCGGCCTCGGCATCGTCGAAAAGAGCACCGATCGCCTTGGCATCGGTGACATCGCAGGCGCGAGCGATGACGTGGACGCCCAGCTTTTCAAACTCGGCGATGGCCGCACGCGCTTCATCGCTGGTTGCACCGGAGCGCCCAATAAGAACCAGGCCGCCGGCACCTTTCCCGGCCAGCCAACGTGCTGTGGCGAGCCCAAAGCCTGAAAGCCCGCCGGTCACGAGGCAAGCCGCGTCGCGCCGCACCGGAAAGGCGGCAGTCTCACGCTTTGGCATTTCAGTTCCGGCGAGGGGCGGCCGCAGGACGATCTTGCCGGTGTGTCCGGATTTCTGCATCAGTCGGAAGGCATCTGCCACCCGGTCTGAATCGAAGACGCGGTAAGGCAGTGGCGTATAGATGTCAGCCTCGAAGAGGCGAATCAGCTCGTCGAATATTTCGCGCGCAAGTTCCGGTCGCTTGACCATGAGTTGGTCAGCGTCGACACCGAAATAACTGAGATTGTTCCGAAAAAACTTGAGCCCGATCCGGTTGTTTTCGTAGAAATCGCGTTTGCCAAGTTCAATGAACCGGCCGAACGGACGAAGCAGACCCAGATTCTTGTGAATCGCTTCTCCGGCAAGCGAATTGAGGATGACATCCACGCCTTCGCCGCCGGTCTCTTTCATGATCTCGTCGGCAAACAGGAGCGCGCGTGAGTCGAATATACGGCTTTCCGGTATATCGAGCATCCTCATCAGGCGCCGTTTTTCAGGCGTCCCGACTGTCACAAAAATTTCTGCGCCAATGTGGCGTGCAATCTGAATAGCCGCGAGACCGACACCGCCGGCGGCGCCGTGAATCACGACCCGCTCGCCCTTTCTCAAGCGCGCCAGATGGTTGAGGGCGTATTGAACGGTAAAAAATGCCGCCGGGATTGTTGCTGCTTCCTCGAAACTCAAACGGGATGGCTTCATCGCCGCCGCAGCAGCAGGCGTCACAATGTGGCTGTCGAAGCAATGCGGCGCGAAGCACAGAACCGCATCGCCTGGCCGGAAACCCGCAACATCTTCGCCGACTTCGGTCACGATACCGGCGGCTTCCATGCCGAGGCTCGGCCCGGCAAATCCCGCTTCGAGCGCTTCCTCCGGCAACACGCCCAACGCATACATGACGTCGCGGAAGTTGAGGCCGGCAGCGCGCGGTGTCACAACAATTTCATGCGCCTTCGGCTTCGGCACGGCAGCCGGGCGCCAGGAAAGGGAACCGAGACGGCCCGTTGTGAATGTCAGCTTCCTCGCAGTCAAACCCGTTTCCGCTGACTGTTCGTTCGCGACAACACGCAGACGTGGTGCGAATGAACCTTCTGGGCTGAGAACGAGTTCGGACTCGGGATCTGCATCGAGAAGAGATGCGCAGAGCGCGGAAATGAGCTCCGTCTGTGTCGGATCGTCGCCCTGCAGGTCGATCATGCGCAAGCGTGTCTTTGGCACTTCGTTGGCGATAACGCGCCCGATGCCCCAAAGTGGCGCCTGCGTAAGGTTCATCTTGTCGGTCGCCCGGAAGCTCGACGCATTGCGCGTAACGATATGCAGTCGTGGCATCGTCTTGAATTCGGCATGCGACATCGCCCGCGCCGCGAGCAAGGCGCTCCATCCGGGTCGAGCATCGGCCGACATATCGCCGAAGAGAACGACGCCACCAAGATCGATGCCGGTTCCGGCCATGGCTTGATAGGTTTCAAGCCACTGCATTTCAACATCCGGATCGAGGGCCAGCGCGTCGTCGTCCTGCCCGGGATTGTGACCAGCATGCGCTTGTATCGCCACAGCGCCTGCCCGCTCCAGCTCGTCGCACAATGCGCGCGCGCTGTTCGCTTCGGCCTTGGATGGATCATAGACAACCAGCCACCCCGATCCAGCGACGTCAATGTTGGCCCGGGCCGGGGCGGTCCGGAAGTCACCGGGCCGCGGTGCATCGGCTATAAAGACTGTCGCGCTGCCTGCATTGGCGGTTTGAAAGTTGCAGAACCCATCGGCCGCGAAAAAGCGGACAAGGTCCTCGACGTCCATACGGCGTTCCTGCATTTCGGCGCCCACATCTGGACCGACAGCTGAGATAGCGGCATTGATCCAGGCCAAAGGCTTGGGTTCGGACAGCAGCAGCAATCCACCCGCCGCGAGCAATTCGCTGACATTCCCACGAAGCGCTGGCGTCATACCACCGGAGGCTGACGGCAGCGGACAGACGACAACGTCAAATTCGCCGAGTTTCTTGATGTCGCTCTCGGACAAAAGCCCTGCAGGATCGGCGTGGAGAAACCGAACGTTCGGGGCGTCGATGTCCATTTCAAGGGTGGAAAGCTTTGTTTCGTCGCCCGAAATGATCGTGAAATCGACAGCGCCCGTAGCGGAGATCGATGCGGCGTCACGCGCCAGTCCGATGGCCGTTCCGACTTCCAGAATCCGAAGACGCCGGTTGGCGGGCCAAAGCGCTGCAATCTTGATCATTGCTTCTGCGAGCAAGGCACGCGCTGGCGCGAAACTCGGCGAGCCTTCGAACAGATGATCGCGGCTGGTCGCGCTTGGCTTCTGTTCGCCATTGCAGCACATCAGGGCGTTGAGTTCGGCCAGATAGGCTGGATGGCGCGCAAAGGCTTCTTGCCACATTCGCAGACCGTTTTCACCCGGTAGCGCTTCGATGCGGTGCAATTGGCGATAGGCGGTGCCATTCACCGGCGACGGTAGCGTCACCGGATTGGGATGTCCGTTTGCACCGTTGCTGAGAGCGTACTGTTCGGCGTCGTTGTGCGGCAGCAGGTCGCGCGCAATAGCGTCAAGATCGGGCCCGTGGTCGGTGAGGGCGGCGTTCCGTTCGACAAAGCCCAGCGCCGCAGCGAGCGTCGCGGCATCGGGTGTTTTGCATTCGGCGGAAACATGATCGAGCGGGCGCGTTTCAAACCGGAAACGTCGCGTGCCGGTGCTGGCGTTCTGGAGCTCGGCTCGCAGAAAGCGCAGTCCGGTCACCTCGGCGACACAATTATTCTCGGCATCGAATAACGTGAAGTCGGCAACGAGTGACTTTTCACTGCGCGATCGGAGCTTGGTGTGGCAGCGAACGGCGAGAGCATGTGGCCGAAACACCTTGATGCCGTTGAACTGATAGGGCAGGTAGGCATTGGTCTCCTTGACGCCGGCCTCGAAGAGGATCGAAAACAGTGTCTGCAGACAGCCATCGAGGAAGCTCGGATGGAGCACGAACGTGTCGAGCATCCCGACAACGGCGTCCGGCGCCCGCAATTCGGCAACCGCGCTGTCTCCTGCCACAAGCACCGACTCGATCGTCTGGAAAGACGGCCCGTAATTGAGGCCCAGCGCAGCGGCGATCCGGTAATGTTCGTTGCGCGAAATCCGGCTGGACGATGCCAAATCGCGAGGCAAGGTCGGTGCGTCGTCATCGCCGGCCAGGTGTTCGGTCAACCGGCCGACCGCATTCAGCGTCCACGGGTCTTCGCTTGTGCGCTTCCGCGTCTCGATACGGAATGCCTTGTCATCGGCGTCATAGATGAACCGGAAGTTGAGTATCTGTCCGCGCGTGAGCACGATCGGACGACGAATCTCCAGCATCTCGACGCAGTGGCGCTCGCCGCCGAACAGCGCGATCGAAGCTTCAAGAACGCACTCAACATACCCCGCCGCCGGAAACACGATCGAACCGCCGACATTGTGATCGGCGAGGAACGGGAACAACTCTGCATCGATCTGTGCTTCCCAGAACGCATGGCCGCGTTGTGGCCGGTTGCCCAGGAACGGCCCGTCATTGGATGTATACAAGCGCCCGTCGGCGTCGGGCGTCACCGGTGTCCAGTGACTTTCGTGTTGCCACGGGTATCCCGGAAGTTCGACGCAACGGCCTGGCGTGGGAAACGACCGGCCAAATGCGAGCTCGGCGCCGGCGCAGAACGCCGCATCGGCGACTTGATGAAGCATTGGCGCACCGTGCGCGCTGCGCGTCATGCTGGCGATGGGAGCGCCGGCCTTGCCTTTTTCACGCAGAATCTGGCGCAGATAAGGCTGAAGAACGCTATGCGGCCCGATTTCGACCAGCACTTCGACGCCGTCTGCAATCATGGCGCCGATTGCGTCGAGAAAGCGCACCGGCATGCGCATATTGCTCCACCAATATTCGGTGTCGAGCGCCGCGCCCGATGCTTCGGCGCCGAACACAGTCGAATAGTAGGGAATGCTCGTTGCAGCCGGCGCAACCGAGCCGATCCGTTTCAGGAAATGGCTTTGCACAGGGTCGAGTACGCGGCTGTGAAAGGCATAGTCGAGATCGAGGAGACGGAAGAAAATCTTCTCCGCCGTCAGCTTGTCCCCGAGTTCGATCAGCGCTTGCTCGTCGCCTGCGAGTGTAACGGAGGTTGACGTGTTGATCGCGGCAAGTTCAATCTTGCCGTCGAATTCCTTCTCGATCTTCAGCGCCCGTTCCGGCGAAATCCCGGCCGCTGCCATGCGGCCCTGACCGCGCGTTTGGCCTTGCGCCTCGGATCGGGCAACGACCAGCCGCACGGCCTGGTCGAGATCGAGCGCGCCGGAAACATATGCGGCGGCAACCTCGCCGACGCTGTGCCCGGCAACGGCGCCGGGCATCAGCCCCGCTTCCTGCAGGCAGCGCCAAAGGCCGATCTGGATCGCAAGCAGGGCAGGCTGTGCCACTTCGGTTCGTCCGAGGCGTTGCTCGGCGTCCTCGGCATGCAAGGCTTCGACAAGGGACCATCCGGCGATTTCGACGATCAACGCGTCAATTGCATCGACCTCGCGACGGAAAGTCTCGCTCTCGGCATAGAGCCGCTGGCCCATACCCGGCCATTGCGCACCATTGCCGTTGAATACGAAGCCGACCTTTGCATCTGAAACGGCCGCTTCGTTTGAAACGACAGCGCCGTCGGCTTCGTCGGCAAACGCGACAAGTTGCTCGACGATTTCGCCGACTGTATCGCCGCGAAAGACGGCGCGGCTCGGATGGCGCGTGCGCCGGAAAGCCGCGGTAAACGCGGCGTCGTAGTAGTCGTCCTTGTCGCGCGGCCGCAGGAATTCCGCCCAGTTACGTGCCATCGCCCGCAGCGCCACCGGCGATTTGGCGGACAGCACAAGTGGTGGTGGCGTCGGCGAAACATCGCGTGCCGCCGGGAACTGAGCGACATGCTCGCGCAGCAACACCGTCGCATTGGCGCCGCCAAATCCGAACGAATTGACGCCGGCGCGGATCGGGCGCGCGGTCGCATCGATCGGCGTCAGCTTCTGCACCGGCGCGATGCGAAGTCCCTCGAAATCGATGTCGGGGTTCAGCGTCTGCGAATGCAGCGACTGAGGTACAGCGCGATGACGGATCGCCATGATCGTCTTGATCAGACCGGCCATGCCCGATGCCGGCTCCAGGTGACCGATATTCGTTTTGGCCGATCCGATCGGAAGCGGCCCGTCACCGGATCGGCGCTTCTGGCCGATCGCTTCGCCGATTGCCCGGCTTTCCGCCGGATCGCCGACGATCGTGCCGGTGCCGTGTGCTTCGAAGAAGTCGATCTCGGCCGGATCGACTTCGAATTTGGCCATCGTTTGTTCGATGAGCAGGCGCTGCGTCTGGTGCGAGGGAAGGGCGATGCCGTTTGTATGCCCGTCCGTGTTGACACCGGATCCTTCGATGATCGCCTGTATCGGATCGCCGTCGCGAAGCGCATCGGCCAAGGGTTTGATGACGACGACGCCGCCGCCTTCGCCGCGGACATACCCACCCGGGTTCTCGCCAAAGGCGCGGCACAACCCGTATGTCGAGAGCATCGTCGCTTTTGAAAAGCCGATAAAGGGCAGGGGGCTGAGAAGCAGGCTGATGCCGCCGACCAGCGCCATGTCGCAGCGTCCGGCGCGAAGTGCATTGAGCGCTTCGTCGAGCGCGACAAGAGACGACGAGCAGGCCGTGTCGATCGCCATGCTCGGGCCGCGCAGGTCAAACTGGTAGGAGAGCCTGTTGGCGGCAATCGAAAGCGTAGAGCCGAGCATTGTATAGGCGTTGATGCCGTCTGCATTGCTCTGCTGGCTCGATCCGTATTCGGTGGATGAGATGCCGACATAAACGGCGCAGTTCTGTCCAACGAGATGGCCGGGAATCTGTCCACCGGATTCGAGCGCTTCCCACCCCATCTCCAGCAGCAACCGTTGCTGCGGGTCCATCATGTTGGCTTCGCGTGCCGATATCCCGAAGAAAGCGGCGTCGAAGCCCCGGATGTCGCCCAGTGTTCCGGCGGCGAAAGTGTAGCTTCGCCCCGGCGCCTTCCGGTTGGGATGCTTGAAAAGCGAATGGTTCCAGCGGTCGGTGGGAACTTCGGTGACGACGTTGCGCCCACCGGCGAGCAGTTCCCAATACGCCTCGGGCGTGTTGCAGCCGCCGGGGAACCGACAAGCCATGCCGATAATGGCCATGTCGGTCTTTTTCATGTCACCAACTCTCATCTACGTGCGCCCCCAAAAAGCGCCCCGCCCTCAAATTCCGGCCCAGTTGTCGAGCCTGTCACCCCGGCATGACGGCCCATCAGAACGAAATTGAGTTGAACAGCCCGGACTATAGTGGAATTGACTGTTTGAAGGCTACCTATCTCTATCGCCCGTAGGTCTATTAACAGCTTGACCCAGGCCTCGGGAACGGTTGGCGGCATCGCGTATCGGCACACCGAAGTATGTTTCGTGACAAGGACTTGGCGCATGGCGGGGGCATCCGCCTGTTGCCAGGCGGGTGCTGGCGGTCAGCTGGTTCGTGCATTAGTGCGATCCGGTTGTGCCGGCCACAGAAGGAAGAGGTCTCGACCCGCCTTTAACGGCAGGATATGGAAAGATGGCGTATTTTCGGCTCGAAACGACCGGCCATTCGAGGATCCGTGATTATATCAACATGTTGAAATACAAGGGAAAAAAGGTCGCCATCGCACCCATGATGGACTGGACGGACCGGCACGACCGGTACTTCCTGCGCCTCATCGCGCGCCACCCGCTGCTCTACACCGAAATGGTGACGACGGGCGCGGTGCTGCACGGGGATCGCGAGCGCCTGCTGGGCTTCGATCCGGCGGAACATCCGGTGGCGCTTCAGCTCGGCGGTTCCGATCCCGCAGACCTCGCCGAGAGCGCCCGCATCGGCGCGGCTGTCGGCTATGACGAGATCAATCTCAATGTCGGCTGCCCGTCGGACCGTGTGCAGTCCGGCCGCTTCGGCGCCTGCCTGATGCGCGAGCCGGAGCTTGTGGCGCGCTGTGTCGAGGCGATGCGGGCCTGCGTGGCTGTGCCGGTCACCGTCAAATGCCGCATCGGCGTTGACGAGCAGGAACCGCGCGAGGCCCTGCCGGCCATGGCGCGCGCCGTGCGCGAGGCCGGCTGCAAGTCGCTGATCGTTCATGCGCGCAAGGCTTGGCTCGAAGGCCTGTCGCCGAAGGAAAACCGCGACGTACCGCCGCTCGACTACGGCCTTGTCTACGAGCTGAAGCGTGCCATGCCGGACATGGAAATCATCATCAATGGCGGCATCGAGCATGTTTCCGGCATGGTTGAGCATGTTGCTCATGTCGATGGTGTCATGCTCGGCCGTGCCG
Source organism: Parvibaculum sp. (assembly GCA_030682415.1). Taxonomy (GTDB): domain Bacteria; phylum Pseudomonadota; class Alphaproteobacteria; order Parvibaculales; family Parvibaculaceae; genus Parvibaculum. The sequence continues at coordinate 23,752 of JAUXOE010000162.1, forward strand.
CCTATCAGAACCCCTGGATTCTGGTCGAGCTGGACCGGATCTTCTACGGCGACGACCATCCCTTGCCGACCCGGCATGAGGTAATCGAAAACTTTATCCCCTATGTCGAACGCGAGCTTGCGCGCGGCACCCATCTGCATGCGATGACCCGCCACATTCTGGGTCTCTTCCAGGGCTGTCCCGGCGCACGCGCCTTCCGTCGCCACCTCTCCGAAAACGCCCCGCGGCCGGGTGCCGGTGTCGCGGTCATTCGCGAAGCGGCGGCGCTGGTGCGCGAGCCCGTCACTGAAACCCTCTCCGCCGCCGAATAGCGGTTCTCTGCGCCCGATCCCGGGCCGATCTGAAAGTACACGCACGAATGAACATTGCCGCCATGTCGCTGATGGAACTCGCGCCCTTCGCCGCGGGCCTCGTCTTCACCGGCCTGATCGCCGGTATCCTTGCGGGGCTTCTTGGTGTCGGTGGCGGCATCGTCATCGTGCCGGTGCTCTATCATGTGTTCACGCTGCTGGGGATCGACGAGGGCGTGCGGATGCACCTCGCGGTCGGCACCTCGCTCGGCACCATCATCCTCACCTCGATACGCTCCGTTCGCGCGCATGCGAAAAAAGGTGTCGTCGACTGGCAGATGCTGCGCGATTGGGCGTTGCCGGTGCTTGTCGGCGTTGTGCTCGGCACGGCGATCGCGGCCTGGGTCAGCGGCGATGCGCTGACCGGTGTCTTCGCCACCATTGCGCTCGTCGTCGCCGCCAATCTCGCCTTTGGCAAGGAAAGCTGGCGCCTCGGATCGCAACTCCCCTCGAAGGCGGTGCAATATCCGGTGGCATCGGCCATCGGCGGCCTCTCGGCGCTGATGGGCATCGGTGGCGGCACCTTCGGCGTCACCTTCATGACGCTCTACGGCAAGAACCCGCGCGAGGCGGTGGCGACGTCGGCCGGCCTCGGCGTGTTGATCGCGGTGCCGGCGATGATTGGTTTCGTCTGGGCCGGCTGGAATGACCCGCGCCTGCCTCCTTTCAGCATCGGCTATGTCAACCTGATCGGCCTGGCGCTCATCATGCCGCTCTCGATCCTCGCCGCGCCCTGGGGGGCAACCATCGCCCATGCGATCAGCCACAAGGCGCTGATCCGCGCCTTCGCGCTTTTCCTCGCGCTGACGTCGTTGCAGATGTTTTACCGACTCTTCGGCTAACCGAGAAACCAGTCGATCACCCGCGCGTTCTCTTCCGCCGGATAGGTGTGCGACAGGTCGGCGATCTCGCGATAGGTAACGTGCGCGCCCGCCGCCGAAAGTTCGGCCTGCGCAAGCCGTGCCATGTCGGCGGAAAACATCCAGTCGCGCGCGCCATGCACGATATAGACGGGCAGGTCCGCGATGCGCGCCGGATCGGCCATGCCCATCAGCATCGGATGCCAGGCCGACGACACCGGCGCCAGATGCGTGAACGGCCCGCCAGCCAGCCCCGCAAGATAGGTGAAGGTGCCGCCGTCGCTCATGCCGGTCAGCAGAATGCGGCCCGTGTCGATATTCCAGCGTTCGCCCACATGCGCCATCATTCGCGCCAGCGATGCCCGGTCCTGCTCCGGTTCCATCAGCGACCATGTGGCATCGAGCGATGTCGGCGACAGAAGGATCGCACCTGAAGAGCGCGCGTCGCTGAGCCAACTCCACAGGAAACCGCGCCCGTGCCCGCTGCCGCCATGGCAGGCGACGATCAGCGGGTGAGGTCGCGCCGCGTCGTATGTCTCCGGCACATAAAGCGAGAAGCCGCCGCGCTGTCCCTTGTCGTTGCCGAAATGATGAACGCCGGTTCCCTCGCGCGTCGCACCCTCGGCAAGCGCGGCGACAAGCGCATCGTCGTCGCGCTTCGCCTGGTTGAGAAAGAAGCGGCTCACTGGCGGCAGCATGGCACTGACGGGGTAAAGGCTCTCCATCGCGCGCGGCAGATAGCGCAAGGCGCGATAGGCGCCGAAGACCGGCCCGCCCGCTTCCGCCGGCGCTTCGCGCGCGGCGCGCAATGTCGCGAAAGCCGAACGCGCCGCTTCCGCCGCGCCTTGCACATGATCGCGAAACGGCACGAGATGTTCCGGCCACACGGCCGCATCGAAAGCCGCCCGCGTTTCCGCGAGCCGCGCCTCGACCGGCCCCATCTGTTCGACAAGCTCGCCGATCAGCGGCGGATGCAGGTGCCGCGCAATAAAGCCCAGCGCTTCAAGCGCTTGCAACAGCGCTGGCAACAGCGCGTCGACGGCGTCGATCAGATCATCGCTTGATGTCTCGCCCATGGCTCCGCGTCTCCGGCAGCTCTCGTTTGAGCGAGAGTGACCGGCAGAGATGCGAAGGGCAAGCGCGGAGCCTGTTCAGAATTTTTGGCCGCACTCACCAGCTTCGAACATCGAGGCGGCGAGACTCTATTGGAGGGCCGCGATGATTTCCGGCCCACCCAGCAGGTCTTTGATCTTCTGCTGAAACGCCTGGGTTATTGAATTGTTGGCATCGCTTTTTGCCATGGCGGCGCTTGACGAGATCGCATCCTTCCCCTGCAGGTGATTTTGTCCGAGCATCTTTCCGTTCCTGTCGTATATCCGCGCGGTGACATCATAGATCACCCAGGAATTCGCAAGGGAGTCGCTCTTCCATTCCTTGAAGGAGATATAGAGAATTCGTTCCGACCCCTTCTCGGAAAGAGTCGTGACCGCCATTTCAGGTGACAATGACGAGGCGAGTGTTGTGCCGGTGACGACAGTACCCGCACTCCTGAACGTATTCGTAAAGGTCTGCAGCAAGTCTTCGGCCAGCGGGCGGCCGGAGGTCGTGGTCACGTCGAACGGATTGCCATACCCGCCTCTTTGGACGCCGACAAAATTCGCTTCCTTCTTGCCGGAAATGACATAGGGACGGAGGTCCTGCACGCCGAGTGACAGCGTCGTTCCCTGCGTGATCGTCGGAATGCTCGAATATTGTTGGCTGTAGTCGATTTTCTGCCCGACCGCGCAGCCCGTCGCAAAGCCCGCCACGAAGGCGAGCGCGAATAACTTTCTCAGCATGGATCGTTCCCCCCTTTTGGCGCCCTGGCATCAGGCCAAGGCGACCCCCGTCAGGTATTGGAGAGAAATGATCCTTGCACGTCAATTGAAGATGCGCCGCGGGCGCTTCCGGCTATCGGCAAATGCAGCTAGATCTTCTGGTCGTAAGCGCCCACTTCCGGCTGTGCCGAAAGGTGCTTGTCGATCTCGGCGAACATCGCGCGCATATTGGCTTCCGACGCCGGGCTTTCGACCACGACGACGAGGCCGGGCTTGTTCGATGAGGCGCGCACCAGCCCCCACGTCCCGTCTTCCACTGTCACGCGCACACCGTTGACTGTCACCGCATCGCGGATTTTCTGGCCGATAAGCTTCTCGCCTTTCTCGGCCATGCCGGAAAAGAGCTTCACCATCCGCTCAACGACTTCATATTTCTTTTCGTCGGGGCAATAAGGCGACATCGTCGGCGAGCCCCAGGTCTTCGGCAGCGCTTCGCGCAAATCCGACATCTTCATTCCCGGATTGCGGTCCAGCATGTCGCAAATGGCGATGGCGGAAACCAGTCCATCGTCATAGCCGCGCCCGATCGGCGGGTTGAAAAAATAATGGCCAGACTTTTCGAAGCCCACCAGCGCATTGAGTTCATGCGCGCGGCGCTTGATATAGGAATGTCCGGTCTTCCAGTAATCCGTTTTCGCGCCATTGGCGATCAGGACCGGATCGGTGAGAAAGAGCCCGGTCGATTTCACATCGACCACGAATTGTGCGTTGGGATGACGCGCCGACAAGTCCCGCGCCAGCATCACGCCCACCTTGTCGGCAAATATCTCCTCGCCCGTATCGTCGACGACGCCGCAGCGGTCGCCGTCGCCGTCAAATCCGAGACCGATATCGGCACCCGTTTCCAGAACCTTGTCGCGCAGCGCATGGAGCATTTCCATGTCTTCGGGATTGGGGTTGTAGCGCGGGAAGGTATAGTCGAGATCGCAATCGAGCGGGATAACGTCAACGCCGATGCCCGCCAGCACCTGCGGCGCAAAGGCGCCCGCCGTGCCATTGCCACAGGCCGCGACGACCTTGAGTTTGCGTTTGATTTTCGGCCGTTCGGTCAGGTCGGCGATATAGCGCGCCGCCATGTCGGGCACACGAATATAGCGCCCGCCGTCGCGCGGGCAGCCGAGGCCCTCAAGCACAATTTCCTTCAGCCGCGTCATCTCGTCGGGGCCGAACGTCAGCGGCCGATGCGCGCCCATCTTGACGCCGGTCCAGCCATTCTCGTTGTGGCTGGCCGTCACCATCGCGACGCAAGGCACGTCGAGCGCGAACTGCGAGAAATAGGCGACGGGCGACAGCGCCAGGCCGATGTCATGCACCTCGCAGCCGGCGTTCATGAGCCCGATGATCAACGCCTGCTTGATCGACACCGAATAGGAGCGGTAGTCGTGACCGACCGCGATCGCCGGGCGCACGCCGAATTCATGGATCAGCGTACCGAGCCCCAGGCCCAGTGCCTGGATGCCGACAAGATTGATTTCCTTTTCGAACAGCCAGCGCGCGTCATATTCGCGAAAGCCGTTGGGCGAGACCAGCGGCAGGTTCTCGAATTCAAGTGTATTGGGCTTCAGGTCGGCGCGCGGCTTCAGGGGCATGATATCTCCGGCAGGCAGGGTGCTGGCGGCGGTTATAGCGGGCTTTCGTCTTGCATGCAGCCTGCTATTCGCGCAGGACCAGCCGCTCGCCGCGGATCTCGAAGGAAGAAAGCCGGCCGAGAAAGCTCATGCCCAGAAGCGATTGCCCGAGGCCCTCGCGTGAGACCGAGGCGGTCACGTTATTGAGCCGGATTGAACCGATGCTGACTTCATCGAGCGTCAGGCGCGCGGCATAGATGGTGCCATTGGCGGTTTGATAGGGCGTCGTGTAGCGCAGACTGTCGAGATCGAGGCCGATGCGCTGTGCATCGGCGGCGCTGAGCGCAATGTCGCTGGCGCCGGTATCGACCATGAACCGGACATGCGTGCCGTTGACGAGGCCGTCGGCATGGAAGTGGCCCGAGAGGTTGCGCGACAGATAGGCGGTCCCCGGCTCGCTCGAAACCGGTGCCGAAGGTACCAGCGCCGTGCGCGTGCGGTCGCCCATGTCGGAAAAGACGTCGCTGTAGCTGTAACCGACGACAAGTGCGAGCGCGATGGCGATCCAGATCAGCGCCTGCTTCAGCGCAAGTCCCGCCCGCTCGCGCCAGCCGAGCACCACGCTGCCGCCCACCAGCGCCAGCAGCAACAGGCTGTGCACCAGCCGCATTTGCGCGTCCTCGCCTTGCAACGCGCCCGGGAAGCGGTTGTTGAGGAAGAGCAGCAGCGCCACAAATGCCAGAAGCAGCAGCGCCGCCCATGTCCAGTTGTTCTGTCTCATGGTGTTAATGTAGGCCGGATGGGTTGATAAATCAGCAAGTCGGGGCTTGGTGCGGCCGGGACAGACGCTTATTTACATGCTAGCATTGCCTTGAAATATAAATACCTTAAAAAACTTGTAAAATGACCGAACGGAAAGTCATATCCCTGACCGGGGACCGGAAGGCGAAGCCAGCGCCGCAGATGGCGGACG
>JAUXOE010000013.1 GCA_030682415.1 Parvibaculum sp.
GGGGGCTGGAGGGAAAGTATAGAGGAGAGCGGGGGCGCGCGCGACGGGGTAGCGCGGAGGGCCGGAACGCGGCAGGATTGGCCGCTTTCTCAGGGGAAACGGGGAAGGCACATGGCTCACAGGGATATCGAATCAGGCGACCCGGCGGCGCGCGACGGCGACGGGCCGGCGCTGGTGGCGCTGTGGGAGGCCTGCGGGCTGACAAGGCCCTGGAACGATGCGGCCAGGGACTTTGCCTTTGCGCTGGCGGGGCCGGCTTCGGAGGTGCTGGTGATCGAGCGCGAGGGGCGGATCGCGGCGAGCGTCATGGTCGGCCATGACGGGCATCGCGGCGCGGTCTATTACGTCGCGGTCGATCCGGCGCTCCGGGGGCAGGGTCTGGGGCGCGCGATCATGGCGGCGGCGGAGCACTGGCTCAAGGCGCGGGGGGTGTGGAAGCTCAACCTAATGGTGCGGACGGGGAACGAGGGCGCGACGGGGTTCTATGCGGCGCTTGGCTACGGGACGGATGCGGTCAGCGTGATGTCGAAGCGGCTGGAGTGAAGTTGAAGGAAGGGATTCACGCGGAGGCGCGGAGCCGCGGAGAAGAGAAGAAGGGATTGGCACGCGAAGGCGCGAAGGCGCGAAGGCGCGAAGAAGGTTTGATGGCGCTTCCGCCTTCGCCAAGGCTACGGCGGACAAGCCGCGCCAAGGATGCGGTTTGGCACGGAATAGAACAAAACAAATGTGTCACCCCGGCGAAAGCCGGGGTCCATTGGTTCCCTCAGCAAGTGCGGCGGTGCTCGGCGTCGGCGCCATCCTACAATCACAAAAGCTGCGGCAAGAGGCGCTGCGAGTGGACCCCCGCTTTCGCCGGGGTGACACTAATTTTTATGTTTGTGACCGCGTGCAACCAAGAGTGCAAGGCCGCCTCAGAACAGGCCCAGCTGTTTCGTGTCGGACTCGGCCTTCTTCGCGCGGGCGGGTTTTTCGGGTTCGGGTTCGATGGTGGCCGGCTCGAGCAGGCTCGGGTCGTCATTGGCGACGCGGTTGATCCGTGTGCTGACGGGGGTGGCGTCGAGGAGGGTGTCGGGTGCGGGGCGCAGCAGGGCTTGTGCTTCCTTCAGCGGGGTGGCGGGGTCGAGCCAGGCGTCCCAGTCTTTCTCGTCGAGGATCACCGGCATGCGGTGGTGGATGGGGGCGAGCGTTGCGTTGGCTTCGCAGGTGACGATGGCGCAAGAGTCGATCTCGCTGCCTTCGGCGGCGGCCCAGGTTTCCCAGAGCGCGGCCATGGCGAAGGGGGCGCGGTCGCGGCGGCGGATCAGATATGGCTGTTTGGCGCCCTTCCCTACTGGTTTCCATTCATAGAAGCCGTCGGCCGGCATCAGGGCGCGGCGGTGGCGGAAGGCGCCGCGGAAAGAGGGTTTCTCCGCGATGGTTTCGGCGCGGGCATTGATCAGCAGCGATTGCGGCGCTTTTCTTTGTTTTGTCGCGTTTCCGGACGGTGAACCGGCATCCACTTCACCTGGAAACGCTCTCACCCATGCGGGCACAAGACCCCAGCGGACCAGCAGGAAATGCCGCTGCGCGCCGTCGCGGAAGACGATGGGCACCGGCTGGGTGGGCGCGATGTTGTGGCGCGGCGGGAAATTCGGCTGCTCGCCGAAGCCGAAAAGCTCGCGCATCACGTCGGGGGGCGCGGTGATGGTGTAGCGTCCGCACATGTCCCCTGTTTAATCCGAGTCGGGCGACAAACGCGATTGTTATGTTGTACCATCGGCATCAACCAATGGAGACGGCATGACAGCGCGCGCGGCGGCTCACGCCCATACATCGCATAATCACCGGGCCTGCATCGACGATGCGCTGGCGACGGCACGGGAGCTGTGTGCCACACGGGGCGTGCAGCTGACGCCGTTGCGCGAAAAGGTGCTGCATATCGTCTGGCGCAGCCACAAGCCGATGGGGGCTTACGAGGTGCTGGACGAACTGGCGCGCAGCCACAAGGCGGCGCGGCCGCCAACCGTCTACCGCGCACTCGACTTCCTGATGGCCGAGGGACTGATCCACAAGATCGAATCGCTGAACGCCTATCTCGGCTGCATCGAGGCCGGCGCGCCCCATTCGGGGCAATTCCTGATCTGCCAGAAATGCGGGGCGACCGAGGAAATCGTCGATCCGAAGCTCGAAACGGCGCTGGAAGCGGCGGCGCGCCGCGCCCATTTCCAGCCCGTGCGCAAGGTGGTCGAGATTTCGGGCCTATGCGCCCGCTGCGGAAAATGAGCCCGCGTTGAAGCTTTGCCGCCTTCGTCTAAACTCGCGGCCTCATCTGCCCCTCGTTCCAGGAGCTCGTCTGCCATCATGACCCGCCGGACCCTTTCGACCGCTGCGCTTGCCGCCCTCCTTGCGGCGCTGGCGGCACCGCCGGCGCTGGCGCAATCGGCCAAGTTCGAGCCCGGTACGCGTTCGGGGCCGTTCGTCGCCACCGACAAGTCGCTGACCGACCTGCTGGGTGACGAATACGAGATCCGCGGCAATCTCGGCACGGCGCTGATCCTGCAGAAGGGCGCGTCGGTTTATTCCTGCCAGATTCCACCCGATCCCGAGCAACTCGACTTCAAGCCCTATTTCGTCTGCGCCGAACTCGACGAGGAACCGCGCGCGGCCAAACCCAAAGAGCCGGCGCTCAAGCCCCGATCGGGTAATTGACCGGCGCGGCTCCTGCCATTGCCATCCGCATCGTCAAAACCAGAAACCAGATCAGGGAGAAACCCCATGGCCTACAAACCCTTCGACCTCTCGGGCAAGGTCGCGCTCATCACCGGCGGCAATGGCGGCATCGGCCTCGGCATGGCCGATGCGCTGGCGCAGTCGGGCGCCGATATCGCGATCTGGGGCACCAATGAGGACAAGAACAAGCGCGCCGCCGAGCAGCTGCGCGCGCATGGCGTGAAAGTCTATGCGCGGAAAGTCGACGTGTCGGACGAGAAACAGGTGGTCGACGGGATCGGCGCGACGGTGAAGGAACTCGGGCGCATCGACGCCTGCTTCGCCAATGCCGGCGTCGGCTTCGGCGCGCCGTCCTTTATCGGCATGACGACCGAGACCTATCGCAAGACGCTGGCGGTCAATCTCGACGGTGTGTTCTTCACGCTGCGCGAGAGCGCGCGGCACATGGTCGACCGCGCCAAATCGGGCGATGCCGGCGGTTCGCTGGTCGGCATTGCGAGCCTTGCGGCCATCGAGGGCGCGGCGCGCAACGAGGCCTATGCGGCGACCAAGGGCGGCGTGATTTCGATGATCAAGAGCATCGCGGTCGAACATGCGCGGTACGGGATGCGGGCCAACGCCATTCTGCCGGGCTGGATCGCCACCGACATGACCGCGCAGGCGCAAGCCGCACCCGCCTTTGCCGAAAAGGTCATTCCGCGCGTGCCGGCACGGCGCTGGGGCGAGCCGGAAGATTTCGGCGGCGTGGCGGTCTATCTGACCTCGGATGCTTCGTCCTATCATTCGGGCGATACGTTTGTGGTCGACGGCGGCTACGCGATTTTCTGAGGACAGATGGCGAACAAGCGGAACGGCACCACGGAAGAGATCGACCGGCGGCTTATTCTTATGGCGCGCACGGTGGTGGTGCTGTTCCGCCAGTTCGAACAGATCGCGCGGGAAATGGAGATCACCATTCCGCAATACCGTTTCCTGCTGTTTCTGAAGCGCGGGCCGAAGCGGGCCGGCGAGCTGGCGGTGGAAGCCGCGATCCGCAAGCCGACCGCGTCGGGCCTGATCGCCGATATGGAGAAGCGCGGGCTGATCGCCCGGGCGCCCGACAAGGATGACGGGCGCAGCGTGCGGCTAACGCTGACAAAGAAGGGCCTCGCCAAGCATCGCGAATTCGAGGAGGCGCTGGCGCGCTATCTGCCGTCGCTGCTGGATGAGGGCGACGCCGACGCCATGCTCGATGCGTTTTCGGAGCTTGCCTATATCATCGACAGCAAACGCGAGGGCGCGGGGCCGCTGGAGGTGGAGGATTAGGG
>JAUXOE010000014.1 GCA_030682415.1 Parvibaculum sp.
CCGTACCTGGCGCCGTGGTGCGCCGTTCGGCCTATATCGCGCCCGGCGTCGTCGTGATGCCGTCCTTCGTCAATCTCGGCGCCTATGTCGACGAGGGGAACATGGTCGATACCTGGGAGACCGTCCGTACCTGCGCGCAGATCGGCAAGAATTGTCACCTGTCGGGCGGTGTAGGCATTGGCGGCGTGCTGGAGCCATTGCAGGCCAACCCGGTCATCATCGAGGATAATTGCTTCATCGGCGCGCGCTCGGAAGTGGTCGAAGGCGTGATTGTCGGCGAGGGGGCGGTGCTCTCCATGGGCGTCTTCATTTCAGCCTCGACCAAGATCATCGACCGGGCGACCGGCGAGGTGCATATCGGCAAGGTGCCGCCCTATTCGGTGGTGGTGCCGGGTTCGCTGCCGGGCAAGGCCAATCCGGACGGGTCGCCGGCGCCGTCGCTTTATTGCTGCGTCATCGTCAAAACGGTGGATGCGCAGACGCGGGCCAAGACCGCCATCAACGAGCTTCTCCGGGATTAGATTTTCGTTCGGTCGCATTTTCGACGGCGAACCGGCGTCCACTTCGCCGGAAAATGCTCCGGGTCCATTTGACGGCGCGGCGGGCGGCGGGCTACCAAAGGGGCATGACCGCACCCGCCACACCCTACAAGCCGCTCGACATTGCCATCGAGCTGATCCGCTGCCCGAGCGTGACGCCGGAAGATGCCGGCGCGCTCGCCGTGCTGGAGCGCTACCTGGCGCCTCTGGGCTTTGCTTGCGAGCGGATGCGGTTTTCAGCCGAGGGCACGCCCGATATCGACAATCTCTATGCGCGGATCGGCAGCGGGCATCCCCATTTCTGTTTTGCCGGTCATACGGATGTCGTGCCGGTGGGCGAGGCTTCGGCGTGGAGCGCCGATCCGTTCGCGGCGGCGACCAGGGACGGGCGGCTTTACGGGCGCGGCGCTGTGGACATGAAGGGCTCGATCGCCAGTTTCGTCGCGGCGGCGCAGCGGGTCGTGGCCGAGGGCTTTCAGGGCTCGATCAGCCTGCTGATTACCGGCGACGAGGAAGGCCCGAGCATCAACGGCACCAAAAAGATGCTGGAGCGGCTCGCCGCGCGGGGCGAGACGATCGATCATTGCATTGTCGGCGAACCGAGCTGCGCCGAGCGGCTCGGCGACACGATCAAGGTCGGGCGGCGCGGCAGCATCAATGGCTGGCTGACGGTGGAAGGCACACAAGGCCATGTCGCCTATCCGCAGCTGGCCGACAATCCGGTGCCGAAGCTGCTTGAAATGCTGAGACGGCTCGACGCCCATGTGCTGGACGAGGGGACGGATCATTTCCAGCCGTCCAATCTCGAAATCACCTCGGTCGATGTCGGCAATCCGACGACCAATCTCATTCCCGGAAGCGCGCGGGCGATGCTCAATATCCGCTTCAACGACCGGCATACCGGTGCTTCGCTGGAAGCCTGGATGCGCAGCGTCTTCGACGCGGTCGCCGCCGAGACCGGCGCGCGCTACCGTTTCAAGGCGGTGACCTCGGGCGAGGCTTTCGTCACCGCGCCCGGACCTTTTTCGGCGCTGGTCGCCGAGGCCGCCCAGAAGGTGACGGGCATCACGCCGGAACTTTCGACCACCGGCGGCACGTCCGATGCGCGCTTCATCCGCGCCTATGCGCCGGTCGTCGAGTTCGGGCTGCTCAACCAGACCATGCACAAGGCCGACGAAAATGCCGGCATCGACGATATTGCGCGGCTTGCCGATATTTACGAAACGGTGCTGCGCGGCTATTTCGCCGGGCGGGCGGGCGCATGACCAGCATCAATGAAGTCACCAGCGGATTGACCGGCGCCTGGCGGATCGTCAAGCGCGAGGAGAGCGCGCGTGAATGTTTCGACCTGTCGGCCGACGGCGCGTTGCGTTCGTTTGCGGCGCTGGTGCTTTCGGTTCCGATCCTCTTCTTTACCGCCGCCGCCTTGTGGCAGATCGCGCAGGAAGAACTCGACATCACCTTCGAGATTTCCTTCGGTGCCTTCCTTGTCGTCGAAGTCGCGAGCACGCTGATCTACTGGGCGTTGTTTCTGCTTGCGATGCTGCGGATTGCGCGGGTTCTCGGCCTCGGCGCCAACTACACCGCCTATCTGATCACCTATAACTGGGGCGTGCTGCTGACCTCGGCCGCTTTCGCGCTGCCGCTGATCCCCTATTCGCTGGGCCTGCTGCCGGCCGGCGGGGCGATGATGCTGTCGCTGCCGGCGCTGGGGCTGCTTGGCTGGTATCGCTGGCAGATCGCGCGCACCGTGCTTGGTGTCGAAGCGGGGCCGGCGGCGGCGATCCTGATTTTCGATCTCCTGCTGAGCTTCAGCATCGACCAGCTGCTGGCAACGCTGTTTCTGACCGGCGGAGGCCTATCCTGAGCGACAATCGTCCGATCGGGGTTTTCGACAGCGGCATTGGCGGCATCACGGTGCTGAAGGCGCTGCGGGCGCGGCTGCCGCATGAAGACCTCGTCTATCTCGGCGACACGGCGCGGCTGCCCTATGGCACCAAGAGCGCCGAGACGGTGACGGCCTATGCGACGCAGGCGACGCGCTATCTGATGCGGCACGATATCAAGATGGCCGTGATCGCCTGCAACACGGCGGCGTCCGTCGCGCTTGAACCGCTGGCCGCGGCGCTGGCGCCGCTGCCCGTCGTGGGCGTGGTGGGACCGGGCGCGGAGGCCGGCGTCAAGGCGTCGAGAAGCGGCCGCATCGGCGTGCTGGCGACCGAAGCAACGGTGCGCGGCGGCGCCTATGTGCGCGCCATTCATGCGCTCGACCCGGCGGCGGTGGTGACGCAAGCCCCGTGCGGGCTGTTCGTGACGCTGGCCGAAGAAGGCTGGGTAAAGGGCGATGTCGCCGAAGCGGCGGCGCGGCGCTATCTGGCGCCGCTGTTCAAGGGACGCAACGCGCCCGACACGCTGGTGCTGGGCTGCACGCATTTTCCGGCGCTGGCGCGCGTCATCGGCAAGGTGGCGGGAAAGAACGTCAAGCTGGTCGACAGCGCCGCGACGACGGCCCGCTTCGTCGAGCGGGAACTTGCCGCGAAGGGCATGGCCGCCAAACGGCGCGGCAAGGGCAAGACGCGCTTCATGGCAACCGACAGCCCGGAACGCTTTGCGCGCGTCGGCGGGATTTTCTTCGGCGAGGCGATCGCCGCGAAAGATGTCGAGCTGGTGGATATCAGGCCGGAGTGACTCCCTACGCCGTCATTACGAGGACGGGCGTCAGTAATCCACCTGCAAAAGATAAAGCCCGTCGGGCGGGGCGACCGGACCGCAGGCGGCGCGGTCCTTCGCGGCCAGCGCCCTGGCGACATTGCGCGCTGTCCATTTGCCCTCGCCGACCATTTTCAGCGTGCCGACAAAGGAGCGCACCTGATTGTGCAGGAAACTGCGTGCGCGGCAGATGATCTCGATTTCCTCGGCGTAGCGCGACACCGAAATCTCGTCGACGGTTTTCACCGGCGATTTCGCCTGGCATTGCACCGAACGGAAGGTGGTGAAGTCGTGATGGCCGACCAGGGCTTGCGCCGCCGCATGCATCGCTTCGGCGTCGAGCGGCTTGTGCACCAGCCAGGCCTGACCGCGATCGAGCGTCAAGGGCGCGCGGCGATTGACGATGCGGTACATGTAATGGCGCTTCACGGCCGAGAACCGCGCCTCGAAACTGTCCGGCACCGGCACAGCTTCGACGATCGCCACCGGATGCGGGCGCATATGGGCGTTGACGGCGTCGCGCAGCGTGTCGGGCGCGACGGCTGATTCAAGATCGACATGCGCGACCTGACCCAGCGCATGGACGCCGGCATCGGTGCGGCCGGCGCCATGGACCTTCACATCGGCGCCGCAAAAACCCTTGATGCCCGCTTCCAGCACATGCTGGACCGACAATCCGTTGGTCTGCGCCTGCCAGCCGACGAAGGGCGAACCGTCATATTCGATGGTGAGCTTGTAGCGGGGCATCAGGCGAGGCTCTCGCCGACGCTCAGCGGAAAGCCGCGCAGGAATTCGCGGGCGCCGACGGGCGACTTGCCGGCGCGCTGCAGTTCCGAGATTTCGAGCGCCCCTTCCCCGCAAGCCACGACGATCGTGTCGGCGGCGGCAAGAACCGCGCCGGGTTTGCCCGAATTGCCGACCGGACGGGCGCGGCGAATTTTCACACGAACGGTCTCATTGCCGCGGGCGATTTCGAAGAATGCGCCGGGCGCCGGCGTCAATCCGCGGATATGGGCGTCGAGGTCGCGCGCGGGGCGCGACCAGTCGATGCGGGCTTCGGCCTTGCCGATCTTCGCCGCATAGGTGACGCCGGTTTCGGGCTGCGGCGTCGCTTCGAGCGCACCGCGCGACAGCGCCGCCAGCGCCCGCAGCATCAGCGATGCGCCGATATGGGAGAGCCTGTCATGCAGGCTGCCCGAGGTGTCGTCGGCCGCGATCGCCACGCGTTCGGCCAGCAGCACGGGGCCGGTGTCGAGGCCCTGTTCCATCTGCATGATCATGACGCCGGTTTCGGTATCGCCGGCCATGATGGCGCGCTGAATGGGTGCGGCGCCGCGCCAGCGCGGCAAGAGCGAGGCATGGAGATTGAGACAGCCCATGCGCGGCGCGTCGAGCACCGGTTTCGGCAGGATCAATCCGTAGGCGACGACCACCGCGATGTCGAGATCGAGCGCGGCGAAGGCCCGTTGCTCGGCTTCGCCTTTCAGCGAGGCAGGGGTGAAAACGGGAAGGCTGTGGTCGTCGGCGAAGCGATGCACCGGCGACAATTGTTCGGCCAGCCCACGGCCGGCCTTGCGCGGCGGCTGCGAATAAACGGCAACGACTTCGTGACCGGCACCGAGAATTTCAGCCAGGACCGGCACCGAGAATTCGGGCGTGCCCATGAAGGCAAGGCGCAATCTATCCATTGCCTGCCTCCGGCGGGCGGGGCGTTCTCCGCCTCCGGCGGGCGGGGCTCAAGCCGGTTCCTTTTCCTGAAGCTTCTTCTGCTTGATCAGCTTCTTCAGCATCATCGAGCGCTTGACGCGCGAGAGATGGTCGATGAAGAGGATGCCCTTCAGATGATCCATCTCGTGCTGAAGGCAGGTGGCGAGAAGATCGTCGCAGTCCTCCTCGCGGATTTCGCCCTGATAGTCGAGATAGCGCACACGGCAACGCGCCGGGCGCTCGACCTCTTCGTACATGTCGGGAACCGAGAGACAACCCTCCTCGTAGATGGCGGTGTCGTCCGACGCCCAGCTGATCTCCGGATTGACGAAATAACGCGGCGCGGGCGGCTCGCCGTCACGCGCCAGATCGATGACGATCACCTGTTTCGGGACGCCGACCTGAACGGCGGCCAGACCGATTCCCGGCGCGGCATACATCGTCTCCAGCATGTCGTCCATCAGCGCGCGCAAGCCGTCGTCGACCCTGTCGACGGGCTTCGAGATCTCTTTCAGACGCGGATCGGGCGCGGTGATGATTTCGCGTATCGCCATGGGCCCTGAGATAAGCCCCCGGCGCATTTCGGTCAAGGCAGATGGGCCGAGCGAGACGGACGGAACCCCCAAATTCCGGCGCTTTCCGGCCGGTCTCCAACCGCGCGAAGGAACGGGAATCGGCTATAGTCCGGCGTTGGAGGCGGTACATGGATCAAATGATTGTCATACTGGCGGTTGCCGCGGCGGCGCTGGCCGTGGGCGCCGTGCTGGCGCTGATGCTGCGCGGGCGCGGTGGCGGAAACGAGGCGGTGGCGGCGCTTGCCCGGCAGCAGGCGGAGCTTGTGGGGCGGCTTTCGGCCATGGCCGAAACGCAGGCGCAGACGCGAACCGAACTGACGGCGACGATCAATGAACGGCTCGACATGGTGAGCCAGCGCATGGGGCAGAGCCTGGAGGCAACGGCGCAGAAGACCGCCGAGACGCTCGGTACGCTGACAACACGGCTTTCGGTGATCGACGAAGCGCAGAAGAACATCACCGAGCTTTCAAGCCAGGTGGTGGGGCTGCAGGACATTCTGGCCAACCGGCAGGCGCGTGGCGCCTTTGGCGAGGTGCAGCTCAACGACATCGTCAGCAATGCGCTGCCGCCGTCGGCCTATAGTTTCCAGACGACGCTCGGCAACGGGACGCGGGCCGACTGCCTGATCATCCTGCCCAATCCGCCGGGGCCTATCGCCATCGATGCGAAATTTCCCCTCGATGCCTACCACCTGCTTCGAAATGCCAAGGACGAGGCGGAGCGCGTCATTGCCGTGCGGCAATTTCGCGGCGACCTCAATCGCCATGTGGCGGCGATCGCCGAAAAATATATCGTGCCCGGCGAGACGGCCGAATCGGCCTTGATGTTTTTGCCGTCAGAAGCGGTTTATGCCGAACTCCATGCCAACTTCCCGGATGTGCTGACCAAGAGCTATCAGGCGCGGGTGTGGATTGTCTCGCCGACGACGCTGATGGCGACGCTCAATACGGTGCGCGCGGTGCTGAAAGACGTCGAAATGCGCAAGCAGGCCGGCGTCATCCAGAAATATGTGGCGCTGCTGCTGGGCGATGTCGGCCGGCTCGGCGACCGGGTCGGCAATCTTGAGCGGCATTTTCAGCAAGCGGAGAAAGATATCGGCGAGATTCGCAAATCGGCCGATGCCATTACCAGCCGCGGTGAGAAGATCGAGGCGGTGGAAATGGGCGAGGAAGATACCGCGGACGCCCTGCCTGTCGTCTCGCGCGATCTGCTCGAAGGCTGAGCAAAGCCGCTCCGGTTCCGTTCAATCGAGCCTGTTTTTTGCAGCGACAGCCTGAATTTCTTTGCTAGGCTCGCAGCGGACAGGGACGCCCTTGGGGGGCGCCGACCGGGGCAAGGGGAACGGGCGATGCTGGCCGTCAACGATTTCGTCAACGAGCTGAACAATGTTCTCTGGGGCTGGCCGATGCTGGTCGCGCTGGCGGCGACGGGCGTTTTCCTGACCGTCGGCTTGCGCTTCATGCCGTGGCGGAAGCTGCCCGAAGGACTGAAACTCTCGGTGCAACCCTCGAAAGGCGCCGGCGACATTTCGCCCTTCCAGGCCTTGATGACGGCACTGGCAGCCACCGTCGGTACCGGCAACATCGCCGGCGTTGCAACGGCGATCTATTTCGGCGGCCCGGGCGCGTTGTTCTACATGTGGGTGATCGCGCTGGTCGGCATGGCGACCAAATATACCGAGGCGGTGCTGGCGGTCGCCTATCGCGAAGTCGACGAGCTCGGCAATCATGTCGGCGGGCCGATGTATTACATCAAGAACGGCGTCGGCGCGAAGTTCCCGACCCTGGCGCTGGTGCTGGCGCCGGCCTTTGCGGTCTTCACAGCACTTGCCGGCTTCGGTATCGGCAACGGCGTGCAGGCCAATTCGGTGGCGAGCGCACTGGAATCCAATTTCGGCGTGCCGGTTCTCGTTTCCGGCCTTGTGATGATGGTGGCGGTGGGGCTGGTGCTGATCGGCGGTATCCGCCGGATCGGCGAAGTGGCGAGCGCGCTGGTGCCGACAATGATCGTCGTTTATATCGGCGGCGCCGTTATTGTGCTCGCGATCAACTATGAAGCCATTCCGGCAGCGCTCGGCCTCGTCTTCTATCACGCCTTCACACCGACGGCGGCCGAAGGCGGGTTTATCGGTGCGACCGTGATGCTCGCCATTCGCTGGGGTTTTGCGCGCGGCATCTTCTCCAACGAAGCGGGCCTCGGCAGCGCGGCGATCGCGCATGCGGCGGCCAAGACCGACGATCCGATCCAGCAGGGGCTGGTCGGCATGGTTGGTGTTTTCATCGACACGCTGATCGTCTGCACCCTGACGGGCCTCGTCATCATCACGTCGGGGCTTTGGACCAGCGGCGTCAACGGCGCGGCGCTGACCAGCGCTGCCTTCGGCGCGTCCTTGCCCTGGGGCGGCGCGCTGGTTGCCATATCGCTGGCACTCTTCGCCTTCACGACGCTGCTCGGCTGGAGCTACTACGGCGAACGGGCCGTGGAGTTCCTGTTCGGTGTCAAGGCGATCTGGCCCTATCGCATCGTCTGGGTGCTGGCGATCCCGATCGGTGCGGTGACAAGCCTCGATCTCGTCTGGAACATGGCCGATGCGCTCAATGCGATGATGGCGCTGCCGAACCTGATCGCGCTGTTCATCCTGGCGCCCGCCGTTTTCACGATGACGCGCAACTACTGGGCGAAGGACAAGAGCTAGCGCCTGTTCTCAGAACGGCCGGCGCGATTTCATGGCGGCGGCCAGCGTGCCGTCGTCGAGATAATCGAGTTCGCCGCCAACCGGCACGCCATGTGCAAGGCGGGTGACCGAAATGCCGAGGCCCGAAACGCGGTCGGTGATGTAATGCGCCGTTGTCTGGCCGTCGACGGTGGCGTTCATGGCGAGGATCACTTCGTTGATCTCGCCGTCGCCCAGCCGCTCGACCAGTTTGCCGATATTGAGATCGTCGGGGCCGACGCCATCGAGGGCCGAGAGGACACCGCCCAGCACATGGTAGCGGCCCTTGTGGGCGCCGGCGCGCTCCAGCGCCCAGAGATCGCCGACCTCTTCGACCACGCAGAGCCCATGCGGATCGCGGGTGACGTCGGCGCAGATGGCGCAGGGGTCCTGCGTGTCGACATTGCCGCAGGCCGAGCAGATGCGTGCCTTCGCTGCCGCATCGGCCATGGCATCGGCGAGCGGCGAGAGCAGCGTCTCCTTTTTCTTGATGAGTTGCAGCACCGCGCGGCGCGCCGATCGCGGGCCGAGACCCGGCAGCTTCGACATCAATGCAATCAGCCGTTCGATCTCGGGGCCGGTGACCGCCATCGCGCTCAGAGCCCGAAGCCGGGCGGGATCGGCAATCCGCCGGCGACCGATTTCATTTTCTCGGCGGCCAGCGCCTCGGCCTTGTGCCGGGCGTCGGCCGCGGCGGCAACGAGGAGATCTTCCAGGATTTCGCGTTCATCCGCCTTCATCAGGGCCGGATCGATCGAAACTCTCTTTACCGCGCCCTTGCCCGACATGACGATGGCGACCAGGCCGCCGCCAGCACGGCCTTCGACCTCGGCGGCTTCAAGTTCGGTCTGCATCGATTCCATGCGGCCTTGAAGCTGCTGGGCCTGTTTCATGATGTCGGCGAGGTTCTTCACTCTTCGGTCTCCATATCGTCCGGCATGTCTTCCGGGGGCATTTCGGGCGGCAGCACGTCGCCAGCGGCGAGAAGGCCGGGCTCGCGCACCTCGACAATTTCAGCACCGGGGAAGACGGCCAGCGCCGCCTTGACCAGTGCATCGCCGCGGGCCCGGTCTTTCAACATTTCCTCATGCGTCTGCGCCTGCTCGCGCAAGGTCGGCGCGGCATCGGATGCATTGCGGGCCAGCGACACCAGCCAGCGCGCGCCGGTGGCGCGGGAAAGCTTTTCCGACAATTCGGTCAGGATCGTGTTGGGCGTGCCTTCGAGAAGGCCGAGTTCGATGCGGCCGGTTTCGAAATGCACGAGACGCACACCGGCTTCGAGCGCATGCTTCAGGCGGATGTCGCGGTCGGCACTGACCAGCGCCACCACATCCTGAAAGGTGCGGATGTCGGCGGACGGCGCGGATGCCGCAACGGCCGCGGCCGGTTCCTGCATTTCGGGACGCGTGGCGGCGACCGAGCGCAGTTGCGCACGCGAACCGCCGCCGTCGCCCGCGGGCGCGGTGCGCGCTGGCGCTTTCGCCGACACACCGCCCGACTTCAATTGTTCGACAAGTTCCTCCGGGCCCGGCCCTTCGGCAACATAGGCAAGGCGCACCAGAACCATTTCGGCCGCCGCGATCGGCCGCGCCGCACCCTGCACCTCGGCAAGGCCCTTCAGCAACATCTGCCAGACGCGCGACAAGACACGGATCGGCAGGCGGCCCGCCATGTCGCGGCCCCGGGCGCGCTCGGTTTCGGACATCGCCACATCGTCGCCGGCACCTTCGACCAGTTTCAGGCGCGTCAGCCAATGGGTCAGCTCGGCGAGATCGGAAAGGACGACCGCCGGGTCGGCGCCGACATCGTATTGCGCGCGCAACTCGTTCAGCGCGCCGCCGATGTCGCCCTTCATCACCAGGTCAAAGAGATCGAAAACCCGGGCGCGATCGGCCAGGCCCAGCATGTCGCGCACATCGGCTTCGCGGACATGGCCCTCGCCATGCGCGATGGCACGATCCAGAAGCGAAAGCGCGTCGCGGGCCGAGCCATCGGCGGCGCGGGCGACAAGCTTCAATGCCGCCGCCTCGGCGGCGACATCTTCCTTCTGCGCAACGCCCGACAGAAGGCCGGTCAGCTCGGCCACCGACAGCCGGCGCAGATCGAAGCGCTGGCAGCGTGACAGCACAGTCACCGGGACCTTGCGAATTTCGGTGGTGGCGAAAATGAATTTCACATGCGCCGGCGGCTCCTCCAGCGTCTTCAGCAAGCCGTTGAAGGCCTGACGCGACAGCATGTGCACTTCGTCGATGATGTAGACCTTGTAGCGTGCCGAAACCGGCAGGTAGCGCACACTGTCGATAATCTCGCGGATGTCGTCGATGCCGGTGCGCGAGGCCGCGTCCATTTCCATCACGTCGACATGGCGCGATTCCATGATCGCGTCGCAATGAATGCCGGGGCCGTCCATGTGGATGGTCGGCGCCTCGATACCCGGTTTCTCGTAGTTCAGGGCGCGGGCGAGGATGCGGGCAGTCGTCGTCTTGCCGACGCCGCGCACACCGGTCAGCATGAAGGCATGGGCAATGCGGCCGGCATCGAAGGCGTTGGAGAGCGTGCGGACCATCGCCTCCTGGCCGACCAGATCTTCGAAGACACCCGGGCGATATTTGCGGGCCAGCACCTGATAGCCGGAGGGGCGCGCCCGCGGCGCGGCGGCGACCGACGCCTCGCCCAGGTCGAAGCCCGGTTCCGTCGCCGGGTCCGGACGGTGCGTCTCGTCCGCATTGTCGGCAGCAGCGGCGAGATTTTCCACGTCGTCATTCATGGAATCCGCGCGCTCCCATCGAAGGTCTTGAGGTGAAAAACGGGTGGGAGGCTGGACAAGCGACCCGAGCGAAACTCGTTACGGCTGCTTCCTTCCGGATCTGACCGGGTTGGCGAGGGACCCGTCCGCCGCCAACCTCCCGAGGGGACTATATCAGGGTAAGGGGCGGCGGATGCAAGGCTTGGCGTCCAAATCGCGCGATTGAGCACGTCTGCGCCATGTGCCAGTCTGCGCCACCCGAATTTCAACGACATCAAGCCGGAAACGCCAATGGTCCTGCAAGAGAACCCCAATATCTTTGCCAATAATCCGCTCGACCGCGCCAGCTATCGCCGGACCGACAACGCCTGGATCGAAGAACAGCTTGCCGCGCCGACAAGCCTCTTCGTGCCGCTATGGCGGCTGCAGCCATTTGTGCTGCCGGAGGCGAGCCCCGGCGCAGGCAAGGATATCGGCTGGATGCGCACGGCGCTGCTGAAGGAACTGGGTGGCGACGGCACGATCATTTTCCTCGGCATCAACAAGCGCGGCAAGGCGCTTTTCGCTGCCGATGTCAGCGGCCTTGAGAATCCGGACAATCACCCGGCACTGAAAGGCCTTGGCGCGTTCGAGGATCTGCGGGCGCTGGCCATGGCCGGCGAGATCACGCCGACGGAGCTTGCGATCATGGCGCAGGCGAAATCGATGATCGACTGGCACAACCGGCATGGCTTCTGTTCGGTCTGCGGCTCCAAAAGCGCCATGTCGGAAGCCGGCTACAAGCGCGTCTGCCTGTCCTGCAAGGCCGAACATTTCCCGCGCACCGACCCGGTCGTCATCATGCTCGCCGTGCATGACGGCAAGTGCTTTCTCGGACGGCAGAAAATCTGGCCGAAGGGCATGCATTCGGCGCTGGCGGGCTTTGTCGAGCCCGGCGAATCGATCGAAGAGGCGGTGGCGCGCGAGCTCGAGGAGGAAGCCGGCCTGCAGATCGCGTCGGCGACCTATCATTCGACGCAGCCCTGGCCCTATCCCTCCTCGCTGATGATCGGCTGCCATGCGGTGGCCGAAAGCGAGGACTTCACGATCGACGGCATCGAGCTTTCCGAAGGGCGCTGGTTCACACGCGAGGAGGCGCAGGCCGTGCTCGCGGGCAAGGGCGACGGGACGGTGTGGTTTCCGCCGCCCTTTGCCATCGCGCATCAGCTGATCAAGGCTTTTGCCGAAGGCAAGGCCTAGTCGCCGGCAACAACCGTCGCGCGATAGGGGTGGGCCTTGTAGACGCCGAGGATGCGCAGCTCGCTGGTGAAAAATTCCAGCTCCTCCAGCGCCAGGCGGACATGACGCGAGGCCGGGTGGCCCTCGATGTCGGCATAGAACTGGCTGGCGTTGAAGGTGCCTTCGAGCTGATAGCTTTCGAGCTTGGTCATGTTGACGCCATTGGTGGCGAAGCCGCCCAGCGCCTTGTATAGCGCCGCCGGCACATTGCGTACGCGGAAGATGAAGCTCGTCACGACAGGCTCGTCTTCCGGCTCGGCGTCGTTCGGCTCCTTCGCCATGATCAGGAAGCGCGTGGTGTTGTGCTCGGCATCCTCGACATTGGCCCGAAGAATTTCGAGACCATAGATTTCGGCCGCAAGGCCCGTCGCAATGGCGGCGCGCGCCGGATCGCCGGCTTCCGCAATCTGGCGCGCGGCGCCCGCCGTGTCGGCGGCGACGACGGCTTTCAGCCCCAGTTCACGGATCACGCGGCGGCACTGGCCGAGCGCATGGACATGACTGTGGGCCGATTTCAGATTCTCGATCCGCGCGCCCTTGAGGCCGAGAAGCTGGTGGCGCACGGGCAGGAAATGCTCGCCGACAATATAGAGGCCGGCGCCGGGGATCAGGTGATGCACGTCGGCGACGCGGCCCGCGAGCGAGTTCTCGATCGCGATCATGCCGAACCGCGCGCGGCCTTCATTCACGGCGGCGAACACGTCCTCGAAGGTGTCGCAAGGCAGGTCCACCATATCGGGGAAGGCCTCGCGGCAGGCGATATGCGAATTGGCACCCGGCTCACCTTGAAAGGCGATGGTCTTTTCCGGCGTTGCACCGTCCGTCATCGCATCGGTCTCCGGGAAAGCGCCGCGCGGGCTTTTTCAAGGTCGGCGGGAGTATCGACACCGAGCGGAACGGTGTCAACGAGCGCCACTTCTATCGACATACCGGCCTCAAGCGCCCGCAATTGCTCAAGTTTTTCACGCTTCTCGAGCGGCGACGGCGACAGGCGAACGAACCGCGCCAGTGCCTCGCGGCGGTAGCCGTAGAGACCGATGTGGTGATAGAGCGGGCCCTCGCCCCAAGGCGCGGTGGCGCGGGTGAAATAAAGCGCGCGCGCCATGTTTCCGCCGTCAAAATCGACAACCGCTTTCACGACATTGGGGTTGGTGCGCTCTTCCTCGACAACGATCTCGGCCGCCAATGTCGAAATGTCGGCGCCGGGCCGGATCAGCGCCTCGTAGGCGGTTCGGATCAGCGCCGGGTCAAGCGTCGGCAGATCGCCCTGCACATTGAGAATGATGCCATGGCGGCCTTCCGGATCGACGTCGCAGACCGCCTGCCAGACGCGGTCGGAACCCGACGGATGATCAGGGTCGGTCAGGACCGCCTCGCCGCCGGCCGCATGGACCGCCGCCGCGATTTCGGCCTCGGCGGCGGCCACAACCACCCGGCCGATCGACGCTTCCATCGCGCGGCGCCAGACCTGAACGATCATCGGGACCCCGCCAATATCGGCGAGCGGCTTACCCGGCAGGCGGGTCGATGCCATGCGCGCGGGAATCACGATGAGCGGATGCCCTGCGCGGTCGCCCGCTCCGTTTGTCGCCGTTGCCGCCATCGTTCCCCCACCGTTCGTTTCGGGCCCGGGCGCTGCGGTGCGGCGGATCGCCGCAACCGCGCCCTTGCCCTGCCCGCGCCCGGGCCAGAATGCACGTGGCGCTTGGTTTCGTCCGCCTTGCGCATTTTTGACCGCCGCCGCAAGTAACGCGGAGCGCAAAGGGCTGATTTGGCGCACTTATACGGCTTGCGGCGCGGCGGCGGAAGCGGCTAATCTCCGCGCCAATTCAGGGGGCCGGTCAGGGCGTTGCGCCATGCCGGGCGGTCCCGGACCACGAAACCGACCCGGGCGGAGCAGGAGCCGATGGACTCATTCGAATTCAACAAGATTGCAGGCGCCGTGCTCGCCTCCGTCCTCGTCATTCTGGGCGTGGCCAACCTCACCGATTTTCTCTACGCCACGGATGAGGCCAATCCGCAGGCCTATGCGGTTGCCGCGCTTGAGGAAGGCGAGGCAGGCGCCGGACCGGCGGCCGTTGTCGAGGAAGTACCGCTTGCGGTGCTGCTGGCATCTGCCGATGTCGGTCGCGGCGAGCGCCTGGCGCGCCAATGCGCTGCCTGCCACACCTTCGATGAAGGCGGCCGGGCGGGCATTGGTCCCAACCTCTACAAGGTTGTCGGCGGGCCGCACGCACATGACCCGAATTTCAACTATTCGACGGCCATGAAGGGCACTGGCGGCGATTGGGGATTCGAGGCACTTGATGCCTTCATCGCCAATCCGCGTGCGACCGTGCCGGGCACGATCATGAGCTTTGCCGGTATGCGCAATCCGCAGCAGCGCGCCGATCTGATCGTCTACCTGAACACACTAGGTTCCAATCTGGCGCTGCCGGAAGCGCCGGCTCAGACGGCGGAAGAGCCCGCTGCCGAAGCCACACCCGCTGAGTAGAGCGACACCACAAGCCAGATCAAAGACGCGCCCGGCAGACTGCCGGGCGCGTTTTTGTTTGGCGCGCCGTTTGTGATGTCCATGACTTTGTTTTAACAGGCATTTCCGGTTAAAAACGGTCACTATCAGCGCACCGACGGGGATCGGGGCGAGAGGGAGGACGTTTTGCAGCGTTTCATGACCAAACCGGTCCTGACCGGACTGGCCATCGCCGTGGCGGCGGCACTCGCCTTTTTTGTTTTCTGGCCGGCGCAGGACACGGCGCAACAGAGCGCCGAGATCTCGCCCCTACCAGCCGCAGAGCTTCCGACCGAAATCGTCACGCCGGTTACCGGCTTCACCGATTTCCAGCCCAACGTGCCGCGGCATGGCTCGTCGCTCTTCGGTGAACTCAAATACGCGCCGGACTTCACGCATTTCGATTACGTCAATCCGGCGGCGCCGAAGGGCGGGCTGTTGCGCTATGCCGTGGTTGGCAGTTTCGACAGCCTCAACAATTTCATTGTCCGGACCGAACCGGCCGGATGGCTCGCCCTTATCTATGACACGCTGATGGCCCGCAGCCTGGACGAATCCGTCTCGGAATACGGACTGCTCGCCGAAAGCATACGTCATCCAGCCGACTATTCCTCGGCCACCTATGTCCTTCGCCAGAATGCACGGTGGCATGACGGCACGCCGGTGACGCCGGCCGACGTTATCTGGACGCTTGAAGCGCTCCGGGCGCAGCATCCCTTCTACGGCGCTTATTACGCCAATGTGACCGCCGTCGAGCAGACGGGCCCGCGCGAGGTGACGTTCCGTTTCGACCAGACGGGCAATCGGGAACTGCCGCAGATCGTCGGTCAGTTTCCGGTGCTGCCAAAACACTACTGGACCGGCAAGGACGCCAATGGCCGGACGCGCGACATTTCCGCGGCCACGCTGGAGCCGCCGCTCGGCAGCGGCCCTTACCGGGTCGGCACGGTTGCGCCCGGCCAACACATCACTTATGAGCGCGTCGAAGATTACTGGGGCCGCGATTTGCCGGTGAATGTCGGCTCCAATAATTTCGACCGCATCCGGCTGACCTATTTCCGCGATGCGACCGTTGCCTTCGAGGCCCTCAAAGGCGGCCAGATCGACTTCCGGGTCGAGAACAGCGCGCGCAACTGGGCTACCGGATACAACACCCCCGCGGTCAGACGCGGCGACATCAAACGCGACGAAATCCCCTCGCTCAACCCGCAAGGCATGCAGGGCTTTGCCTTCAATCTGCGGCGCGAGAAGTTCAAGGATATCCGCGTGCGGCGGGCATTCAACTACGCTTTTGACTATGAGTGGATGAACCGGACGCTGTTCCATGATCAATACACGCGCGCGGGAAGTTATTTCGCCAATTCAGAAATGGCCGCGACCGGTCTGCCGGAAGGCGCCGAACTCGAAATCCTCGAAGCGATGCGTGACGTGGTGCGACCGGAAGTCTTCACCGAGGCATATGCCAATCCCGTCACCGATGGCAGCGGCAACAACCGCGGCAATCTGCGGCGCGCAACCGAGCTTTTCGCCGAAGCCGGCTGGGTCGTCAAAGAGGGAAAGCTGGTACACGAGACCAGCGGCGAGCAAATGAGCGTCGAATTCCTGCTCGCCGATCCGACATTCGAACGCGTCGTTGCGCCCTACCGGCAGTCGCTGGAACGGCTTGGCATGGAGGTGCGGATACGCACTGTCGACTCGGCGCAATATCAGCGGCGCACCGACGAACGCGATTTCGACATCGTTGTCGAGAATTTCGGGCAGTCCATTTCGCCAGGCAATGAGCAGCGCGACTACTGGGGTTGTGACGCCGCCGAACAGGAAGGCAGCCGCAATGTCATCGGCATTTGCGACCCGGCGATCGAGAAGCTGATCGACCGGGTGATCTTTGCCGAGAGCCGGGCTGAACTGGTGGCTGCTGTCAAGGCGCTCGATCGGGTGCTTCTGCACGGACATTATGTGGTGCCGCAATGGTATCTTGCGACAACACGCGTCGCCTATTGGTCGCGGCTGCGGCATCCGGAGAAGATGCCAGCCTATTCGATCGGCTTCCCGACCATCTGGTGGCACGAGGGCGCGGCGCCGCCCGACGCCATGGATGTTGCCCCATGAGCGGTCCGTTGGCGTTTTCACGGCGGCAGGTGCTGTCGCTGGCAGGCGCCGCGTTGGCTTTGCCGTGGCTGCCGCGCGACGGCCAGGCGGCGGCCGGCCGTCACGGCATGTCGTTCTTCGGTGACCTGAAATATCCGGCCGGCTTTTCTCATTTCGACTATGTCGTTCCGGCAGCACCCAAAGGCGGCACGTTCTCCTATATCGGCGAAAGCTCCGTTCTCACCTTCGACTCACTCAATGCCTATATCCTCAAGGGCAATGCGGCGCAGGGCCTGAGCCTGATTTTCGACACGCTGATGACGCGGGCGCTCGACGAACCCGACGCGTTGTACGGTCTGGTGGCCGAGAGTGTGGAGAGCGACGGCGACCGGCTGACATTCCATCTGCGCGACGGTGCCTATTTCCACGACGGATCGGCGCTGACAGCCGAAGATGCCGCGTTTTCCCTGATGCTGCTGAAGGAAAAGGGCCATCCACTGATCTCGCAGAACCTTCGCGAGATGACCGAAGCCCGGGCCCGCGACGCGCGGACGCTCGATGTCATCTTCACCGGCGAGCAGACGCGCGATCTGCCGCTTTTCATCGCCGGCGGGCTGCCGATCTTTTCAAAGGCCTGGTACAGCAAACATGATTTCAGCGAGTCGTCGCTGACACCACCGCTTGGCAGCGGTCCTTACAAGGTCGGCCCGCTGCGCGCCGGACGCAGCATCACCTATGAGCGCGTTGAGGATTACTGGGCGCGCGATCTCAACGTCAATGCAGGGCAGTGGAACTTCGATCGCATTCGTTATGAATATTTCCGCGATCGCACGGCACAGTTCGAGGCCTTTGCGGCCGGTGCCTATCATTTTCGAGAGGAATTCACGTCGCGCACCTGGGCGACACAATATGACTTCCCGGCGGTCAAGGACGGGCGCGTGCAGCTTCTCACCCTGCCCGACAACCGGCCATCGGGCGCGCAGGGCTGGTTCCTCAATACGCGGCGCGACAAGTTCAAGGATGTGCGGGTTCGCGAGGCATTGGGGCTTGCGTTCGACTTCGAATGGACCAACCGCAATCTCTTCTACGATCTTTACAAACGTACCGCGAGCTACTTCGAAAATTCTCCGATGAAGGCCGAGGGCGAGCCGACGGCGGCAGAACTGGCACTCCTCGCGCCGTTCCGCGACGCACTGCCTGACGCCGTGTTTGGTCCTGTCGCGACACCGCCGGTCAGCGACGGTTCGGGCCAGGACCGCGCCCTGCTCCGACGCGCCGGCGAACTTCTCGATCAGGCTGGATGGCGGATCGAACGCGGCCAGCGCCGCAATGCGCAAGGCGAGGCTTTGACCGTCGAGTTTCTGGACGATGAACCGACTTTCGAGCGGATCGTCGCGCCCTATGTCAAGAATCTGAAGCTACTCGGTATCGAGGCGCGCATTCGGCAAATCGACTCGGCACAATTTCAGGAGCGAATGAAAAGCTACGATTTCGACGCGTCGATCCGCCGCTTTTCGCTCAGCCTGACGCCGGGTATCGAAATGCGCACTTATTGGTCGTCGGAATTCGCCGACGTCCCTGGCGGCAACAATCTTTCGGGCATCGCCGATCCGGCGGTCGATGCGCTGATCGAGAAGGCCATCGCCGCGGCGACGCGCGAGGAACAGGTGGTGGCCGCCCGCGCGCTCGACCGGGTGTTGCGCGCCGGGCATTATTGGGTACCTCAATGGTACAAGGCCTCGCATCACATGGCCTTCTGGGACATATTCGGACGGCCCGAATCACAGCCGACCTACGATCGCGGCGCACCGGCAACCTGGTGGTTCGATCGGGAGAAGGCCGACAAGCTCGGCATCAAGGACTGACGCGCAATCCATGGCCGCCTATATTGTCCGACGCCTGCTGCTGATGATCCCGACGATTTTCGGGATATTGCTGATCAGCTTCGCCGTGATCCAGTTCGCGCCCGGCGGGCCGATTGAGCGCATCATTGCGCAGCTCCAGGGTACCGAAGTCTCCGCCACGGCGCGGATCGGCGGCACGGGCGGCGGCGATTTCGCGCAGCAGGGCATGATGGGTGGCGCCGATGCCGCGCTCAGCAGCAAGTATCGCGGCGCGCAAGGGCTTGATCCGGCGTTCCTTCGCTCCCTCGAGGTCCAGTTCGGCTTTGACAAACCGGCGCATGAGCGCTTCCTGCTGATGGTCTGGAACTATGTGCGCTTCGACTTCGGATCGAGCTATTTCCGCGACACCAGCGTGTTGTCGCTGATCGTCGAAAAGCTGCCGGTATCGATCTCGCTCGGGTTGTGGACCACGCTTATCACCTATCTCATTTCGATCCCGCTCGGCATTCGCAAGGCGATCCGCGACGGCAGCCGCTTCGATACATGGACGAGCGGCGTCATCATTGTCGGTTATGCCGTGCCGGGCTTTCTGTTTGCCGTGTTCCTGATCGTATTGTTTGCGGGCGGTTCGTATTTTTCAATTTTCCCCCTGCGCGGCCTTACCTCCGACAACTGGGAGAGCCTCAGCCTCGCCGGCAAGGTGCTCGACTACCTCTGGCATATCGTCCTGCCGGTCACCGCCATGACCATCGGCGCCTTTGCGACAACGACACTTCTGACCAAGAACTCGTTCCTCGACGAAATTCGCAAACAATATGTGATGACCGCGCGCGCCAAGGGCCTGTCCGAGCGTCAGGTTCTCTATGGCCACGTCTTCCGCAACGCCATGCTGATCGTGGTCGCGGGGTTCCCAGGTGCCTTTGTCGGCGCGTTCTTTGCCGGGTCGCTGCTGATCGAGACGATTTTTTCGCTCGACGGGTTGGGGCTCCTCTCCTACGAGTCGATTATCAACCGCGACTACCCGGTCGTCTTCGCAACGCTTTATGTTTTCGGCCTGATCGGGCTCATCGTCTCGCTGATCAGCGATCTGACCTATACATGGATCGACCCGCGCATCGATTTCGAGACACGGGAGGTCTGACGGATGACGCTTCCGGCGCTTCCCCGCATCCGCATCAGCCCGATCAACCAGCGGCGCTGGCGCAACTTCAAGGCCAACAGGCGCGGGTACTGGAGCCTGTGGGTCTTCTGCGCGCTGTTTTTCCTGTCGTTGTTCGCTGAGTTCATTGCCAACGACCGGCCTTTCCTGGTGATTTACAAAGGCGGGTTCTACACGCCAATTTTCGTCGACTATCCGGAAACGACATTTGACGGTGAATTCGAAACCGCGACCGACTACCGTGATCCCTATGTCCGGGCGCTGATTGCCGATGCGGGCGGGCAGATGTTCTGGCCGCCGATCCGGTATTCCTATCGCACAATCAACCTCAATCTACCGGTGCCGGCACCCGCACCGCCGTCGGGCGAAAACTGGCTTGGAACCGACGACCAGGGCCGCGATGTCGTGGCACGACTGATCTACGGCTTTCGCATTTCGGTCCTGTTCGGCCTAACACTCACCATACTGTCGTCAGTCATCGGGGTCGCGGCAGGCGCCGTGCAGGGCTATTTCGGCGGCTGGACCGATCTGCTGTTCCAGCGCTTCATCGAGATCTGGACCAGCATTCCCACGCTCTATCTCCTCATCATCATCGCCGCGATCATCGAGCCGAATTTCTGGATCTTGCTCGGCATCCTGCTTCTGTTCTCCTGGGTCGCACTGGTCGGCGTCGTGCGTGCCGAGTTCCTGCGCGCGCGCAACTTCGAATATGTCAATGCGGCCCGCGCGCTCGGTCTGGGCAGCGGCAAGATCATGTTCCGGCATCTCCTGCCCAACGCGATGGTCGCCACACTCACCTTCATGCCCTTTATTCTCAATTCGTCGATCACCACGCTGACGGCGCTTGATTTTCTGGGCTTCGGCCTGCCGCCCGGCTCGCCGTCACTTGGCGAGCTCCTGGCGCAGGGCAAGGCCAACCTGCAAGCGCCGTGGCTCGGCCTGACCGGCTTCTTTGCCATTGCAACAATGCTGAGCCTGCTGATCTTTATCGGTGAGGCGGTGCGCGACGCTTTCGATCCGCGCAAGGTGCTGCGATGAGCGGTGCGCTGGTCGAGGTAAGGGATCTTTCGGTCGGCTTCCGCACGGACGGCCATGAGACGATCGCGGTCGACCGTATTTCCTTCGACATCAAGCCCGGCGAGACAGTCGCGCTGGTCGGCGAATCGGGATCGGGAAAGTCGGTTTCGGCGCTCTCGATCATGCAACTCCTCAACTACCCGCAGGCCTTCCATCCTTCGGGCGAAATTCTCTTCGATGGTACCAACCTCATCGGTGCGGACGAGAGAGCCATGCGCCGCATTCGCGGCAACAAGATCACGATGATCTTCCAGGAACCCATGACGTCGCTCAATCCACTGCATACGATCGAGCGGCAGGTCGGCGAAGTCCTGATCGAGCACAAAGGTTTGCGGGGCGACGCTGTCAAGGCACGCGTTCTCGACCTTCTGAGAAAGGTTGGCATTCCCAATGCCGAGCAAAGGCTCGATGCCTATCCGCATCAGTTGTCTGGTGGGCAAAGGCAGCGCGTCATCATCGCCATGGCGCTTGCCAACGAGCCCGACCTTCTGATCGCCGACGAGCCTACAACGGCGCTCGATGTCACGGTGCAAGCACAGATTCTTGAATTGCTGAAGGATCTCAAGCGCGAAATGGGGATGGCGCTGCTGCTGATCACACACGATCTCGGCATTGTCCGGAAGATGGCCGACCGGGTCAATGTGATGACCAAAGGTCAGATTGTCGAAAGTGGACCTACCGAGCGCGTGTTCACGGCCCCGCAGCACGCATATACGCAGCATCTTCTTGCATCCGAACCCAAGGGCCGGGCGCTTGGCGCACCGAAGGACGGACCGGCGGTGATGGAGGTGAAGGGTCTGCGCGTCTGGTTCCCGATCAAGCGCGGATTGCTGCGCCATACGGTCGATCATGTGAAAGCGGTCGACGATGTGTCGCTGACACTGCGCGAGGGCCGGACGCTCGGCGTTGTCGGTGAATCGGGATCTGGCAAGACGACGCTTGGTCTCGCAATGATGCGCCTGATTTCAAGCGAAGGCGGAATCAGCTTTCGCGGCCAAAGCATTCAAGGCCTCAAGATCAAGGAAATGCGGCCCTTGCGCCGCCACATGCAGATCGTCTTCCAGGACCCTTACGGGTCGCTCAGCCCGCGCATGTCCGTGGGGCAGATCGTCGAGGAAGGCCTGGTCATTCAGAAGCTCGGCCTGACTGCAGATGCACGACGGCAACGCGTGTCGGAGGCACTTGGCGAGGTCGGTCTCGATCCGGCCATGCAGGATCGCTATCCACATGAATTCTCGGGTGGGCAACGTCAGCGCATATCCATCGCACGCGCCATGGCATTGAAGCCGCGTTTCGTGATGCTGGACGAACCGACCAGCGCGCTGGACATGTCGGTGCAGGCGCAGATCGTCGAGCTTCTGCGCGAACTGCAACGGCGGAACAATCTCGCCTATCTTTTCATCAGCCACGACCTGAAGGTCGTGCGGGCACTGGCCGACGACATTATCGTGATGCGGAACGGCAAGGTGGTCGAGGCCGGCAGCGCCGACGAGGTTTTCGACGCGCCGAAGACCGACTACACCAAAGCGCTGATGGCCGCGGCCTTCGAGCTCGCGGCAGCGCCGAAGGGCGTGGTTTCGGAATAGATTTTCAGCGGTTCGGGAAGCGCTTGATGCTGGTGACGTGACCGGCATCCGAGCGGGCGATGCGCGACATCGCGACGTCGAGCCGTTCAACGGCAACCATCATGTGAAACGCATTGGCGTGGATCATGCGCTCGGCGTCGATCATGATCGCCACGTGGCCCTTCCAGAAAACAAGATCGCCGCGCTTCAGTTTGGTGAAATCGATCGGTTCCGGCAGCGCTTCGCCCAATGTCGCTTCCTGCATATCGGTGTCGCGCAGGGACGAGATGCCGGCACGTTCGAGCGCAGCCTGAACAAGGCCCGAGCAGTCGAGGCCGGCGCTGTCGCGGCCGCCCCAAAGATAGGGCACACCGAGGAACTCCTCCGCGACGGCCACATAGTCCCGCACATGGGCGCCGATCGCGGCGAGATGTGCGGTGTATATCCATCCGCCCCGATCGACCTCACTGAAATTGCCGCGGGCGCCTGTGACGCGCAGTTTGGCGTTCATCGGCAATGGCACGGCGGGCCGCGTCTTGAGATCGGGTTTTGGATAAACGAAGGTTCTCAGCGCCACCACCATATGCGTCGGTGCCGTGGGGCGGGCCGCAAGATTCTTCGTCTCAACATATCCGACATAGTCGTCGAGCGCAGCCTGCCCCCAGGCCCAGCCATTCTTTTCCTCGTAAACGCGGAAGACTTCGCCAAACAGAAGTTGCGTGTCCATCGGCGCATTCACCTCGGGGCGACGCAGCAGCGGCAGCGAGGGCACAACGACCTGACGATCCGTGCCCTCGGCGAAATGCGCCGCGCTGACTTCTGCGCGCAGATGCGCCGCTGCCAGATCGTCACGATAAGGATTGAGCCGGCGGTCGGGCCCACGCGCGCTGCTCATGCCTCAACACCTCGCGACGAGGCCACAATGAGGTTGGCGAAGTCATGCATGAAGGTCGAGCCCTTGACCGTGCGCTGAACCAGCACATTGCGCCGGTCGGCATCGTCGCGGGCCCGCTTCAGCAGGTCGAGACCACCCAGCGTATCGAGGGCGCGGGTGATCGCCGGCTTCGAGACCCCCAGCGCCGCGGCAAGACCGCGAACGGTGTGTGGCGGCGGATCGAGATAGACCGTGAACATGATCGCAAGCTGCCTCGATGAAAGATCGGGCCCGGCGCGGCGCACGGACTGAAGCACGACGTCGTGCCAGAGCGACAGGGCCTCTCCCGGCTTCAATGCGCCGTTGTCGTCAAACGATAGCTCCGGCATCGTCTCCCCCCGCGCCGTCTCCCCCGCTCCGGAACCAATGCCAGAGAGGCATTTCCGTTCCGGAACCGGTTCAGTCTAGCGCGGCTGTGGGCGCGGGCAAGCGGTCAGGCGCCGTAGCGGCGCTTCAGCAGGTCATAAAGCGCGTGGACGCCCTGTGCCTCCCCACCAACGGGGCGGCCAGGCTTCGCCTTCGGGGTCCACCCATAGATGTCGAAATGAAGGTGGGCGCCGGCACGCTCGACAAAGCGGCGCAGGAAGAGCGCGGCGGTGACGGATCCCGCGAAGGGTCCATCCGAAACATGGTTCACATCGGCGATCTTGCTGTCGAGCCAGCTGTCATAGGGGCGCCAGAGCGGCATCCGCCACAAGGGATCAGACATCGCCACCGCTGAGGTCGCAACCTCCGCCGCAAGCCCTTCATCGTCGGTATAAAAGGGCGGCAGGTCCGGTCCGAGTGCGGTTCGCGCCGCCCCGGTCAGTGTGGCCATGTCGATGATGAGGTCGGGCGCCTCGCTGTCGGCCTCGGCCAGCGCGTCGGCCAGCACGAGCCGCCCCTCGGCGTCGGTATTGCCGATCTCGACGGTCATGCCCTTGCGGCTTTGCAGGACATCACCCGGCCGGAACGCATTGCCGGAAACACTGTTCTCGACGGCCGGTATGAGGACGCGGAGCCTGACGTCAAGACCCGCCTCCATGACGAGCTGCGCCAGCGCCAGAACGCAAGCGGCGCCACCCATGTCCTTTTTCATCAGCAGCATGCCGCTTGAGGGCTTGAGGTCGAGACCGCCTGTGTCAAAGCAGACACCTTTGCCGACCAGCGTCACTCTCGGTGCTTCCGCCCTTCCCCAGCGCATGTCGATCAGCCGCGGCGCGATGGCGGCAGCGCGACCCACCGCATGGATCATCGGATAGTTCGCATCGAGCAATGCTTCGCCAAGAATGACATCGAATGTCGCGCCATGACGTCGGGCGATACCTTCAGCCGCAGCGGCGAGATTGTCCGGGCCCATATCGGCAGCCGGGGTGTTGATCAAATCGCGGGCCAGGAAGGTCGCGGCGGCAAGGCGACTTACCTCTTCGCCGTCGACACCTTCGGGTAGCACGAGACGCGGCCAGTCGCGCTTGCCGCCGCTGTAGCGCGTGAAGCGATAGGTCCCGAGGGCAAATCCGAGTGCCGCCTTGGCGGCCGATCCGTGCAGGACCCCCGCCAGCCTGTAATCGCCCTGAGGCAGCGCCGCCGGCAGCGCGCCGGCGAGAAACGGGTCCGCGCCGTCGCCAAGGCCAAGCAGGACACCGGCAAGGCCGCCCGACCCGTCCGGCAGCAGCAACACCTTCCCGGCCTCACCCTTGAAGCCTGACGTCCCGACCCAGGCCGCACCGGGGCCGGCATGACTGGCACACCAGTTTTCCAGTTCGCCGGCGCGAATCTGCCAGACTGGCGTCGCCGCCCTGTCCTTGTCGGAGATGAATATGTCGAGCACTGGAAGCCTGTTCGCGTCGGTGGCAGGAAGGACGTGATTTCGCGTCGCCAAAACCTTATAGAGAGGCCGGACCGGCCGCAACGGCAGGGTCGCTTGGGAGCCAGGGCAATGGGAGAGGGACATGGCCGCGCCTGAATTCGCACTCGTCATCGGCGACAAGAACTGGTCGAGCTGGAGCTTGCGGCCGTGGCT
This sequence comes from Parvibaculum sp., assembly GCA_030682415.1. Classification (GTDB taxonomy): domain Bacteria; phylum Pseudomonadota; class Alphaproteobacteria; order Parvibaculales; family Parvibaculaceae; genus Parvibaculum. The sequence goes on from JAUXOE010000014.1 coordinate 25,450, forward strand.
TCTGATGCGGCAAGCCGGCGTGCCATTCGATGAAATTCGTGTCCGGCTTCGCCAACCGGATACCAAGACCGACATTCTTGCCGTGTCGCCGACCGGGCTCGTACCGGCACTCAAGTGGCGCGGCGAGACGATCGGCGACTCGCTCGCCATATGCGAAACCATTGCCGACCTTTTTCCGGAGCGAAAACTCTGGCCGCGCGATGCCCTGGTTCGTTCCGTCGCGCGCGCCGCTTCAGCGGAGATGCATGCCGGCTTCAGCGCGCTTCGCCGCGACATGCCAATGGCGATCATCGAACGTCATCCGGGAGATGGGCATACCGACGAGGCGCTTGCCGACGCGCGGCGGATCGTTCACCTGTGGCGCGACCTGCGCGCACGCTTCGGACGGCAGATGTCGGGCGACCAGGGGTTTCTCTTCGGACATTTCACTGTTGCAGATGCCATGTACGCACCGGTGGTGACGCGCCTGCGTACCTATGGCGTCGATCTCGTGGCGCTCGGCGATGACGGATCGGCAAGCGCCTATATGGACGCCGTCATGACACTGCCAGCCATGCGCGACTGGATTTCCGGCGCAGAGACCGAAGAGAAGGCCAAAGCCTAGCCTGCTGGCTCTTCTTCGATATCGTCGTCGACAAGTCCCTGCGCGCGATAGTAGCGCTCGGCACCATGGTGAAGCGGCACCGGCAGCGACAGAATGGCCTGCGCCGCCTGGCCGCCCGGATCCCCGGGCAGCAGGCCCGGCATGCCTGCGCTCGAGAGAAATATTCTGTTGTTCTCGTGGAAAAGTGCGCCGGTGATGTCGTGGATGAGGTCGGCATCGGCATTCTCATTGACCACCCAGATCATCGAAATACCCAACGTCTCTGTCTCGGGTACAAAACGATAAAGGCCTTCCGGTATTGCAAGCGGCTGAAAATTGGCATTCGGTCCGGTCATCTTTTCGGCACCCGCACCATCGATGGACACAATGTCGATCGCGCCGCGATCGGCGAGGCTGCGAATGACGGGCGAAGGCAATGCATCGACCACAAAAAATGCATCGAGCTGACCCCGCAACATCAGATCGATCGCCGTTGCCGTATCGTGTTCCCAGACATTGACCGTTCGACGCCCGAGATCATGCGCCGCCAAGATCTGCAGCGCCGCCTCGTATGTGCCGGAGCCCGGCAGACCGACGGAAACGCGCATCTCCCGCAGATCGGCGACACTGCCGATATTGGCGCCACGGCTCGCCACCAGATAGACCGCCTCCCGGTAGACACCGGCGATCGCCCGCAGATTGCGAAAAGGCTTCTCGCCGCGGAACGGCGCCTCCGCGCGGGTGGCCAGGCCCAGAACCGGCGCGGCAACAATGGCCGAATCAAAATGTCCGGCGCTGACCGCCCGCACATTGGCGACAGGGCCGGCCGATGACTTCACCACCGCCACAAGGCCCGCAACGCCGCAGGGAAGGCCACGCTCACAGCGCAGACTTCCTGGCGGGCGGCTGATCGCCGCGGCCAATCGCTCCCCAACCGCGAAATATTCTCCGCCGACGGCGCCGGTGCCGATCTGGAAAAAAGTCACCATATCCGGCTCATCATCGAGGCTTACAGGCGGGTTCCAGTAGAGGACCGTGGCAAAGGTTGCGACCAGCGAGAAGGCCAGCGCCAGCAAAAGTGGGCGGGCGGGCACCCGCGCCATTACGCCGGCCAAGGCGATGGCACTCTCGCGCATTTTCTCAATCGATTTCCGGAAATCCATGGTTCATCCCGGCGCCGTTCAAGAGGCGCCAAATCCGCCAAATCGCTCGATTCTTATAATTAATCTTTTCTTGAGGGGTCTGTCTCAAGATCAAGGTTGAGCATGACCTGCCGCGTGCCGGTCCGCCACTTCATCCTGACCGAACCGGGACCCGAATACGATGAAAAGCCTGGTCGATACCCCACTTTTGCCCTGCCGCCGCCAGCACTGGCTGGCCGCCGCGACGCTCTGCTCAGCCATTGCGCTGACCGGATGTGCCAATACCGGCGTCAACGCCGACGGCGCGTCCCCGATGGCGCAGGCACAAAACCGGATCGACGAGCCCGCACTTCGTAATGCCGCCGTTGAATCCACCAAGACGCAAGATTATGTGGCCGCTGCCGCCTATTGGGGCACGCTTTACGAGCGCGACCCGGACCAGGCCAACGCGGCCGTCAACTATTCGCGGGCGTTGCGGCAGATCGGCTCCGTGGCGCAAGCCACAAGTGTGATGCAGCGAACGCATCTCAGCAACAGCGAGGACCCCGAAGTGCTCGCCGAATTCGGCAAAGCGCTGGCTGCCGGCGGCAGAGCCGACCAGGCATCGGCGATGCTGGGTGCGGCCGCGCGCCTCTCCCCGAAAGACTGGTCCGTTCATTCGGCGCTCGGCGTCGCACATGACCAGATGGGCCTCTATGAGAAAGCCCGACAGCACTACGACGACGCGCTGGCGATTTCGCCTGACAATCCTTCGGTGCTGACAAATCTGGGGCTTTCCCATGCGCTCAGTGGCAATCTCGATCAGGCCGAGCAGGTGCTGCGCCGGGCTGTCGCCGATTCGCGCGCCGATGCCCATGCGCGCCAGAATCTCGCCATCGTTCTCGGTCTGAAGGGCAATTTCGACGAAGCGGCGCGGCTCGCGCGTGCCGACCTTCCCGCCAATGTCGCCGACGGCAATATAGCCTATCTGCGCGACATGCTTTCACAGCCCGCTCTCTGGCAGCAGATGAAGGAAATCGACGCGCCCGGCGATGCCGCGTCGTCGCAAAAACGGTCATCGCGCGACGTCGCAGCGCCCGATCTCGTGTCGTCGATGCCGCCGGAGACGGGCACGTCGCTTCGCTGACGGCAGCCTCTCAATCAACCAGCACAAAGGCGCTTGCTCCCATCGGAGCCAGCGCCTTTTTCTTTGTCACGCAGTATAGCCGCCGTCGCCCGGCATCAACCGCTTGTTGCCTTGATGATGGCGGGACCCAGGATGACCGCGAACAAGACCGGTAGAAAGAAAACGATCATCGGCACGGTGAGCTTGGGCGGCAAACCGGCTGCCTTCTTCTCCGCTTCGGACATGCGCATGTCGCGGTTTTCCTGCGCCATCACACGCAGCGATTGCCCAAGCGGCGTGCCATAGCGTTCCGCCTGGATCAGACTCGTCGCCACCGCCTTGACGCCCGGAAGGCCGGTGCGGGAGGCCAGGTTTTCATATGCCTGGCGCCGCTCCTGCAGATAAGAGAGTTCAGCTGTCGTGAGGCCCAGTTCCTCGGCGAGCTCCACCGATTGATCGCCAATTTCCGCCGCAACCTTCTGGAAGGCGGCTTCGATCGACATACCTGACTCAACGCAAATCAACAACAGATCGAGCGCGTCGGGAAACGCCTTGCGAATGGAGTCCTGTCGGCGCGCGATGATGTTCTCGACGAAGAGGCTTGGCAAATAGAACCCGACCAGGGCGGCACCGCAGGCGCCGGCGAACCGTGCCATCGGCGGCAAACCAAAATCGTTCACGAAAGCCAGATAGAGCAACGTCAACACGAACAGGACCGGTGGCATGACAAAGCGAAAGAAGACGAAGGTGTACATCGGACCCGGCCCCCGAAAGCCCGCCTGCCGAAGCTTCTCCTTTATCGCCGTGTTCTCCAGTACGTTACCGCGCGCAAACCGTTCAACGACGTCCTTGATGAATCCCTTGGACGTTTGCCGCAGACGCGTCTTTTCCTGGGCAAGACTTTCGCGCGCCTTGGCGCGCATGGCCTCGCGCTCGGTCGAGACATACTTCATACGTGTGCCCAGCCGGTCTCCGGCGAGCATCGGCGCCGTCAGTGTCAGAATTGTCGCGAATGCAGCCACCGCAGTGAGAAGCATCACGATGTTCTCGACATTGAACATTTCCCGCACGGCATGAAAAGTAGACATCACTGCGCGTCCTAAAACTTGAAGTCGATCATCTTCCTCATCACGAGGATGCCGGTTCCCATCCACATAAGTCCGCCGACGATAATCATGTTGCCGACTGTCGTGGAGAAAAGAACACTCATGTAGTCAGGCGTCGTAATGTAAATCAGCGCCATCACGCCGGGCGGCAGTGCGCCGATAATGCCGGCAGATGCCTTGGCTTCCTGCGACATGGCTTGAATTTTTCCGCGCATCTTCTTGCGTTCACGCAGCACTTTGGAGAGGTTTCCCAATGCTTCGGAAAGATTGCCGCCCGTCTTCTGCTGGATCGAAAGAACAATCTGGAAAAAGTTGACCTCAGCAAGGGGCATCCGTTCGTAAATGCGCGCAAGGCTCTGCTCCAGCGTCACACCCACCTTTTGCCCTTCGACGATACCCTGAAATTCCGTCTTCACAGGTTCGGCCGCTTCGGTCGCAATCAATCGCAGGCAATCGTTGACGGGCAACCCGGATTTGACGCCGCGTACAATCACGTCGATCGCGTTGGCAAATTCTTCGATAAAGGCATTCTGGCGCCGCTTGACGAGATAGGAAAGCGTCCAGCGCGGCAGGCCAAAAGCGGCGGCGAATCCGCCGAGCGCAGCGACGGGAAGCGATAGCCCGGAGACTTTCATCAGTCCCATCACAACAAGTCCGGCAACGATGCTGGCAATGAAAAATGTCCGCAAGGTGATATCGAGACCGGCGCGTTCGATCCGGGTTGTCAGGGGCACCCGTCTCT
>JAUXOE010000016.1 GCA_030682415.1 Parvibaculum sp.
CGCCAGAGCAGGAGGCCGGGCGGCGTCATGTCGAGGCCGATCATCACCGTGGAACCGGTGGTGGTGAAGCCCGACATCGCCTCGAAAAAGGCGTCGGTGTAGCTCATGCCGACACGCGAAAAGGCGAAGGGCAGCGCCGAAAAGGCGCCGACCGCAAGCCAGGAGAGCACGGTGACGAGGAAGGTGGCGCGGTGACCGAGATCGCGATCCTCGGTCTGGTTGGCAAACATCAGCGCCCCGCCGACAAAGCCGGTGACGACCGCCGACCCCAGAAAGGCCTGCCAGTCGCCGCTATTGGCGACAAGCTCGGCCAGGATCGGCACCAGCATCAGCACCGAGAGCGCCACCAGCAGCGCCCCGACCACAAGGCCGACAACCTTGGTGTTGTCCATCGATCCCCCGCTTGCGGGCCACCCAAGACCCTTTGCCGCATCTCGCCCGCCCGGCTGGCCGGGCGGGGGTCTTCGAGATATATAGGCATCGAGGGGTCGACGCCATGCCGACGCCACGGCCCCGAACCCGCTGCTTCCCGCCCTTTTACACCGGCGCCGATCCATCAGTCACGAGAGACGAGTTCGCCCATGAGCCCTGCCGACAGCGCTGCCGCCAAATCGCCCGCCCCCGCCGCCGCGGGCATCGCGCTCGCCGACCTGCTGGCCCTGACCGCGCAATCGGTCGAGGCCGCCGACACGCTGCTGGCCAAGGCGCGGGCCGCCGTGTTCGCGCGCGTCGCCAAGGACGGCAAAGTGGCGGCCGCGGCGATCGAGCGCGAACAATTTGCCGTGCATGGTTTTGCCTGGGCGGCGACCTATGTCGAAGCGCTGCGCCAGATGGCGGCCTATGCGGCGCGCATGACGCAGGAAAAGCGCTTCGGCACCTTCGAGACACTGATCGTGCAGGCAGCGTTCGGCGAATATCTGAACCAGCTTGCCGGCGGCATTCCGATGAGCCAGGGCGAAATCGTGCGCCCCGCCGATCTCGGGCTGTCGGAAGACGATGTCGCGGCGTTTCGCGCCGTGCCGGCGGTGCACCGCCTGACGGGCGCGGGTTTCACGACGGCGGTGCGGGCGCAGCTCGCCGAACTGATCGCCGCCCATGCCGGCGCCGCGACCTATGGCGATGCCGGGCTTGAAGAGACCTATGACGCGATCCGCGAACAGATGCGCCGCTTCGCCGATTCCGAAGTGATCCCGCATGCACATGAATGGCATTTGAAGGACGACTACATCCCGATGCCGGTCGTCGAGCAGATGGCCGAACTCGGCGTCTTCGGCCTGACCATCCCAGAGGAATATGGCGGCCTCGGCCTCGGCAAGGAATCGATGTGCGTCGTTTCGGAGGAACTCAGCCGCGGCTATATCGGCGTCGGCTCACTGGGCACGCGCTCGGAAATCGCCGCTGAACTGATTCTCGGCGGCGGGACGCAGGCGCAGAAGGACAAATGGCTGCCGAAGATCGCCAGCGGCGAAATCTTGCCGACAGCGGTTTTCACCGAACCGAACACCGGCTCGGATCTTGCCAGCTTGCGCACGCGCGGGCGTCGCGAGGGCGTTGTCTACAAGATCAATGGCAACAAGACCTGGATCACCCATGCGGCGCGTGCCGATGTGATGACGCTGCTCTGCCGCACCAACGATGAACCCGGCTACAAGGGGTTGTCGATGCTGCTGGCCGAAAAGCCGCGTGGCGACGACAACGAACCCTTTCCGGCGAAAGGCATGTCGGGCGGCGAGATCGAAGTGCTCGGCTATCGCGGCATGAAGGAATTCGAGATCGGTTTCGACGATTTCGAAGTGAAGGCCGAGAACCTGCTGGGCGGCGAGGAAGGCCAGGGCTTCAAGCAGCTGATGCAGACTTTCGAAAGCGCCCGCATCCAGACGGCGGCGCGCGCCGTCGGCGTCGCGCAATCGGCGCTCGAGCTGGGCCTGCGCTATGCGCAGGAACGCGTCCAGTTCGGCAAACCGATTTTCGACTTCCCCCGCGTCAACGGCAAGCTCGTGATGATGACCGTCGAGATCATGGTGGCGCGCCAGCTGACCTATTTCGCCGCGCGCGAAAAGGATGGCGGCAGGCGCTGCGACCTTGAGGCGGGAATGGCCAAGCTGCTGGCCGCGCGCATCGCCTGGGCAGCGGCCGACAATGCGCTGCAAATCCACGGCGGCAACGGTTTCGCGCTCGAATATCCAATAAGCCGTGTGCTCTGCGATGCGCGCATTCTGAACATTTTCGAGGGCGCCGCCGAAATCCAGGCCCAGGTCATCGCCCGCCGCCTGCTCGAAGGCGGCAACTAGGTCAGCATTGGGAAAACGAAAACATGGCTGAAATCTTCAACTGGCTGGCGCCCGTCGCCCTGATCGCCGTACTGGCGGTGTTGCTGGCCGGCCTGTGGAACATGATGCGGGGCGGCTCGGCCAGCCGTTCGCAGACACTGATGCGCTGGCGCGTCGGCCTGCAGTTTCTGGCCGTCATCATCATCATGGCCGGGCTCTGGCTGGCGAGCCGCTAGACGACACCGGCGGCGCGTTAACCAGAAACTGAAGCCTCTCTGCCACAATCAAAGCTATTCGCACGCGGTTGCCATGTGGCCGCTCGCAAGCCGGGCGGTGGCGGACTAACATCGCGGCGCGTCCAAAGTTTGAAATCGGGGGTTCCAACGTGACTGGCAAGACAGGCTTTTGTGCCGCATTGATGGCGGCAACTCTTTTTTGCGCGCATGCGCCGGCATCGGCCGAGGGCTTTATCAGCGAAATGCGCATCGGCGTGATGGATCATGACTCGAGCATTTTCCACAACACGTATGAGACGACCGATCCGGACATCAATCTCGAAATCCGTTTCGCCTCGCCCGATTTCCTCGCCTGGGCCTTCGCGCCGCGGCCGCTGATCGGCGGCACGATCAATACCGGCGACGGCACCAGCTTCGGTTATGCCGGCCTCGGCTGGACCTTCGACCTCACCGATTCGTTCTTCATCGATCTGACCTTCGGCGGCGCCGTGCATGACGGCTCGACGAGCGGCAAGACCGCCACCAGCAAGGATTTCGGCTGCCGGGCGCAATTCCATGAAAGCGGCTCGATCGGCTACCGTTTCAACAAGTCAAACGCGGTGATGCTGTCGGTCGAGCACATGTCGAATGGCGGCTTCTGCTCGCGCAATGAAGGGCTGACCAATACCGGGATCCGCTACGCCTATACTTTCTGAGCGCGAAAAAATCCGCGTGAATTCCCGAAAGGGCGCCGCAAGGCGCCCTTTTTGGCATTTGGGGCAGGAGCGCGCACGGCGTATCATGTCGGTTTTCCGATTTAGAGGCCCCCCATGACCGAGCAGCCGATCTCCGCCGCCGAGCATCCGAAGAAATCGGTGACGATCTCGGGCCGCGCCATGACCTATGTCGAGATGGGCGCTGGCGATCCGATCGTCTTCCTGCACGGCAATCCAACCTCGTCCTATCTCTGGCGCAACGTGATGCCGCATCTGCGGACCCAGGGCCGCTGCATCGCGCCTGACCTGATCGGCATGGGCGACAGCGACAAGCTCGAGCCGTCCAGCGCCGAGCGCTACACATTCCGCGAACATCGCCGCTTCCTCGACGCCTTCCTCGAAGCGGTGGGCGCAACGTCGAAAGTGACGCTGGTCATTCACGACTGGGGCTCGGCACTGGGCTTCGACTGGGCGAACCGCAACCGGCAGGCCGTCGACGGCATCGCTTATATGGAAGGCATTGTTCGGCCGCTGGCCTGGAGCGAATGGAGCGAAGCGGCCAAAGGCATTTTCCAGGGCTTCCGCTCGGCCGTCGGCGAAGAGATGATCCTGAAGAAAAATCTCTTCATCGAAGCGGTGCTGCCGGGGTCGATCCTGCGCAAACTGACGCCCGAAGAGATGGACGTCTATCGCCGCCCCTTCCGCGAGCAAGGCGAAAGCCGCCGGCCGACGCTGACCTGGCCGCGCCAGATCCCGCTCGACGGCGAACCGGAAGACGTGACCGAACTCGTTGCCGATTATGCGCACTGGATGGCCGAGAACGAGCTGCCAAAGCTCTTCGTCAACGCCGAGCCCGGCGCCATTCTGACCGGCGCGCAACGGGAATTCTGCCGCAGCTGGAAGAACCAGACCGAAGTGACCGTCAAAGGCAGCCACTTCATCCAGGAAGACAGCCCGCACGAAATCGGCGCCGCCATTGCCGAATGGCGCAAGGCCTGGAAGGCGGCCTGACGCACAAGACTTGATCCGCGGCGCGGCGCGGGCAAGGCTATGCCAGGTGCGAACGGAAACGGGGGGAAGATTCGATGTCACAATCCGACACTTTCAGCGGCGGCTCCAAGGCTTTTCACTGGGTGGCGGCGGTGCTGGTGCTGCTGATGCTCTATGGCGGCTTCAACATTGCCCGCGAAACCGCAACCTGGCATTTCGGGTTCGGACTGATCGTCCTCGTCGTCATGGTGTTCTGGCTCGGCTGGCGCATGAGCAAGCCGCGCCCGGCGCTGCCGCCCATGCCACGCTGGCAGGAGATCGCCGCAAAGTCGGTTCACCACCTGCTGATGCTCTGCGTGACACTGCAGCCGATTTTCGGATTGATGATGGTCACGACCTCGAAGCGCGACCCGGTGGCCTTCGGCGTCATTCCGCTGAAGATCGTGCAGAACGACACGATCAACGGGATCGGCCATGTGCTGCATGGGATCAACGGCCGGCTGCTGCTGGCGCTGGTCCTGATCCATGTTGCGGCGGCGCTCTATCACCACTTCGTCCTGAAGGACAACGTGCTGAAGCGGATGCTGCCTTTCGGGAAAGGCTGACGGCGCGCGCATGGTCACGCTGAACAAGATCTATACCCGCACGGGCGATGCCGGTACGACGGCGCTGGCGTCGGGCGAACGTGTCCCGAAACACGCCCTCCGGATCGAGAGTTACGGCACCGTCGACGAGACCAATTCGGCCATCGGTGTCGCGCGGCTCCACACCGCTGGCATGGGGCCTCTCGATGAGATGCTGGCCCGCATCCAGAACGACCTCTTCGACCTAGGCGCCGATCACGCGACGCCCGACCGGGGCGAAAAGCTCGACTACGAGCCCCTGCGCATCGTCGAGGCGCAAGTGACACGGCTGGAGGCCGAGATCGACGAATTGAACGCCAGGCTCGAGCCCTTGCGCTCCTTCGTGCTGCCAGCGGGGGTTCCGGCGGCGGCCCATCTGCACCTTGCCCGCACCATCTGCCGCCGCGCCGAACGGCTGGTGGTCGCGCTGGCCGAAAAGCCCGAAGAGCGCATCAGCGGACCGGCGCTGCGCTACCTGAACCGTCTCTCCGACTTCCTTTTCGTGGCCGCCCGTTACGTCAACAGGGGCGCCGACGGCAAAGGGCCCGGCGACGTGTTGTGGACGCCGGGCGCCAGCCGCTGAGACCATCCGCAAGCGCTCTCCGGTCGCGTTGACAGGAGAGGGCGAGGCCACTAGGTTGCCGCACCGCAGCAGGAGCTAATGTCGCTTTTCGCAGGCAGGCGGAATTTCCTCAGGGAAACAGCCATTTCGCGGACCGTCCGCCGCTTCGAAAGACCCACACCAAGACCGGCGCCAGGGTTTCACGGGGCCGGGGTCACACCCCCGGATTTCCGACGCCCCCGGCAACGCGCAGGGAGTTCGCCTCAATGAAAATCCTCGTCCCGATCAAGCGAGTGGTCGACTACAACGTCAAGATCCGCGTCAAGTCGGACCAGACCGGTGTCGATCTCGCCAATGTGAAGATGTCCATGAACCCGTTCGACGAAATCGCCGTCGAAGAGGCGATCCGTTTGAAGGAAGCCGGCAAGGCGACCGAAGTGATCGCGGTTTCAATCGGCGTCCAGCAGACGACCGAAACCATCCGCACCGCGCTTGCCATGGGCGCCGATCGGGGCATCCTGGTAAAGACCGACGAGACGGTCGAACCGCTCAACGTGGCAAAGATCCTCAAGGCCATCGCCGAAGAAGAAAAGCCTGACCTGATCATTCTCGGCAAGCAGGCCATCGACGACGATTGCAACCAGACCGGCCAGATGCTGGCGGCGATCCTCGGTTGGGCGCAAGGCACCTTCGCCTCCAAGGTCGAACTCGAAGGCGGCAAGCTGAAGCTGACGCGCGAAATCGACGGAGGGTTGCAGACCTTGATGCTCAGCATGCCGGCGGTGGTGACGACGGACCTCCGTCTCAACGAGCCGCGTTATGCATCGCTCCCCAACATCATGAAGGCCAAGAAGAAGCCGATCGACGAAAAATCGCCGTCCGACTACGGCGTCGACGTGAAGGCCCGTCTCGAAGTGCTGAAGGTGACCGAACCGCCGCAGCGCCAGGCCGGCATCAAGGTCGAATCGGTTGAACAGCTTGTGTCGAAGCTCAAGGAAGCGGGAGTGATCGGATGACCACGCTTGTTATTGCAGACCACAACAACAAGGCCCTGAACGACGCTACCGCCAAGACCGTGACGGCCGCCACCAAACTTGGCGGCGACGTTCATGTGCTGGTGATCGGCCATGATTGCGCCGCCGCCGGGGAAGCCGCCGCCAAGCTCGACGGCGTCAAAAAGGTGCTCGTGGCCGATGACGCGCTTTACGCGCACCCGGTCGCCGAGCCGCTTTCGGCACTGGTTGTGGGCCTTGCCGGCAGCTATGACGCCATCGTCACCGCCGCCACCACCATCGGCAAGAATTTCATGCCGCGCGTGGCCGCGCTTCTCGACGTGGCGCAGATTTCGGAAATCACCGCCGTCAATGGCGCCGACACGTTCGAGCGTCCGATCTATGCCGGCAACGCGATCCAGACCGTCAAGGCGACCGACGCCAAGAAGGTAATCACGGTGCGCACCACCGCCTTCCCGGCGGCGGGCCAGGGTGGATCGGCCACGATCGAAAAGATCGGCGCCGGCGACAATCCGGGCCTCGCCGAATTCGTTGAAGAAAAGCTGACCAAATCGGACCGTCCGGAACTGACCTCGGCCAAGATCATCATCTCGGGCGGCCGCGGCATGCAGAACGGCGAGAACTTCGCCATGCTCGAAACCATCGCCGACAAGCTCGGGGCCGCCGTCGGCGCCTCGCGCGCGGCCGTCGATGCGGGCTTCGTGCCCAACGACTACCAGGTCGGCCAGACCGGTAAGGTTGTGGCGCCTGACCTCTACATCGCCGTCGGCATTTCGGGCGCGATCCAGCATCTGGCCGGCATGAAGGACTCGAAGGTCATCGTCGCCATCAACAAGGACGAAGAGGCGCCGATCTTTCAGGTCGCCGATTACGGCCTCGTCGCCGATCTCTTCAAGGCGGTGCCGGAACTCGAAGCCGAACTGACCAAGGCCGGCCTCTGAGCCGCGGCGCGGCCTGACGGGCCGCGCGAGATCGAGAAACGGCGCCGCCCCGAAAAACGGGCTGGCGCCGTTTCGTTATCTGACGCAATGCGTTCGAATCTTTGCTACCTTTGTTCTGCGGGCCATGCGTAGCCGGGCCCGCCAGCCGGGATGAAACGGGATGAAAATTCGCAAAGTGGGCGTGATCGGCGCCGGCCAGATGGGCAACGGCATCGCGCATGTCTGTGCGCTGTCGGGCTACGACGTGTTGCTGTTCGACATTTCGAAGGAACGCATCGAAGCCGGCCTCGCCACCATCGACGGCAACATGACCCGGCAAGTGGCAAGCGGCCGCATCACGGACGCGCAACGCGACACCGCGATCACCCGCATCGTCGCGGCGGCATCGATGGAGAGTTTCGACGACACCGACATCGTCATCGAGTCGGCGACCGAAGTCGAAGACGTGAAGCGCAAGATATTCGCCGAATTGTGTCCGCATCTGCGCGAGGATGCACTGATCGCCACCAACACCTCGTCGATCTCGATTACGCGGCTTGCCGCCTCGACCGATCGACCGGAACGCTTCATGGGCATGCATTTCCTGAACCCGGTGCCGGTGATGGAACTGGTCGAACTGGTGCGCGGCATCGCCACCGACGACCCGACCTTCGAAACGGTGCGCGGTTTTGCCGAAACGCTGGGCAAGAAGATCGCCAATGCCGAGGACTACCCGGCCTTCATCGTCAACCGCATCCTGCTGCCGATGATCAACGAGGCGGTCTACACGCTTTATGAAGGCGTCGGCTCGGTGGAAAGCATCGACAAAGCGATGCGGCTCGGCGCCAACCATCCGATGGGGCCGTTGCAGCTTGCCGACTTCATCGGCCTCGACACCTGCCTCTCGATCATGCAGGTGCTTTACGACGGGTTGGCGGACTCGAAATACCGGCCCTGCCCGCTTCTGGTCAAATATGTCGAGGCCGGCTGGCTCGGCCGCAAGACCCAGCGCGGCTTCTACGATTATCGCGGCGAAAAGCCGGTGCCAACGCGCTAGAACCGCACCGACAATTCGTTAACCGTCCTGTGCGAAACTTGCCGAAATGAAGGCAAGGAGCCAGAAACATGGCTGGACGGGCGGCAGGAAGTTTCGGAACGGGCGAGCGGGCTCGCAAGATCACGCATGAACCGCAATTCATCGACGCACCGGAGCATCCACTAGTCGTTGAATTCTTCAACTATCTCGAAGGCAAGCGCGGCGACCGCGAAATGCCGGACCGCGCCGACATTTCGCCGGCCGAACTGACGCGCTTCCTGCCCAACATGATCATCGCCGAGGCGGTGAATGGCGGCGAGGATTTCCGCACGCGGCTCTTCGGCACGGCGCTGGTCGAACTGCTGGGCGAGGAACGGACCGGCAAGCTGCTGTCGGAATTCGCCGAGGAAAACACCATTCCGACCGACCCGAAGGAAGTACAGACGCGCTGGCTCTATATCACCCGCAAGGCCTTCTTCGGCCGCAAACCGATCTTTCTCCGCGTACCGTTCGCAGCCTCGAACCGGCTTTATCTCGTCGGTCATGCCATCTCGGTACCCATCACTGCCGGTGGGACAGAGCCCGCGCAAACAATCGGCGCCATGTTCATCACCCGTGCCGACACCCAGCCGGACTGACCAGAACCGATTGACACGATGCCGACCGGGCGTATTCTGCCCGGCTTCGCGACGGGCGGAGCGTCTCCGGAAGGAACCGCACCTTGTCCGGCAAAAACCCCGACGATCCGCTTGCGACCAATCTGGCGCGCTGGGAAGAACAGGTCGACATTCACATCGGCTCGGATTTCTACCGCGTGAAGGAATTCAAGGCCGGCGAAACGAGCCTTGATCCGCTGATCCTTACCGAGATCGGCGACGTGAAGGCCAAGCGTCTGCTCCACCTGCAATGCCACTTCGGTCTCGACACCTTGTCCTTCGCGCGCATGGGCGCCGATGTCACCGGGCTCGACTTCTCGCCGAAGGCGATTGTGGCGGCGCGGCAGCTTGCCCGTGAAACGGGCCTTGCGGCGCGCTTCGTCGAGGCGCGTGTCGACGAGGCAGCTGAAAAGGCCGGCACCGGCTACGACATCGTCTTTTCGAGCTGGGGCGTTCTGATGTGGCTACCCGACCTTGAAGTCTGGGCCCGAAACATCGCCACGTGCCTGAAGCCCGGCGGCCTGTTCTATATCGCCGAAGGACATCCGCTGCTCTGGACGCTGGACGACGAAGGAACGAAGATCACCGAGAACCTGCGCATCGTCCGCTCCTATTTCCTCGAAGGTCCGCAACGATGGGAGAACGCCCGCGACTATGCCGAGCCGTCGGTGACGCTGACGCATTTCAACAGCAGCGAATGGCAGCACACGCTGGGCGAAGTGGTGACGGCGCTGGCTGGAGCGGGACTTCGAATCGAATTCCTGCATGAGCATGACCGCCTGGTCTGGCAGGCGGTGCCGGGCCTCGAGAGCAAAGGCGACTATTTCCAAGTGCCGGCCGACGCGCCGTCGATCCCGCTCAGCTATTCGATCAGGGCGCAGAAGGCGTGAGTGCCGCCTCGATCAGCGCCCTGGCGTCCTCACCATCCCAATGAGCCGGACCCACCAGACGGCCGATCTCGCGACCGTCCGGCGAAATCAGCAGCGTCGTCGGCAGACCGAACGCCTTGAGGGTAACATTGGCCCGGGCGGTGGGGTCAATGTAGAAGCCGAGATGGTCGATGCCGTTTTCGGCAAGGAAGCGCCTGGCAAGTTCATGGCCCCGGTGATCGACGCTGAGCGCCACGACCTCGAAACGCTCGCTCCCCAGCGCCGCCTGCAGCCGGTCGAGGGCCGGCATTTCCTCGCGGCAGGGCGCACACCAGGTCGCCCAGAGATTGAGGAGGACGAGCCGACCCTCGAAATCGCCGAGCGTCAGATGCCGGCCTTCTGCCCCCTCGAATCCGAGATCGGGGACGGCCGCCGGGGTCATATTGGCGCGGAAATTGGCCATGTCGCCGACGGCCAGCGCCTGCAGGGCCGGCGGCACGGCGCCGTCTGCAAGATCGTCCGGGTTGCCGCCCCCCTGCGCGATCAAGTATACCGCCCCGACGATCAAAAGGGCGGCGCCGGCCAGAATGGCGATAGACTTCGGTCCGATCTGAACCATGGAACAATCCGTTTCCTCCCCGGTTCAGGCCCGCGGCCGCCCGGAGAAAGACGATGAGCAACAAGATGTGGGGCGGACGCTTCGGCACCGGCCCCGACCGGATCATGGAGGAAATCAACGCCTCCATCAGCTTCGACAAGCGCTTTTTCGCCCAGGACATTGCGGGGTCGAAGGCGCATGCGGCCATGTTGGCCGAAACCGGAATTATCTCAAGGGACGATGCCGACAAAATCGTCGCAGGTCTCGATGCGGTGCTGGCCGAGATCGAAGCGGGCAGCTTCATCTTCAAGCGCGAACTTGAAGACATCCACATGAATGTCGAGGCGCGGCTGGCCGAGCTGATCGGCGCGGTTGCCGGGCGGCTCCACACCGCGCGCTCGCGCAACGACCAGGTGGCAACCGACTTCAAGCTCTATGTCCGCGATATGATCGACCATCTCGACGGTCAGCTCCGGGAGTTTCAGCTCGCACTGGTGGCAAAGGCCGAGGCCCATGCGGCAACGATCATGCCGGGCTTCACACATCTGCAGACCGCGCAGCCCGTGACATTTGGCCATCATTGCCTCGCCTATGTCGAAATGGCGGCGCGCGACAGGGGCAGGCTTTCCGACGCGCGCAGACGGCTCAACGAGAGCCCACTTGGCGCGGCCGCGCTGGCCGGCACGTCGTTTCCGATCGACCGCGCCAGAACGGCTGCCGATCTCGGCTTCGACGGCCCGACGCGCAATTCGCTCGACAGCGTATCGGACCGCGACTTTGTGCTCGAAACACTGGCTGCCGCCGCGATCTGTGCAACGCATCTTTCCAGGCTTGCCGAGGAAATCGTCATCTGGTCGACGCCGGGCTTCGACTTCGTGCGGCTACCCGATAGCTTCACCACTGGCTCGTCGATCATGCCGCAAAAACGCAACCCCGACGCGGCCGAGCTGGTACGCGCCAAGACGGGCCGCGTCGTCGGCGCGTTGACGACGCTTCTGATTGTCATGAAGGGTCTGCCGCTTGCCTATTCCAAGGACATGCAGGAAGACAAGGAAGCAACATTCGACGCCCTCGACGCATTGTCGCTGTCGCTTGCGGCCATGGCCGGCATGGTCGAGACCCTGACCGTCAACGAAAAGACGATGCGCGCCGCGGCGTCGCGCGGCTTTTCGACCGCGACCGACCTTGCCGACTGGCTGGTGCGGGCTCTTGGCATGCCGTTCCGGCAAGCGCATCATGCAACCGGCGCGCTGGTGGCGAAGGCCGAGAAGAAGGGTGTCGACCTCGACAAGCTGACGCTCGACGAAATGCGTGAGGTGGAGCCTGGCATCACCGATGAGCTATACTCTGTTTTGGGCGTCGACAACTCGGTCGCAAGCCGGATGAGCTTTGGCGGCACGGCGCCCGAGAATGTGCGTGCGGCCGCCGCGCGCTGGCGCGCCGAACTCGATCGCGAAGGCGCTGAAAAGGGACGGGGAGAATGACCATGCGACACATCACGATCGCCATACTTGGTGTCTTTCTCGCTGCCGCCATCGCCGGTTGCGGCAAGAAGGGTCCGCTCGAACCGCCGCGCGGCGCAGCACCCGCGCCGGCCGTGGCCGACGCCAAACTCGCCGCAGACGAAGAGCCGCCGATCGATTTCTTCCCGATGCAAGACGGCATGGGCACACCCCGCGCAACGCGCGGCAACGACGACTGAACGCCGCATCATGCATCATTTCGACTATCGCGGCGGCATCATGCATGCCGAGAACGTGGCGATCCCCGACATCGCGGCGGCGGTCGGAACGCCGTTCTATTGCTATTCCAGCGCGACGCTCGAACGGCACTATAATGTCTTCGCCGCTGCTTTCAGAAACCAGCCGGCACGCATTTGTTATTCGGTCAAAGCCAACTCCAATTTAGCCGTGATCGCGACGCTGGCCCGCCTCGGCGCGGGCGCCGACGTCGTTTCGGAAGGCGAACTTCGCCGCGCGCTGGCAGCAGGCGTGACACCGGACAAGATCGTCTTTTCGGGCGTCGGCAAAACCGAAGGCGAAATGGCCTTCGCGCTCGAAGCGGGCATCGACCAGTTCAATGTTGAATCCGAACCCGAGCTTGAGCTTCTGGCGGCACTGGCCGCAGCGCGCGGCCTCGTCGCGCGCGTCGCTCTTCGCGTCAACCCCGATGTCGATGCGAAGACCCATGAAAAGATCGCAACCGGCAAGGCGGAAAACAAGTTCGGCATTTCCTGGCAGCGCGCGCCGGCCGTCTATGCACGGGCACGCGAACTGAAGGGCATCGAGGCCAGCGGAATCGATGTGCATATCGGCAGCCAGCTGACGACACTCGAGCCTTTTGCGGCCGCCTTTGAACGCGTTGCCGGCATGGTCGAAGCGTTGCGCGCCGAAGGCCACGCGATCCGCCATATCGACCTTGGCGGCGGCCTTGGCATTCCCTATCGCGGCGACAACGATGTGCCGCCGCATCCCGACGAATATGCGGCGATGGTGAAGCGCACGATCGGCCATCTCGGCTGCGAGCTGACCTTCGAACCGGGCCGCCTGATCGCCGGCAATGCCGGCATTCTCGTCACACGCGTCATCTATGAGAAGCTTGGCGACGACCGCACCTTTCTCATTCTCGATGCCGCCATGAACGATCTGATCCGGCCGACGCTATACGATGCTTTCCACGACATCCGCCCGATAGCGGAGCCGGCGGAAGGCGCGGAGCGCCTTGTCTACGACGTCGTGGGGCCGGTTTGCGAAACCGGCGATTTCTTCGCCAAGGGCCGGGATTTGCCACGCCTGAAGAGCGGCGATCTGGTCGCCATCATGTCGGCGGGCGCCTATGGAGCCGTGCAAGCCTCCACTTACAATACGCGCCCTCTGATCCCCGAAGTGATGGTGCGCGACAGCGACTTTGCCGAGGTGCGCGCACGCCCCAGTTATGACGCAATCCTGAATCAGGATATCATTCCGGGCTGGCTGGACTGACGGCGTCATCATCCGCTGCATGCCCAGCCGATGACAAAAAGGGCGGATAGCTTTGACCGGCCCCGAACGAAACGCACAGGATACGGCCGAGACACACGCCATGCGGCTGCCGCCGCATATCGAGCGGCGTGTGCGAATTGCGCGCGCGCTGCTGGCCTGGCAGGCGTTCTGGCCCGCCGTTTGGCCGGCGGCCAGCCTGGCCGGAATATTCCTGGTCCTGGCCCTGTTCGGCGCTTTCGTATTACTGCCTCTGCCGCTGCATTGGATATTTCTGGCGGGCTTCGGCACCTTGACCATGTGGGCGCTCTGGCGCGGGTTTCGTGAATTCGAATGGCCGACGCGGACCGGCGCCTTTCGTCATCTCGAAAAATCCTCCGGCCTGAACCATTCCCCGCTTTCAGCCTATGAAGATGTCGCCTCGGAATCCACCGGCGACCCGGCGCTCTGGACGGCCCATCAGCATTGGGTGAGCGGGCGATTGCGCAAGCTCCGCCTCAGCCTGCCGCAGCCGGGCCTTGCCGCGCGCGACCCACGCGCGTTGCGCGCGGCCGTGCTGCTACTGCTGGTCGTCGCAATTGCCGGCACAGGCCCCGGCCGCATCGACCGCATTGCCGCCGCACTGCTGCCGGGTGCAGGCGCCTCCATGCAGGCAACCATTGAAGCCTGGATTACACCGCCGGCCTATACTGGAATGCCGCCGCACTATCTCGACCGTCATGGCGATCAAGTCCAGCGGGCGCAAGGGGCGATCCGCACGCCACAAGGCAGCGTCCTGTCGCTGCGCGTGCACGGATTGAGGAATCCGCCTGTTCTCGAAAACCACAATGGCGACGCGCGAGAGCGGCCCCAGGCTTTGAAGACCGTCGGCGAGAGCAACCATATGATCGACGCGTCGCTGACAGTGACAGCCGATTTCACGCTGACCGAAGGAGGCCGCATGATTCGCGGCTGGCACATCGAAGTGACGCCCGACGAAGCGCCACAAATCGAACTGAGCGAGCCGTTGGCACAATCGGCATCGGGTGCCTTGCGGTTCGCCTACAAAATGTCGGACGATTACGGTGTCGTCGGCGCCGAGGCGCGCATTGAGCTTGATCTCGGTGCAAGCCCCCAACAGGAAGAGGCGCGACCGGCGGCCGAACCGCGCGTGACCGCGCCTCATGTGCAACTGCCGCTGCCATCGCTGCGTCCACGCGAGGTCACGGGCGAAACCTATGCTGATCTGACACCTCATCCCTGGGCCGGACTGCCGGTGACGATCACGCTGGTGGCACGCGATGATGCGAACCAGGAGGGTATGGCCGAACCGGTTGAGATGGTGCTGCCGGCCCGCATATTCACCGACCCCCTGGCAAGCGCGGTTATCGAACAGCGCCGCCGTCTCGCGCTTGATCCACGCTCGGGCGCCAGCGTTGCACGCTTCATCGACAATTTTACGCAGGACGCCGATCGCTATATCGAGGACAAGGTCGTCTACCTTTCCCTTCGTGCCGCCTACTGGCGATTGACAGAGGCGCGACGAGACGCCGACCTCACAGGCATTTTTGATCTTCTCTGGTCGATCGCGCTGCGTATCGAGAATGGCGATCTTTCGCTGGCCGAAAGGGACCTTCGCGACGCACAGAAAGCACTCGCGGATGCGTTGAGCCAGGGCGCAAGCGAGAACGAGATCGCACGGTTGATGTCTGACTTGAAAGACGCCTTCAACCGCTACATGGACGCCTTGATGGCGGACCAGGGACCGATGCTCGAAATGCCGCCATTGGCCGACGCCCTCACGGATGCACCGACGATCGAACGCCAACAACTTGAAGACATGCTGAACGCGATCGGCGAACTCGCGCAAAGCGGTGCGCGCGACCAGGCCCAGGCCATGCTTCAGCAGCTTCAAGCCATCCTCGAAAATCTGCAAATGCCCGGGCAGGCCGGACCGATGGGTCCGGGTGAGGCGGCAATGGCACAGGCGATCGACCAGATGGGTGAGATGATCGCCAAACAGCGCGATCTGATGGATCAGACCTTCGGCGCGATGCAGCACGGCGCTGACGAGGATGGCGGCGAGGGAGAGCAATCCGGTGCCGGCTTGCCAGGCCAGCTGCCGCAGGAGAGCGGGGCGGGATCGGCCCCGTCGCTCGAGGCGCTTGCCGATGCACAACAGGCATTGCGCGACGAGCTGGGCGAGGTCCTTCGGCGGCTGGGCGAAAGCGGCGCCGATGTGCCGGCCGCACTCGGCAATGCCGAACGGTCGATGCAGGATGCCGAGGAGCGGTTGGGAGACGGCCGTGCCGACCGCGCCGCTGGCGCGCAAGGGCAGGCGATCGACGAAATGCGCGCCGGTGCCCAAGCCATGGCCGACCAGCTGATGCAGGGAATGGCGGGGCGGCAGGAAGGCCGGGGACGCAGCGGATCACGCGACCCGTTCGGCCGGTCAATGCCGGGGCCGGACTCGGGGCAGGACGTCGCTGTGCCCGACAAGATAGACATGCAGCGCGCACGGGAAATTCTCGAAGAGTTGCGCAGGCGCGCCGCCGAACTCGGCCGATCCCGGATCGAACTCGAATATCTCGATCGGCTGCTACAGCGCTTCTAGGCGGAGCCGTCCAGCACCGATGCAACGCGGAGAACAAGCTCGTCGAGCGTGAATGGCTTGAGTAGAACGTCATGGATGATGGCTTCGAGCCCGTGAGCACGTTCGCGCTGATCGGAATAGCCTGTCATCAGCATGATGCGCAGCGCCGGCGCATCGCGCGAAGCGGCAAGCGCCAGCGACACACCGTCCATCACCGGCATCAAAATGTCGGTCAATAACAGATCATGAGGAACCCGGCTGGCGCGCGCGCGCGACAACGCCTCAAGCGCCGCGCTCCCGTCACCCACCCCATCGACATCGTGACCTGCACCCTTGAGCGCGCGCATAACAAAAGTCCTGACATCGGGTTCGTCTTCAGCGACAAGAATGCGCGCCATCGTCAGTGCTCCACAAAACCGATATACGGAAATTGCCGATATGCATGGGCGACATCCATGCCATAGCCAACAACAAATCGGTCGGGACACTCGAAACCGACAAAATCGGCGGCCACGTCGACAGCGAGTTTGCCCGGCTTGTACAACAAGACGCAGGTCCGGATCGTGTGTGCACCGCGTGCGGCCATCAGATTTCTGGCAAAGGCGAGCGTCCGGCCCGACTCCAGTATGTCATCGACAATCAGCACATCGCGGCCACTGATCTCCATCTCTGTGTCGCGTACAAGACGCACCTCGCCGAGCGACTGTGTGCCCGTGCGATAGCTCGAAAGACCGATGAAATCCATATCCGGCTCTACGCCCGCCTCGTGTAGCGCGCGCAGAAGATCGGCGGCGAAAATGAAGCTCCCTTTCAGGATCGGAACGACAAGCGGATTGTGACCCATTGCAGCAGCGATTTCGCCGGCCAGCGCATGTATGCGTTCGCTAATCTCTTCCGCTGAATAGAGAACGGTGATGTGGGTGCCACGCGGCACAATCTGGCTCAAGACCCTATTCCGTCGCAGGTGCAGCGGCGTCTGCCGCACCCGCATCGTCCCGGTCCCGAACGAAACGAACCTCAATGTCCCGTGCTTCGACAGGCGGACTCGAAAGTCGGGTGACAAAGCTCGCCACCTCGTCCGCCGGCAACTCGTTCTGACCGAGCGCAAATGTCCAATGATAGAGTTCGTTCTGGTCGCCGTCGCGCAAACCGACGCGCAATCGTGGCAACGCGACAGCCTTGCCACTGACATTGACGACTTCACCGGTCACGGCCAGCACCGGCAGGCCCTGCTCCTCCTGCCGTTCATAGGCAACATTGCGGAACTCGAGGCCGCGCAAATTGACCGGCGCACCAACCGCCGCATAGACGTGGGTCGTCGCCGGCCAGAACGATGCGATATCAGCGCGCCACTGATAGCCACCCATCAGGGTGCCGCCCACGAACAGCGCCAGAACAACCCAGCCGGCTGCGTTGAGTGCCTTGCCACGCCGCATCGACGCCGCGCGCCGAACCTGGGCGCGAAACCGGTTGCCGATGTCGGTGGTGCTTGGCGGGACGTCGGGCGTATCCGCAAAGACCACATCATCATCGTCGTCAGCGGCGTTGCCACCGGGAGGTGCCGGGCTTTCAGGCGCTTTGCCTGGTGCCGGCTTCTCGCCAAAAATCTTCTTGCGCGCCGCCGCAGCCGCAAATGGCGGCGTTGGCGCAGGACCCTCCACCGGTGCAGCCACTGTCGCCTCGGCGACTGCTTGCGGGCGGTCGTCGAGGTCAGCCGGCGGTGCCTGATGCCAGCTCTGGCCGCATTTGGCGCAGCGCACTTTCCGCCCTGCCGGTGCAAAGGAGGAAGCCTCTACCGGGTACCGCGTCGAGCAGGATGGACAGGTGATGATCATCCGGGGCATTCAGTTTGACATTGATGACAACGGGGTCCGCGACGGACCGGAGCACGACCTGCCACGTTCCGCA
>JAUXOE010000017.1 GCA_030682415.1 Parvibaculum sp.
GACAATCTGAAGCCGGAAGATTTTCCGGCGTCGATGGGTATCCAGACCGACATGACCAACCGGGCGTTGCGCGCCGAGGAGACATGGGGCGCCGACCGGTCGATCACGGCCGAGGAATTCCGTGTCTACAAATACGATCTCCAGTACAGCGACGGCACGCATATGGCGAAACTGATCGACCAGATATTGCAGGCCGACGCCGGTGACGATGCCGATCTGGCGGAGGCACAGCGCATTCTCGCCGGTTGGGACCGCGTGGCGAACCAGGAGAGCCGGGGCGCGGCTCTCGGCGTCTTGATGGCCGAACCGGTGGTCCGTGCCGGTCTTGCCGGACGCGAGGCGCCAGCGGCACTCGATACGTTGCGCGATGCGATTGGAACGCTCAAGACCCATCACGGCCGGCTCGATCCGGCATGGGGCGAGGTCAACAGATTGAGACGCGGCAGCGTCGACCTGCCGGTGGATGGCGGGCCCGATACGCTGCGGGCGATCTACGGTGCGCTGCAAGACGACGGCACATTGACGGCGCGGGGCGGCGACACGCTGATCATGTTTGTGGAGTGGGACCGTGCCGGACGGCTGAAGTCGGAAAGCGTTCACCAGTTCGGCACTGCGACGCGCGACGAGAGCTCGCCCCACTATGCCGATCAAGCACCGCTTTTCGCCGCCATGCAGACAAAGCCTGTGCGTTTCGAGGAAGAAGACCTGGCGGATCACGTCGTGGAGAGCTACCGGCCCGGCGCGCGCTGAGCTAGATCGCCGCCGTTTCTTTCGACGATGCGTCACGGCCGACGATGCGTGAGAGCGGCAGGTTGACAAAGACGGTTGTGCCGACGCCTACCTCACTTTCGATGGTGAGTGTGCCGCCATGCAACTCCGTCAGGTGCTTGGCGAGCGGCAGTCCGAGCCCGGTGCCTTCATGCGCCCGCGACAACGAGCCGTCGACCTGGGTGAAAGGCGTCAAGGCCTTCGGAATATCGTCTTCGGCAATGCCGATCCCCTTGTCGATGACGGCAATGCGCAGGCTTTCGGCACAAACCTGCGTCTCGATTCTTACGGCGCTTCCTTCGGGGCTGAACTTTACCGCATTCGAAACCAGATTGATCAACACCTGTTTCAGCGCCCGCTCGTCGGCGACCAGGAAGAGCGGCGGCGCGGGCAGATCGCATTCGATGGCGATATTCGATTGCTGGGCGCGGTGACGAACGATGCGGGTTGCCGCATGGATCAGGTGATCGAGTTCGGTTTCGTCTTCATGCAATTTGAAATGACCGGCTTCGATCTTCGACAGGTCGAGAATGTCGTTGATGAGACTCAGCAGATGAACGCCGCTGTCATGGATGTCCTCGGCATATTCGCGATATCGCGGATTTCCCACCGGACCGAACAGCTCGCGCTCCAGCGCTTCCGAAAAGCCGATAATGGCGTTGAGCGGCGTGCGCAGTTCGTGGCTCATATTGGCCAGGAATTCCGACTTCGAACGGCTCGCCGCTGTCGCCAGATCGCGCGCTTCGCGCAACGTCTCGGCCTCCTTGTGGCGCGCCGTCACGTCCTGAATGCCGATCAACAGCACCGTTCGGCTATGAAACTGCACCGTCGCCGCCGACACCAGCGCCCAGATCGGCGAACCGTCGCGACGCTTCAACTTGAACTCGACCGGCACCCCGGCGCGGCCGCTGACCAACAGACGTTCGAGACGGGCATCGAGATCTTCCTCGACAAAGAAAGCCCTGACATCGAAGCCAACGGCATCTTGCTCGGAAATGCCAAAGAGCTTCAGCGCAGCAATATTGGCCTGAACCAGCCGATAGTTCGCCGGGTCGATCAGCGAGATGGGCAAGGGCGCGGCATAAAAGAGGCTCTGGAAACTCTCTTCGGTCGAACGCACCGCCTGCTCGGCCTCGCGCCGCACTTCGACTTCACGCTTCAGCTGATCGTAGAGTTCCTGCTGGCGCAGCAGCGTCAGGAAGCCGGCGCGTCGCAGACGGTTAGCGGTCCGCACCAACTCAACGCCAATGGCGTTGACGACCACAAAAAGCGCGCCGATCTGCCCGAGCGCCGTCAACTGAACATCCGCCAACCATGGGCAGATCGCCACAAAGGCAAAGCTCAAAGCTGCCGATATGGTCAGCGTCGACAGCAACGCCGTCGGCATGCCGATATAGAAGGCGAAGAGCACCACCACAATCGCAAGGAGACTGGCGGAAAAATCCACATGCCCCAGTACCAGCGAGAGTGGCGCGACGATCGCGACCAGCGCTTGCGTCACCATGGCGCAAGACATGAATTTCGCGTGGTCGTCGTAGCTGGAGAAACGCTTGAGCGCGATGAGAATGGCAGCGAGCGTTGCCAGACGACCCACCGTCAGCGCGGCAAAAGGCCAACCGGGCCCAATCAGCAGAAGATCAAACGCAGCCCAGCCGACAAAGATGTAGACGGCGATCAGCACGACGTGCAGCCGCGCGCGTGTCTCGGTCCAGCTCGCGCGCGCGTAAGCGTCCTCAAGCGACGGATCGGCGAACTCGCCGGTCCAGCGGAAGGCGCGCTCGACCTCCGGCGCGTCCGCACCGGATTCGGGCAAAGCTTCTTCGGCCGTGTCCTCGGACCCCCTCACGCGGCTCCCTTTCTCACAGGTATTACTTTTCGACGCGTCTCCCCACCCGTCGCGAGCAGCTACATTACGGACCAAAGGCTAAATAAAACGAAAAATTTCCCCCGGCGGCCTTCCGCAAAACCGACGCGCCGCCTATCGTTTCCGCATCTGTCCGGTGTACCAGAACGAGACAGAGCGAATGTTCAGGGAGAGGCAAACGACATGGCGGAACGGAACGGTGACGACAATTCGGCGCGCGGCATTCTGGCAGGCATCCGCGTGCTTGATTTCGGCCGCTATATCGCCGGCCCTTACTGCGCCGCGCTTCTGGGCGATATCGGCGCCGAGGTCATCCGCATCGAAAAACGCGAAGGCAGCGAGGATCGTTTCGTGCAGCCGATCGTGCCGGGCGCCGGTCCCGGTGAAGGCGGCGAAGGCGCGATGTTCCTGCAGATGAACCGGAACAAGAAGGGCCTGACACTCGATCCGATGACGGAAACCGGCCGTGGCATCGTCCGCCGGCTGGTCGCGACGGCCGATGTCGTGGTCGCAAACCTGCCGCCCTCGACCCTGAAAGCAATGGGGCTCGACTATGAGAGCCTTACTGCGGTCAAGCCCGACATCATTCTGACCACCGTATCGGCATTCGGTCATGGCGGCCCCTATAGCGAGCGAACCGGCTTCGACGGCGTCGCGCAGTCGATGGTCGGCGCGGCCCATCTGACGGGTTACCCGGACGAGCCGGTCAAGAGCTATGCGCCCTGGGTCGATTTCGGTACCGCCTCGCTCTCCGCTTTCGGCACGATGGCGGCGCTGATGGAGCGGCAGAAATCCGGCCGGGGCCAGATCGTCGAAGGCGCGCTGCTATCGACGGCGCTGGCTTATTTCAACTTTCATCTGATCGAGCAGCAGCTGCGTCACACCGATCGCGTCGCCATCGGCAATCGCTCGCCCTATGCGGGGCCGGCCGACATTGTGCGCACGAAAGATGGATGGATTCTGGTGCAGGCGATCGGCGCGCCATTGTTCAAACGCTGGGCGCGACTGATGGGCGAGGAGCACTGGCTCACCGATCCGCGCTTCAAGGACGATCTGTCGCGCGGCGACAATGGCAAGGTCCTGTCGGAGCGCACCGCGCGCTGGGCTGAAACGCGCACGACCGAGGAAGCATTGGCCGAACTCGAAAAGGCGCGCCTGCCCGCCGGGCCGGTCTATACGCCGCAGCAAGCCCTCGACGACCGGCACATCCGCGACATGGGCTATCTGAAACCGCTCGACTTTCCGGGTCTGCCGGCTCCCGCCCCGGTCATGGAAACGCCGATCCGGCTTTCGCGCACACCGGCGGAAGTCCGGGAGCGCGCGCCGGTTCTCGGCGAGCACACCGACATCATTCTGGGCGAGCTCGGCTATTCGGCCGGCGAAATCGCCGCGTTTCGTGCCGAAGGGATTGTCTGACGGTGACGGACCCCCTCGCCCGCTTTTCCCGCTTTCCGCTCGCTCATCTGCCAACGCCCCTCACCGAGATGACGCGCCTGCGGGCGGTGCTGGCACAACGCATGAACACAATGCCGCCGCGCCTGTTCATCAAGCGTGACGATTGCACGGGGCTGGCCGGTGGCGGCAACAAGACACGCAAGCTCGAATTTCTGATCGGCGATGCACTGGAGAAAGGTTGCGATACGATCGTGACGGCCGGGGCGCTGCAATCCAATCATGCGCGGCAGACGGCAGCGGCGGCAGCCGCGGCGGGCCTTCGATGTGTGCTGGTCCTCTTCGACAGCGTGCCCTATGACGGGCTCGCCTATCGCCGGTCGGGCAACTTGCTGCTTGACCGCATTCTTGGCGCAGACATTCGCGTCGAGCCCGCCGATGCCGACGCGGGGGCCGTCTTTCGACGCATCATGGCGGAGATCGAGGCCGGCGGTGGCAAACCATATCTGGTGCCGGTCGGCGGTTCGAACGCCGTCGGGTCGCTTGGTTATGTCGCCGCATATCTCGAGATCGCCGACGAGATCGGCGTGCGCGGCTTCGGCGCGTCGCGGATCGTCCATGCTTCATCGAGTGGCGGCACACAGGCCGGTCTCGTCGCGGGCCGCATGTTGCGCGGCGCCGGTCCGTCGATCGCGGGCATCAATGTCTATCGTGCCGACAACGGCGCAATGACCGACGACATTCAGGCGCTGGCCGCAAAGACGGCGGCCCTGCTGGGGTGTTCATCGCCCAGCCACGATGCGGTGGTCCTGGACGGCGCGCATCTCGGCGCGCGATACGGCATGCCGACGCCGGAAATGATCGCGGCAGTCGCATGCCTTGCACGCGAGGAAGGTGTGTTGCTCGACCCTGTCTATACCGGCAAGGGCATGGCCGGCTTCATCGCCCAGGTTGTGGCGGGCCGCCATGCCGATGTCGAGGCGCTGGTATTTCTGCACACCGGCGGCATGCCGGGTCTCTTTGCCTATGAGACGGAGTTCTAGCTCGCTGCCTGCAGCGCCACGCCAGCGCGGCGTCGCAACACATCTGCAAGTCGATCTTCACCAAGTGCTTCGCGAAATCCGGCAGCGATCTCGATGAATGCTTCGGCGTTCATGCGTGCCGATCCGCTTGCGGCCCTCATCTCGTCCAGCAGCCGGTCTTCGTAGACGTTGAGATAGGTTGTGATCTGTCCGCGGATGCTGTTGCAGTGACTTTGCGCGCCAACCGCATCGCATATTGGCGCCAGCCCCCGAATGAAACGCAGGCAGGTGCCCATGCGGGCGGCGCGCGCCGGGTCTGGCGCTTTCGAAAGATCGGGACGCAGCGGCCCACCCCGCCCATATTGTCCAATCTGGTGCAGCGGCAAGGCACGCGGCAGATCGGTTTCGAAGCGCGCCATCTCCTGCGAGAGCGCCGCCGAGAGACGCGCACGGGCACCCAGCAGACGTTGTCCCCACTCGCCGTGACGTCGCAAATCGATTTCGGCGGTGAACCCTTTCGACATGCGCGCAAAACGCCGCACATCTTCAAGCAGCTTGTCGAGATCGGCTTGTCCCGGGCGCTTGCCTTCGGCACTGCGGGCGATCCGGTCCATGTCGGCGAGCAGCAAGTCGCCCAGAACCGAAAGTTCGCTGCGGCTGATCAGCATGTCATTGCGATAGTGGGCGACCTTGCGCGCGAGCCGAAGGATCTGCCAGGACTCGGCGAGACGCGCCATGGCGACAAAGGGCACATAGAGCGCCACTTCGGCCGATCTCTCGCGGGCATCGTCGTAGAGCTCCTTGACGAGGTTGACTTGCCCCTCGTCAAAATCGGCAACGGCTTTCGGCAAGATCGACTGCAGCTTCAGCATGGCGGGCGCGATCGACAGTACAGCCGCAATGGCGCGTGCATCCTCGATGCCCGTTTCTCCACCGAGCTGCGCTTCGATCTCCCGGCGTCGGGTTGCGTCACGACGTGCCTCGTCGAGTGCTGCCTCGATAGCGGCGGCGGCGGAGGCATGCAGCACCGACACCGCCGCATCGAGCGCGATGCGGTCGTTTTTCAATGTGTGATCGATGATGCGCCCGGCCAGATCGGGCAGCGCATCCGGCAGCAGTTCGGTTTCGAGCCACGTCCACATCGGCTCGATGACGCGACGCGCGATGCGGCCCCGCTGGCGGTCGATGCTGTCTTCGTCGGAAAGGAGATCCTCGAATGGCTGACAGAAACGGCGCACTGGATCGGCCATGCCCGGCCGCACGCCCCGGAAGGCAGCCAACAGCGGACGCAGACCCGAAAGGATCGTTTCGTAGGGCAGACCGGCCGTGCCGCGCAGCTTCTCGCGTTCGAGCCCCGATGCAAGCTTCACCACGGCAGGCGGCGGCAATTGCGCCAGGTAGTTCGCCAGGCGCTCTGACAGCGATGCGTTCGGTTCGTTGGCCATGACGTCCCGGATGAACTCGGCGTGCCCCTTGCCGCCCTTGGCTCAAACCTAGACATCCGTACTTAAAATTTGGTTCCGTATCGCCACAAATGACCGAAATTCGCCATTTTTGCCAATGAACCGGGAGGGGCCGGGCCCCCGGATTCGCCCTGTTCGGCACCGGATTTTCGTTGGCCGGAGCCAATTTTCGATGGTAGCGTTTTTGGCTGGATGCCGCCTTTTGCGGCGGTATTCGTTCGTTCTATCTCTATACGAGGCATTCAACGCACAATGGCTAGCGGAGTCGTGAAGTGGTTTAACACCACGAAGGGTTACGGATTCATCGCGCCTGCCGACGGGAGCAAGGACGTTTTCGTCCATATCTCGGCCGTCGAGCAGGCTGGTCAGAAGACCCTGCAGGAAGGACAGCAGGTCCAGTATGAACTGGTCGAGGGGCGCAACGGCCGCTCCTCCGCCGAAAATCTGGTACTTGGCTGATCGACACAGCATCGGCGCGGGCGACCTCGCCCGTCCCTGAAAAAGCCAAGGCCCTCCCCTCACGGCGGAGGGCCTTTCGATTGTCGGACGCCGCGTCTACCATGGCGCCATGTTCGGCTCTGCTTCGCTCATTGAGCGCCTCCACGACCTTGTCTGGGATCAGTCTCTCGACGACCAGAGTTTCTGGCGGCGCACCATGCTTCTGACCGCGCGGATCGGCTGGGCGGTCGTCCGCGAACTTGTGGGCGGCGCGCTGAGCCTGCGGGCGATGAGCCTTGTCTATACGACGCTGCTGGCCCTGGTGCCGGCGCTCGCCATCGCCTTCGCCATTTTCCGCGCCTTCGGCTTCGACAGCTATATCGAAACCATCATGGCCGACTTTCTGTCGCCGCTTGGCGATCAGGGCGCGGAGATTACCGCGCGCATGATGGAGTTCGTGCAACGCGTCAATGTCAACGTGCTCGGCACAGTCGGGTTCGCCTTCCTGCTCTACACAGTTATCTCGCTGATCAACAAGGTCGAAGCGGCGTTCAACAGCATCTGGCATGTCGAGGCCAGCCGCTCCTTTGCGCGACAGTTCACCGAAATCGTCAGCATGGGCATTCTCGGGCCGCTGATCGTCTTGACGGCCATCGGCATCATGGCCGGTGCGATTTCCAACAGTTTCATCGGCGACATCGCCGAGTATTGGCTTGTCGTCTATCTCGTCGAGCAGTCGAGCAAGCTCTTGCCCTTCGCGGTGCTGATCGCCGCGTTCACCTTCATCTACATGATGATCCCCAACACGCGGGTCAGGTTCGACGCAGCACTTGTCGGCGCTGTTGTGGCGGGTATCACCTGGGGCGCGGCCGGCTGGACATTCGCCACCTTCGTCGTCAAGTCGGCGCAATATGTGGCGATCTATTCGGCTTTTGCCAGTCTGGTCTTCTTCATGATCTGGCTTTATGCCGCCTGGCTGATCCTGCTCGGCGGTTGCGCGATCGCCTTCTACTACCAGAACCGCAGCTATCTCTCGGCGCAATCGGGCATCAACCCGTTGACGCTCAGCCAGCTCGATCGCATGGCGGTGCAAGCGCTTCTGCTGATCCACGATGCTTTCGACCGGGCATCGACGCCGTGGACGGAGGAAGCGCTGGCGCGGCGTCTGCATGTGCCGATGGAGGCGATGGGCGAAATCGCCGGTGCCTTGTGCACTGCCGGGCTTGTGACCTTTTCATCCGGCAATCCGAGCCGCTTTGTGCCAACCCGTCCGGCCGACAAGACCCGTATCGCCGATGTCATGGCCGCTGTGCGGGCGCAACGCTACAAGCGCCGGGTCGACGATACGACGCTTGCGCACGAGCCACGCGTGGAGGCATTTTTCGGCACGCTGGCGGCGCGGGAGGCGGAGCTGGCCGACACGACGACCATCGCAGCGCTGCTGGCCGCGGAGGAACCCGCACCGGTCGCCGACACCACCGCGGCACCCGGCCATTAACTTTTGATTCGTTGTCAGAAATGTTCCGGCCTCGCGACAGGCGGCCGTGTGAGCGCAATGACACGCGCTGCTTTCGTCACCGGAAATGTCAGTAATGACGGCCATCCCTCACACCCGATCATGTGCGTGCCAATTCTTCACACACATTCACTTGACGAGCGCGGCCGGGAGATTCAGGCTCTCGATACTGGGTTCAACAATTGAAAGGAGGTGATCCGATGTCTAACGGTCTGGTGACACCGTTTGCCATCGCCAAGTTTTCGATCTCGACAGAGGGTCGTATGGCGAGGCAGGTAAGGTCGGAAACTTCCGGGGGCCTTTCTGCCTGAGCCTTTATCCTTTATCGCCGTACCGGTATCCGGCACGGCGACTCTGCGATCGAAACAGATGGACGCAAACGGGGCGGTCCATTAGAGAAGACAAACGGACTGCGTCGCTGCCGTTTCCGAACTGGCCGCCGCCTCCCTCAGGGAGAGCGGCGGCCTTTTCACATCCGGCATCTTTCAAAATCGATGTCTCACGAAGGCCGGACGGTCGCGTCAGTTGACGATCTGCCAGCTGCCGTCGGGCTGACGACACGCCGTGCCATAGGCCTGCTCGGCGCGGCCGCCGATATAGACGGTCTGGCTGTATTCACGGCAATAGCCGGCATTCGATTGGTAGGAACGGCGCGGCTCGACATATCCGTAATTGCCACTGTCCGGATTGCGCCACTGCGTCCGCTGACCGGACTGGAACGCGTTGTAGGACGCATTCTGGAGATGCATCTGGTCGGCGCGGTCAAGGCTGCGGCCAATATTGTTGCCGACCAGCGCGCCCACCAGAACGCCGGCGCCTGTGGCCCAGAGCCGGCCGGAGCCGCCGCCGATCTGCGAACCGGCAAGACCGCCCGCGACGGCGCCAGCCAGTGTCCCGAAGCCTTCTTTCGGGCCCGTTCCGCCATATCCATAGCCGGGGCCGCCCGTCTGGCATCCCGCCAGCGCCAGGGCCAAAGTGCCCACGAGAAGAGTGCTTTTGATCTTCATAGCTGTACCCCATGTCCTGATTGGGTGATCCAACGGTCACGAGGATAGGAAACCGCCGTTGAGCGGACGCTGAATGCGCCGTTCATCTGGCGTTCAGCTTGGCGCGGCCGTTTCAGTCGGATGAAGCCGGCAGATAGAGTTCGGCTCGCAATCCGCCCATTTTCGACGTTTCGAGGCGCAATTCGCCGCCATAGAGTTCCGCGATCTCGGTCACGATCGAGAGTCCGAGGCCCGATCCAGGCTTGGTTTCATCGAGCCGCGTACCGCGCTTCAATACGGTCTTGCGCGCCTCTTCCGGCAAACCCGGCCCATCATCCTCCACCGCCAGCATGAAGAAGGCGCGGCCGTTTCGGGCCTCGCCGGCTGTCACCGTCAACACGACGCGCGAGGCGGCCCATTTGCAGGCATTGTCGACGAGATTGCCGGCGACCTCCTCCAGATCCTGCGCCTCGCCGCGAAAGCCGGTCGTTTCCGGGCAATCGACGGAGAGTGCGAGCCCGCGATCGGCATGGATACGTTCGAGCGCGCGGCAGATTCGCGTCAGCACCGGGGCGACCGGCGTGTTGACGCCGAGCACATTGGCCGACGCCGCCATGCGCGCACGCGCCAGATGATGATCGATCTGCTCGCGCATTTGCCCTGCCACCCGGTCCACCGTTTCACCGAACGGGTTGTCATGCGCGCGCGCTTCATTGGTCAGCACGCTCAGGGGCGTTTTCAGCGCATGGGCCAGATTTCCGACATGGGTGCGCGCCCGCTCCAGCACTTCGCGATTGCCGTCGAGCAACCGGTTGAGCTCGTCGGCCAGCGGCTCGATTTCGGAGGGAAATTCGCCTTCGAGCTTCGTCGTCTGTCCCGAACGAATTTGCGCCAACGCCAGACGCACCCGTTCGAGCGGCCGCAGCCCGAAACGCACCTGGATCAGCAGCGCGACGATGAGACCTGCCCCCATGGCGGCCATGGCGGCGAAAAGCCACGTATTGAAGCCTTGTATCTCGGCATCGATCTCGCTGCGGTCGCCGGCCACCGCGAAGGAAACCCGGACATCATAATCGGGAAGCGTAACGCGCCGTTCGGCGACGCGCAGCCGTTGATCTTCGGGGCCGAGAACGTCGAAGACCTTGAGGCCGAAATCGTTGCGGCCGGCGTCGCGCCCCGGCGCCAGATCGAGCGACTGGTCGAAGAGCGACCGCGAACGCAACGCCGGACGCGCGGTCAGTGGCGACACCTGCCAGTACCAGCCCGAATAGGCGAGATCGAAGCGCGTTTCGGAAAGCTCGCGGGCACGGACAAGCTGGCCGGCCGCGTCGACTTCGGTGGTCGCGATTAGGCTGTCGAGCAGCACGTCGAGCCGCCCGTCGAAACTGCGCTCGACCGAATTGCGAAAAATGGCCGAGAGGATCAGGCCGCCGACAACGAGCGCGACGACGCTCCACAGCGCGGCCCCCGCAACGAGGCGAAATGCGAGACTGTCAGACCGCATCTTCCGGCGCCGTCAGCCTGTAACCGAGCCCGCGCACGGTCTCGATCACATCCTTGCCGAGCTTGCGGCGCAGGCGGCCCACAAACACCTCGATGGTGTTGGAGTCGCGGTCAAAATCCTGATCGTAGAGATGCTCGACGAGTTCGGTGCGCGAGATGACGCGGTCGCGGTGATGCATCATATAGGCGAGCAACCGGTATTCGAGCGAAGTCAGCTTGATCGCCCGTCCGTCGACCGTCACGCGGGAGCTGCGTGTATCGACGCGGACCGACCCGCATTCGAGTTCGCTGGTCGCGTGACCCGTCGCGCGGCGCAGCAGCGCGCGCAAGCGGGCCAGCACTTCCTCCATGAAAAAGGGCTTGGCCACATAATCGTCGGCGCCGGCGTCGAAACCGGCGACCTTGTCCGACCAGCGGTCGCGCGCCGTCAGGATCAGCACCGGCATGATCTTGCCGTCACGGCGCCACTTTTCGAGCACCGTCACGCCGTCCATTTCCGGCAGGCCGAGATCCAGCACCACGGCGTCATAGGGTTCGGTATCGCCGAGGAAATGCCCTTCCTCGCCGTCCTTGGCGCTGTCCACCACATAGCCCGCTTCCTCCAGCGCGCCGACAAGCTGCCGGTTGAGGTCGGGATCGTCCTCGACAACCAAAAGCCGCATACCCCTGTCTCCGCTTCTGCCCTTTTACCGGGCGCCCATGACGCGGCCGGATGTGGCGTCGACCGACACCACGACGACCCGGTTGTCCGGCGTTCTGATCTTCACATAGTAGGTCTGGCCCGCAAGGCTCATGTCGAGATAGCGGCCCGGATAGCTCGACAGGGCCGCCTGCTTGGCCTGTCCCGGCGAGATCACGCGGCCCTGGCGCACGGCGTCGCGCGCATTGTCGTCGCGGTCCCAATACTGGGCCTCGACCAGCAGCGCCGCCGCCGGTGCCTGCCCGATCACCTGATCGGCGCGCGCCGGCCCCGACCCCATCAGAAAGAGGGCCAAAGCGGCGGTCGTCAGGGCGACCCATGTGAATTTCTGTCCCATGTCCCCGGTCTTAAGCCATCCCGACTGAACCCGCGATGAACGGGCGTTGCGGTTTCCTGTCAGAATTCGCCGCTCAGAAGCCGCTGAACGTGACGAATTCTTCAAGCGGGGCACGATCCGTGCGCAATTGGTTAATGGGGGCTGCCTCATCCATATAGCCGAGCCCCATGCCGCAGAACAGCATAAGCTCTTCCGGTATCCCGACAAACTCGCCGACCGTCTTGTACCAGATCGCCCAGGCTTCCTGCGGTGCGGTGTGCAGCCCGTGCTCGCGGGCGGCCAGCATCACCGACTGGATGAACATGCCGAGATCGGACCACTGGCCGAGGCCCATCTGCCGGTCGATGGCGAAGAACAGCGCCACCGGCGCGTCGAAGAGGCGGAAATTGCGCGAGAATTGCTGCAAGCGCCCCGCCTTGTCCTCGCGCGTCACGCCGATGGATGCATACATGTCCTCGCCGCATTTGAAGCGCCGGCCCTTGTAGGGCTCGGTCAGGCCCTTCGGATAGATGTCGTATTCGAGACCATCGCCGAAAGGCGTGTCTTTCTGCTTCTCGGCCACGATGGCCAGAAATTCCTTCAGCCTGTCGCCGGCCACCACATAGACATGCCAGGGCTGCAGATTGCCGCCCGAGGGCGCGTATTTCGCTTCTTCGAGAATCTGGCGCACGGTCGCCTCGGGCACCGGCTTGTCGAGAAAGGCGCGGCAGGTGATGCGGCTCTTCAGCGCTTCGGAGACTTTCATCGGCGGGGCTCTCTCTTCGGTTGCAAATTCTATCGCGCCGTCACATAGGGCCAGAGCGCGTCGGCACCGCGGGCGATCGTCTCGCGGCCGAGGCTTTCGGCCCATTCGGCGCCGGCGCCGAACTCGGCGCGCCACGACCAGAGGCGGCGCGTTGCGAAATGGAGCCCGTGCTCGTAAGTGAAGCCGATCGCGCCATGCACCTGATGGGCAATCGATGTGGCGATGCTTGAGGCATCGTCGGCGCGGATCTTGGCGACGGCAATCTCGAATGCCGCATCGCCTTTTTTCAAACTTGCACAGGCGTGGTCGGCGGCAATGCCTGTCGCAGCCGCCTGCGTCGCCAGCACCGCAAGCTGCTGCTGGATCGCCTGGAACTTGCCGATGGGCTTGCCGAATTGCGTCCGCTCATTGGCATAGGCGACCGTCTGCGCCGCCAGATAGTCGAGCGCGCCGGCCATCTGGCAAGCCCGCACCAGCGCACCGTAAAGCCGCAATGCGTTCTCCGGCAGCGCGACGGGTGCGGATTGCGCCGCCGCGTCCTTCAGCGTCAGCGTGTCGCGCGGCTCGCGCGCCACATTGATGTCAGGCGCGACCGATGCGCCGTCGAGCGACGCCAGCACCAGATTGCCGCCGACCAGCGCAACACCATGCGCCGCCTGACGGCCCCAGGGCACACGCCGTGCCGTTCCCGAAAGCTTGCCGGCCGAAAGCGTCAGATCGCCTTCCATCACCGTCAGCACGCCGTCGGGCGCGGCGATGCCGGCTTCGGCCAGCAGCCAATGCGCGAGCACGGCCTCGGCCAGCGGCAGCGGCGCCACATGGCGGCCCGCCGCCTTCAACACGATGGCCGCATCCGCCCATGTACCGCCCGCGCCGCCTTGCGCTTCCGGCACCAGCACGCGGGTCAAGCCATTGGCTTCGAGTTCGCTCCACAAGGCTTCGGGCCAGACGCCGTCCTCGGCGCTCTGGATCAGGTTCTTCGTCACGCGCTCGGCCAGCAAGCCGTTGACGCTGTCGGCGAGGATCGTCTGCAATTCGTTCATGTTCCGCTCCTCACCGCAGCCCGAGCCCGCGGGCGATGATGCCACGCAGGATTTCGCGCGTACCGCCGCGCAACGAGAAGGACGGCGTCGTCTGCGTCAGATAACCCAGCACCTGTTCATAGTCGCTGCCCGCGCCGACCGTCGGCTCGATGCCCAGCAATTCATGCGCGCGCACCGGCATGTCCTGCTCGAAGATCGCGCCG
This sequence comes from Parvibaculum sp., assembly GCA_030682415.1. GTDB lineage: Bacteria > Pseudomonadota > Alphaproteobacteria > Parvibaculales > Parvibaculaceae > Parvibaculum. The sequence goes on from JAUXOE010000017.1 coordinate 13,981, forward strand.
AGGTCTTTCACCACCGAGGCCTCGAGCGCCGGGTTCTCACCCTTGTCGAGCATGCCGGCGACCGAGAGCGACATCTGCCGGAGCGTCACCAGATGCGCGACGAGACGGCCGATCTCGCGCGCGCCTTCCGCGCCGCCGCGCTTTTCGAGTTCGCGGATCATTTCGACCATCAGGATGAAGCTCGAGAGATAGCGTTCGGGGCCGGAGCGTTCGAAGGCAAGTTCCGCCGTCACCTGGTTCCAGCCGCCGCCTTCGGTGCCGACCAGCATGTCGTCGGGCACGAAGGCGTCTTGAAACACCACCTCGTTGAAATGCGCCTTGCCGGCCAGATCCCGGATCGGGCGGATCGTAATGCCCTCGGTCGTTTTCAGATCGACCAGAAATTGCGTCAGCCCCGCATGCTTGTTCTGCGGATCGAGATGGGTGCGGAACAACCCGATCATGTAATGCGCGGTATGGGCGCCCGAGGTCCAGAGCTTGGTTCCGTTGACCTTGTAGCCGCCCTCGACCTTATCTGCGCGGGTCCGCGTTGCCGCGAGATCGGAGCCCGAATCCGGTTCCGACATGCCGATGCAGAAATAACATTCGCCTTTCGCAACACGCGGCAGGATTTTCTGGCGTTGTTCCTCGGTGCCGAAGCGCATCAGCAGCGGGCCCGATTGCCGGTCGCCGATCCAGTGCGCGCCGACCGGCGCACCGGCGGCCAGCAATTCCTCCAGCACCACATAGCGGTCGAAGGCGCTGCGTTCGTGACCACCATATTTCTTCGGCCAGGTCATCGCGATCCAGCCCTTCGCACCCATCTTGCGGCTGAATTCGGGATCCGACCCCGACCAGGTCTGCGCCCGCGTCACCGCCGGCACCTTTGCCAGTTCCGTGGCGAGGAAGGCGCGCACGTCGGCGCGCAGGCCTCTGGTTTCGTCCGGCAGTTCGCAAAGATCGAAGCGGAAGGCCTGCATCATTCTGTCCTCACGTCACCAATGCGGTCGTGCCGCCGTCGATCCGGATATTCAGCGCGTTGATCGCGCCCGCGCGCGGACTGGCGACGAAAGCCACCAGATCGGCGATTTCCTCAGGCAGTGGAATCTTTCCCGTCAGATTGCCCATGAAATTCTTCAGCACATGCGGCTCGACCTCGTCCCATGTCGTGCCCCAGCCGCGCTCGCGACCCTGCGCCAGAAACCGTTCTTCGACTTCCCTGGTGCGGATCAGGCCCGGTGAAACGAGATTGACGGTGATGCCGCTGCCCTTGAGTTCCTTCGCCAGCGAAATCGTCATCGTCGCCAGTGCGCCCTTCGACGCATAATATTGCGGCATGCGCGCGGCGGGCTCGGTCGAGCCGATGGTGCCGAGCATCACGATGCGGCCCCAGCCCTTGCGCTGCATCGCGCCCATGAAGGCACGCGTCAGGCGCATCGCCGACAGCACGTTCTTTTCATAGGCCTCGATCCAGTCCGGCGTTTCGGATTTCGTCCATGAACCCGCATCGGCCGTGCCGTAATTGTTGATCAAAATGTCGACATCGCCGGCAGCGGCGGCGACTTCGGCCGCACCGGCATCGTTCAGAATGTCGCCCGCGATACCACGCGCCGAAAATCCGAGGCCGCGAATTTCGGCGGCGACCGCGTCGGCAGCATCTTGCGCAAAGCCATGCACCAGCACATCGGCGCCCTCGCGCGCCAGCGCATGCGCGATGGCGCGGCCCGTGCCGCGATGCGCGCCCGAGACGAGCGCCGTCTTGCCGGTGAGATGAAAATCCATAAACGCCGTTCCTGCCCGTCGCCCCTTATCGTTCGGAGGCGTTTCTAGCAGGATATGGTTCGCCTGTCCGCGTGGGAACAGGGGCGTTTCGGATTTGGAAGGAGATCGTGGGGGAAGAGCGCCGCGAAGGCTGGTGGCGGATCAGAATTCCGCTGCGGCAAGCGTCACCGGTGCAACATCGGCGGCGACCTGCGCCGTGACCGGAAGTGACGCGATACTGAAGAAGGCGGGATAATTCTTGCCGGTATAGACGCCCGCCGAAAAGAGCATCGCGGCGCAGGCGCAAATGCCGGCCACCGCAGCCATACGGCGGCGTGAGCGGCGATTGTAGAAGATCTTTCGGGCCATCGGAGTTGTCCCCCTGACGTCTCAAGTCCGTTCGGTTCGGGGTACGCTACAATGACGATTTTATGGTGAAATATTTAAAGGACTTCTAATCGAACCCGTCTGTTTCAATGCAATATTGAGCGAATATTTGTACCCCCGGCGCGGATTTCCGGCGCCGGGGGTGGTTTTTCTCAGAAATACCGGCGATCGGCCTCTTCCTTGGCGTGCCCGATATTCAGCGCCACACAGTCAAGCACCCGGTAGAGCTTGCCGATCAGCGTGTCGTCCTTCGGCGTCGGCGTTGCGGCGGCGATGGCCGAGGCGGCGCCGACAATCGCCAGCGCGGCCTCGAGCCACACCAGCCAGCCGCCAGGCAATATCGATGCAAGAAATTCCAGCATGTTTCGGTCCTCCGGTTGAGCCCTTGATGCGGGCGAAAGGTACAAAACGGTCAGACGGTCAAGGTCGCGCGTCGGCCCGCGCCGCGGCCGAAGCTGGCGCTCAATTGACAGACGGTGACCTCGAGCGCCGGAAATCCGGTGCTGCCGAAATCGGCAATCTGGTCGGCAGCGCTGTAGACCGCGCGCGGCTCTGTTGCCGCGATAACGCGCTTGACCGCCTCACCGTCGTGGATGTCGATTTCGTAAGCTTCGCTTTCCTCGCCGAGCGGCACGTCGAGGCCGGCCCAGCTGTCGCCGCCGATGCGGGTGCGGCGGATCCAGCCGAGTTCAATATCGCCGCCGGGGCCGCGCCGCGCGTGCAGATGCACCGGGCTCACCGGGCGCAGGCCGATACCGTCAAAAATGCGCTCGATGCTGACATAGGTTTCATCGTCGAGCGGCAGCGGCGCCGGCCCATAGGCCCAGGTCCGTGCGAGGCCGCGTTCGGCATCGCTCATGCCGAGTTCGTTCACCGCTTCGTCGAGCAGCACAAAGCGCGCACCGGGCGCGAGCGGCGCGCGCATGGCGCTCTCGCTACCGGCCTGTCCGCGCAGCAAGCCGGAAAGCAACACCTCATTGGGCGCGACCAGCAGCGCCGCACGAAACTGGATGATCTCCCAGTCGCCGTCCTGCGTTTCAAGAGCGGCGGCATTGGCGCCTGCCAACACTGACAGCATGTCGGCGCTGGCCAGCTCGCCGCTTGAGAGCGCGATCGTCAGCTCGTTCGCCTCGTCCCAGCGGCCAACCGGCCCCGGCATCAGCGGCGTCATTGTGAAGCCGAGCGTCGCCGGCCGCGTGACCACGCGGTCAAAGGCGAAGCCCGCGCCGGCGCTTTTGAAAACGGCGATGCCGCCCGGCCATGGATCGGCGGCCACGGCAATACGCGGCGCATGCGGCGTCTCTTCGCCGGTCAGCAGCGGCAAATCCATGAAGACGGCGAGCGGCGTTCCATAGCTCGGTGCCGCCGCCGGCGAACTTGAGCGGACGGGTGCCGTGACCGGCCCGTAAAGGCTCTCTTCCGTGCCGACGCCACGGCAGCTCCGCACATGCGTGTCGGCGATCTCGGTCAGGCGAAAACGCGCTTCACGATGCGGCAATTCGAGCGTCACCACGTCGCCGGCATCGAGCGCGAGACGGCTCGGCGGCAATGCAAGTGCGGCACGCTCGCGCTCACTCCAGGCTTTCTGCATCCAGATATCGGCGATCGCTTGCGCGGCCGGTTGCGTCAGCACCATCGGCAACGTCGCCGTCGTCACACGCGCGCTGCGGCCGGCCAGCCGCCGCGCCTCGACCGCCGCCTGCCGGTATTCGCCGCCGCCATCGATATAGGCGATCTTCGCCGCGTTCGGCAGTTCGGTCTCCTGCCCGCGCGTCAAGGCATAGCCGGGTGCGGCGCCGTCGTCGTCAACCGCCAGTTCATCGGGCGTCAGGCGCGCGACCGGCACGTCGCCGAAATGACGGAAGCGGATGACGCCCTGCGTTTCGGCCGCATCGAAGAAATGCGCCAGCATCAGCGGCTCCAGCGCCGCGCGCGGCGAGATGATCCGGTCGATGACGAAGCCTTCGACCGTGCCGCCCAATTCGCCGACATCGAATTCCTCGAAGCCGGCCTCGCGCATGACCGCCGCGGCAAGGTCGGCAAGCGGCGCGGCGCCCATGCGGCCGTTGAGCCAGTGGCCGCGCTGCCAGTTCTCGCCATCGGTCCAGATGTCGATCCGTTCCGGAAAGGCCGGAAAGGGTCGTGCGTCCCATGTCCAGAGAAAGATCCGCGCCGGATCGACCATCGGCCCGCCATAGACCGCCGACACCGGATTGGCGCCGGCGACATGATCGGCATGCGCCGGGTTCCAATAGCTCATCTGCGCTTCGATGAAACGGCGCTGGATGAAATCGTCGCGTGTGCCGCGCGAGAAATGCGGCAGCGCGCTTTCGGCCGATTTCGGATCGACAAAGACGTTTGGCTGGTTGGTGCCCTTGTCGATGGCCGGGCAGCCGAGTTCGGTGAACCAGATGGGCTTTGATTGCGGCAGCCAGGCCGTCGGCGCTTCGGCCTCGATGCCGCCCGGCCGGTTGTGGTGGGCGTTCGACCACCAGGACTTGATGTCCTTGGCGCGCCAGACCCAGGGCTTGCCATAAGCGCCGTCGGCGATCGGCGTGCGCAGCTGGCTCGCGCGGTCGACCTCGCTCGCATAATACCAGTCGAAATTCTCGCCGCCGGCGATGCGGC
>JAUXOE010000028.1 GCA_030682415.1 Parvibaculum sp.
CGACGCGCTTGATTGCGTCCGGCAGGTAGTCGCCATCCGCCCAATAGACGATGTTGAGTTTTTCGCCAGAATTGAGGCTCTGCAGGTTGAGCGCCCGCTTGTAGGGCGCGTCGGCACGCAGAATCGACGGCGCCGCGAGCACAACCCCAGCCCCTGCGGTCAGCGTCAGCGCCGCGCGGCGAGTTATCGATTGTGATGTGGGTCTTTTTATCATGAGAGAACCTAGCGAAGGACGGGATCTGGCTCAAGTGACGGTTCCGTGGCAGTGACCGCCTGCTGCGCGTCGGCGACAGACCGTTCCACGACGCCGAGAAGACCGTTGGGCGCGGTGGCCGCGCGGGCGGCGCTCGCAGGCTCTGGTGCGATCTGAACGAAGCTGTAACCCTGCTCACGCATCGTCATGATGAATGACGAAAGCATGTCGGCCGTGCGCGGCTTGGTGTCGTGCAGGATCAGGATGCCGCGTCCGACCGAGGCGATGTTGCGGATGGCGCGGCGGCGGACTTCCGCCGAACCGATCGGCTTCCAGTCGTCGGCACCGAACTCGCAGGAAAACGTTGCTACATGCCGTTCGCCGAGCCAGCGAATGAGCGCCGTGCTGTCGTTGAGCCCCGGAAAGCGGAAGAACGGCGCCAGGCGTCGGCGATCTTCGATTGGTGCGCCGGCAAGTGCCGTTTCAACGGCTTCAAAGCCACGGCGAATTTCCCGTTGCGCCTGCACCGGCGAAAGTTGGCGGAGACTGTTCGGGTGAAGCCAGGTATGCGTGCCGATGACATGTCCGCGCGCGGCGACCTCGCGCACAAGCTCCGGATGTTTGTCGGCATAGTAGCCGACCATGAAGAACGTCGCCTTGATGCAATGTCGATCCAGAATGTCGAGGATACGCAACGTGTTGTCCGGGTTCGGCCCGTCATCGAAGGTCAGTGCGACCTCCTTTGGACCCAGCGACGCCGTCTGCGCATACTGCATGGTACCGTAGGTGGGGCCGTCCTCGGTCGACACGTGCACGATGCGCGTTGCCGCCGGATAGGCAGGATCCGTCGGACAGAAGCCATCGTCAGCGCGCGCGGCCGATATAGAAAATACCAGCATTGTCACGATGGCCGACCAGGTCGAAATGTGTCTCACTCCCATGCTTCTGCCGTCCCATCATGCCCCCCGGGGCAAATTCTAGCGCAGGCCGTGCTGCCGACCAGCGCAAACGGGCCACAGGCCGGGCGAAAGCGACAGCGTTAACGACCCGGCTTCCAATCCGGCGGTGCCATTTCAAAGCCCGAGAAATCGAAGCCGGGCGCGACGGTGCAACCGACCAGTGTGAAATCGCCCTGCGGCTCCGCAGCTTGCCAGTGGCCTTTCGGAATGACCAGTTGAGGCCGCTGTCCGCCCATGATGTCGGGCCCGAGTATGCGCGTTTCGTGCGTCTTGCCGTCGGCGCTGATCGAGAGCGACAAGGGCCCGCCGGCGTGCCAGTGCCAGATTTCGGCGGCGTCCACGCGATGCCAATGCGAGCGCTCGCCGGCTCTCAGAAGATAGTAGATGGCCGTCGAATGGGCGCGGCCGTCGCCGGCGGTGTCGCGAAAAGTCTCGACGAAATGCCCGCCTTCGGGATGCGGTTCGAGACCGAGCAGGGCGACGATCTCGTCCGCCGTCAACTTCGCGCCGGGGGACCGCATCTCAGAAATTGTCTTTGCGCTTGCGCGTCTCGGCAAAGACTTCGACATCCGACGCATTCTGCATGCCGACGGTCAGGCGCAGATCGGGGCTTGCCGCGCGCAGGAAAGGGTTGGTCGCCTTCTCGAGACCGATGGTGGTCGGCACCGTCCATTCGCCGCGGGCGCGCTTTTCGTCGATTTCCCTGGCGCGAGCGACCAGCGCGGCATTTTGCGGCTCGACGCTGAGGGCGAAGCGCGCATTCGACTGCGTATATTCATGCGCGCAATAGACCGTCGTGTCGTCGGGGAGTGCCATCAGCTTGTTGAGCGAGGTCCACATCTGCTGCGGCGTTCCCTCGAACAGGCGCCCGCATCCGAGCGCGAACAGCGTGTCGCCGACAAAGGCGATCTTGTCGTCGGCAAAGCTGTAGGCGATGTGCCCGCGTGTGTGACCTGGAACCTCGATGACGCGGGCTTTCGCCGCGCCGAGTTCGACAATGTCGCCTTCGCCGACGGCGCGATCGATGCCGGGGATCAGGTCCTTCTCGCCCCGCGGCCCGATCACCATGCAGCCGGTTTCCTTCTTCAATGCAGCGTTGCCGCCGGCATGGTCGAAATGATGATGGGTGTTGAGGATGTGGGTCAGCTTCCAGCCCCTGTCGGCGAGCGCTTTGAGGATCGGCTCGACTTCAGGCGTGTCGATCGTCGCGGTGGCGCCAGAGGACGGCTCATGCACCAGATATCCGTAATTGTCGCTCAAACAAGGGAACTGGTGGATCTGGAGTCCGGTCATATTGCCTCCTCGTACTGGTTTTTCCGGCGGTCATCGAAGCGTGCTTTCGGCCTCGGCGCCCGGTTGCGTCGTTGCCCCTAACCTAGTGCGAACGGACCCTGTCGGGAACCCGTCGCCGGGAAAGCATTAAATCTGATAGGCTTTGGTCCATGCCGATGGATGTGATCGATCTCCGGGATTTTTATGGGCGGCGCCTCGGCCGCGTCGCGCGCCAGCATATCGGCCGCCGCATTCATGCGGTGTGGCCGGATGTAACCGGGCTGAACGTGCTTGGCCTTGGCTTTGCGACGCCCTATCTCGGCGCGTTCGCCGGCAAGGCGCAACGCGTCGTCGGCCTCATGCCGGCCCGGCAGGGCGTGCTGCACTGGCCGTCGGAAGGTAAATGCCTGACCGGTCTTGTCGATGAGCGCGAATTGCCGCTCGAAGACGAGAGCATGGATCGTGTGCTGGTTGTGCACGGGCTCGAAGCCAGTGAGGCACTGCGTGTCATGCTGCGGCAGATCTGGCGTGTATTGGCACCGGGTGGACGCCTGCTGATCGTCGTTCCGAACAGGCGTGGCCTGTGGGCGCGACGCGAAGCGACGCCCTTCGGTCACGGCCAACCCTTTTCGCGCGGTCAGCTCACTCAACTCCTTCGCGAGTCGATGTTCAGCCCATCGACCTGGGAGGTGGCGTTGTTCGTCCCGCCCTTCGATTGGCGGCCGCTGCTGCGCTCGGCGGGTGCTTGGGAGCGGGCGGGGCAAATGCTCTGGCCCCGCTTTTCGGGCGTTATCCTGGTCGAAGCGACCAAGCAAATCTATGCCGCGACGCCACTGCCGGTTGGGCAGAAGGTTGCACAGCGTGTCCGCGCGCTTGCGCCACTGTCGGCGCCGGCGCGGTCGACAAGTTCCCTCGATGAACCCTAGCGCGTTTGCCTGTCGTGGCGCGAGAGCAGGAACACGGCATCTCCCGCCAGCAGATTGGCGATGGCGCCGGGTCGCGTCAGGCGGCGTGTCGTCTCACCACTCACCGTGACCACGTCCTCGATCGCAAGCCCCAGATCGTCGCAAAGCTTCGTGAAATCGAGCAACGTGCAGAGGTGAATGTTTGGCGTGTCGTACCAGGAGTGACCGAGCGACGGTGTTTCCGGCATCCGGCCGCTGAACAAAAGCTGAAGCCGGACACGCCAATGCCCGAAGTTCGGGAACGAGACGACGACGTGGCGACCGATGCGCTTCATCGCGCGCAGCACTTCCCTCGGATTGCGGGTGGCCTGGATCGTCTGGCTCAGAATCACATAGTCAAAGGCATCGTCGGGGTAGTCCGCAAGGTCGGTATCGGCGTCGCCCTGTACGACCGAAAGACCGCGCGCCACGCAGGCATTCACGCCTTCCTGGCTCAGTTCGACACCGCGCCCGTCGACGTTCTTCTTGCGCGTCAACAATTCCAGCAATTCGCCGTCGCCGCAGCCGACATCGAGCACGCGGCTTCCCGGTGCGATCATCTGGGCGATCAGGTCGAGGTCGACGCGGCCCGTCGAATAGCCGTTGCCATGGCTCATGCGCCCAGCCCCCGTGTCCGGGCAGCGCTGTCGATAAAGCCGCGCAACGTCGCGAACATTTCCGGCTCGTCCAGCAGGAAGGCGTCATGGCCCTTGTCGGTCCGGATTTCGACAAAGCTCACATTGGCCGCGACGGCATTGAGCGCGTGCACGGTCTGCCGGCTGTCCGATGTCGGGAACAGCCAGTCGCTGGTGAAGGAGACGACGCAAAAGCGAGCCTTGGTGCCGCGGAAGGCATTGGCCAGCACACCGCCGTAGTCGTCGGCGAGGTCGAAATAATCCATCGCCCGCGTCAGATAGAGATAGGAATTGGCGTCGAAGCGGTCGACGAAGGTCGAACCCTGATGGCGCAGATAGGACTCGATCTGAAAGTCCGCATCGAAGCCGTAGGTCACGGTTTCGCGGTCCTGCAGATTGCGGCCGAACTTGCGGTGCAGTGCCGTTTCCGAGAGGTA
>JAUXOE010000031.1 GCA_030682415.1 Parvibaculum sp.
TACGATCCGGTCGGCGGCGACGTCTTCGACGAAAGCACCCGCTGCATCGCCTGGAACGGCCGCCTGCTGATCATCGGCTTCACCAGCGGCCGCATCCCGACCGTCTCGGTCAACATGCCGTTGATCAAGGGCTTCTCGGTCGTCGGCGTCCGCGCCGGCGAATATGGCCGCCGCGACCCCGAGGCAGGACGTGCCAACCTCGAAGCCATCGACAGCCTCGCCGCCGAAGGCAAGATCGCCCCCCACATCTGCGCCCGCTTCCCGCTCGAACGCGCCGTCGACGCCATGCGCATGCTTCAGGAGCGCAAAGCCGTCGGCAAGGTCGTCATCGAGATGTGAGCGTTGCAACCATTGGCGAAGGAGGTTCCGGTGTTCCACAGCATTCGACTATTCGTCGTGGCGATGGCGATATCTCTCGCCGCCTGCGATGCGTCGGAGGAAATCCGTATCGGCGAAAAAGGTGTTGGTCCGATCACGATCGCCACACCCCACGACGCCGAAGCAATAGCAGCTCTCTTGCCGGGCTGGAATGTCGCGACGACGTTTGTACCGCGCCACGGCGAGGACTACAGGTTCATTGTCGCCGGACGCGGCCAGGCGATTGACATGGAATTCGCTTCGGCAGGGCCGGAGGCAACAACCGTCAACGGGGTGTCGGTCTTCTCACCGGATATTCCCGATGAGAACGGTGTTGCGGTCGGAGCGGTCTTCTCGGATGTCTTTTCGTCCAGTGCCGAGCCGCGCTGCCGACGCTTGTCCGACGAACTTTCCGGCAACATATCCTGCCATGCAACAGGCCTCAGGCACGTCTTCTATGAATTTTCCGGTACATGGCGGGGATCTGACATTTCGGATCCGCTTTCTGTCGCTGCCGCAGACTGGAAGATCGTCGCCATTCATTGGACGCACGGCGCGCTCTGAGATATCGCGAAGCCGTCGGCAAGGTCGTCATCGAGATGTGAGCGACCCGCGGGTGCCATCCCGGCGAAAGCCGGGATGGCATCTTCTGTTTGGCTACAACTCAAATATCTTCGTCATTGCGAGGAGCGAAGCGACGAAGCAATCCAGAAACGGCAGACTCAGTGCGCGCGGCTTCTGGATTGCTTCGCCTTCGGCTCGCAATGACGTTGTATTTTGTTTTCAGCGCGAAGAATCTTCCGGCACGACCTGTCCGCCGTAGCCTTGGCGAAGGTGGAAGCGCCAGAAAATCTTCTCTGCACTTCCGGGTAAGAAACTCTTCTTCGCGTCTTCGCGCCTTCGCGTGAAAAATTCTTCCCTTCTTCCCTTCTTCGCGGCTTCGCGCCTTCGCGTGCAAAACCTTCTTTCCTTCAAACGCTCCGCTGCGCCTTGTCCTTTTCGTTGGCGCCGCGGATCATCTCGCGCATCTTGTCCCATTCCGCGTCGGAGAGCTTCGACAGCCGCGCGAAATTGCCGCCGCCGGCCGAATAGCCCGCCCCGTCGATGGCGATGGTCTGCCCGGTCAGATATTCGCAGCCATCGGCCATCAGGAACGTCGCCAGGTTTTTCAACTCGTCCATCTCGCCGACGCGCCCCATCGGAATGCCCTCGCGCGAGCCTTCGCCATCGGTTGACTGGCCGGGCGACAGCCGCGCCCAGGCGCCCTCGGTCGGGAACGGCCCCGGCGCGATCGCATTGAGACGGATGCCATAGGGCCCCCATTCGGCGGCCAGCGACTTGGTCATGATGTTGACGCCGGCCTTCGACATCGCCGACGGCACGGTGAACGGCCCGCCATTCCAGATCCATGTCGTCAGGATCGAAATGACGCTGCCCTTGACCTTGTCTTCGATCCAGCGCCGCCCGATCGCATGCGTCACATAGAACGAGCCGTGAAAAACGATATTGGCGATCGCATCGAAACCGCGCGGCGACAGGTCCTTGGTCGGCGAAATGAAATTCCCCGCCGCATTGTTGACCAGCCCGGTCAGCGGCCCGCCATCGGCCCAGATTTCGCCCACCATGTCGTCGACCGCCTGCGCGACGCGAATGTCGACGCTATGCGCCTTGACCGAACCGCCATGTTTCGCCATCAACTCTTTGGCCGTCTCGTCGAGAACGTTTTTGCGCCGCCCGCAGATATAAACTTCCGCCCCGAGCCGCAAATAATCCTCGGCCATTTCCTTGCCGAGCCCGGTGCCGCCGCCCGTCACCAGAATGCGCTTGCCCTTCAAAAGCCCGTCGCGAAACATCGTCGCCATCTCGTCCTCCCGCCTGTTTGTTTGGAAGAAAGATAGCGCGCCAAACGACCGCCGTCTCCTTCAGCGTCATTGCGAGGAGGCCTTGGCCGACGAAGCAACCCAGAAGCGGCAAACGCAGGCCGTGCCGCTTCTGGGTTGCTTCGCTTCGCTCGCAATGACGCTACGGAAGGTTGCAGGCGGAACGACCGCCCCCTCAATCCTTCTTCCCGCGCTCCGTCATCACCGACCACAGCCGGACGACAATGAAGATCGGCACCACGACAATGGCGCCGAGCACGAGATATTGCAGCGACCAGTCGATGGCCTCGAAACCCATCGACCAGATATTGGCGATGGTGGACAGGAAGTCGCGCCACAGGTCGATCGGCTTGATGCCGAGAATGGCCAGCACGATGCCGACCGCGATCGAGGCGACCGCCAGCTTGAAGATCGTGGCCAGCACAGGCCCGCCGAATAACCGGTTCATGTTCGAAAACCTGCCCTTGTGATGCCGCCCGTAACCCCGTTGGCCTCAATCCTTGCCAGTATAGACCGTCCGTGCCGGGAAGGGGATGGTGATTCCCTCGGCGTCGAAGCGCTCCTTGACCCGCCGTGTCAGCTCGAACTTCAGCGGCCAGTAATCGCTGGTCGCGCTCCACACCCGCGCCGTGATGTTGACCGAACTGTCGCCGAGGCTGCCGACGCCCAGAAAGGGTTCGGGCTCTTTCAGGCAGCGCGGCTCGGCCTCGAATTCGGCCCGGATCGCATCCATCGCCTTGCCGATATCGTCGGCATAGGAAATGCCGAAGGAAAAATCGACCCGCCGCGTCGCATGGAACGAGAAGTTGCGCACCGCCTGTCCCCAGATCTGGCTGTTGGGCACGAAGATCTGCACATTGTCGGGCGTCGTCAGCTCGGTGGTGAAAAGCGACAGCAGTTTGACCGTTCCGGCGATCCCGCCGATCTCGACATAATGGCCGGATCGGAACGGCCGGAAGATCAGCAGCATCACACCGGCGGCCACGTTTGACAGCGTGCCCTGCAGCGCCAGGCCGACCGCCAGACCGGCCGCGCCAAGAAGTGCGATCAGGCTCGCCGTCTGCACGCCGAACTTCGCCAGCACCGCCAGCACCGTGAAGATCAGCACCAGATAGCGCACCATCGTGCCGAAGAAATTCTGCAGCATCTCGTCGATGCCGGGAATGCGCGCAATGCCGGCAATCGTCCACACCCGCGCCTTGCCGGCAAACCAGAAACCGGCAATCAGGATCACGATGGCCGACAGCATCGACAACCCGTGCTCGACAAATGTCGGCAGCAGCGCATCGAGATGTTCGCGAATTTCCGGCGGCAGTTGATCGAACATGGCGGCGGGGCACTCCTGGGGCCGATGGGCGGGGCGTCAGTGTCCCACGTCGCGCCCCGAATTTGAACCCGCTTCCACCCTCCCGCGAAGCGGGGCGGGCTGATACGCTCGCCCCATGACTGCCCCGCTCCCCGTGCAAGCGCCCGCTGCGCTGCCGCCCGCCTTCGCCCGCTGGTTCGCGGCCCGTGGCTGGCGCCCGCGCGCCCATCAGCTTGCGCTGCTTGATCTTGCCCGCGCGCAAAAATCAGCGTTGCTGATCGCGCCCACAGGCGCCGGCAAGACATTGGCGGGCTTCCTGCCGAGCCTCGTCGATCTCGTCGAAAATCCGCCAGCCGCGTCGGCGCTGCACACGCTCTATATCTCGCCGCTGAAGGCGCTGGCCGTCGACGTCAAGCGCAACCTCGAAATCCCGCTCGCCGAAATGGGCCTCGGCATCGCTATCGAAACCCGCACCGGCGACACGCCGCAGAACCGCCGCCTGCGTCAGCGCCACACCCCGCCCTCGATCCTGATGACGACGCCCGAGCAACTGGCGCTGCTGCTCTCCTATCCCGACGCACCGAAATTCTTCGCTTCGCTTTCCTGCATCGTCCTCGACGAATTGCACGCGCTGGCCAATTCGAAGCGCGGCGATCTGCTGTCGCTCGGTCTTGCGCGTCTTTCGCGCCTCGCGCCCGCCGCCCGCCGCGTCGGCCTGTCCGCCACCGTCGCCGAGCCCGATGCGCTGCGCCGCTATCTGATGCCGCAGCCGCTCGAAGGTGAAAGCCTCGCCGAGATCGTCGTCGCACCGCCCGGCGCCTTGCCGGAAATCAGCATTGTCGCCACCGGCCTGCCCGACGAGGAAGGCGGCGAGGCGCGCATCCCCTGGTCGGGTCATTCGGCGCGCCATGCGCTGCCTGCCGTCTACGAGGCGATCCGGGCAAACCGCATCGTGCTGGTTTTCGTCAACACGCGCTCACAGGCCGAATTCGTCTTTCAGGAACTCTGGCGCCTCAACGACGACGCGCTCCCCATCGCGCTCCATCACGGCTCGCTCGCCGCCGAAGCCCGCCGCAAGGTCGAGGCGGCCATGTCGGCGGGCACGCTTCGCGCCGTCGTCTGCACCTCGACCCTCGATCTCGGCATCGACTGGGGCGAGGTCGATCTGGTGGTCAACATGGGCGCCCCGAAAGGTGCCAGCCGCTTGCTGCAGCGCATCGGCCGCGCCAATCACCGCCTCGACGAGCCCTCGCGCGCGCTGCTGGTCCCGGCCAACCGTTTCGAGGTGCTCGAATGCGAGGCGGCCCGCGCCGCCGCCCTCGAAGGCGCGCAGGACGGCATGGTCGCGCGCGAAGGCGCACTCGACGTGCTGGCGCAGCACATTCTCGGCTGTGCCTGCTCGCAGCCTTTCGATCCCGACGATCTCTATACGGAAGTCCGTTCCGCCGCCCCCTATCGCGCGCTGACGCGCGACGACTTCGGCAAACTGGTCGATTTCGTCGCCACCGGCCTGCCCGACGAGGAAGGCGGCGAGGCGCGCATCCCCTGGTCGGGTCATTCGGCGCGCCATGCGCTGCCTGCCGTCTACGAGGCGATC
>JAUXOE010000033.1 GCA_030682415.1 Parvibaculum sp.
GATTGCGCGGGGCGAGCGCCGTATCCTTCGGGATGACGCCCATCTGCTTCTGGCGCTCGAACCATTCCGCCCGCACGACATCCCAGCCGGCGTCGAACTTGCCGCGATATTTGTCGAGATAGTTTTGCGGCGCCTGATGCGGCGCGTGCATGGCGCCGAAGGCGAGATAAAGAAAGAAGGGGCGCTCCGGCACCAGCGAGACGATGTCGCGGATCATGCCCGCCGAGCGGTCGACGATGTCTTCGGAGACGTGATAGCCGTCTTCGGCGCGGCCCGGCACATCGACGAAATGATTGTCATGCGTCAGCTCGGGATAGAACTGGTCGGTCTCGCCCTGCAGGAAGCCGTAATAGCGGTCGAAGCCTTTTTGCAGCGGCCAGTTGGCGAAGGGGCCGGCGGCGGAGCACTCGCTCATCGGCGCAAGATGCCATTTGCCGGCGGCGAAGGTGGCGTAGCCCTTGTCGCGCAGAACCTCGGCCAGCGTCGCGGCGCTTTTCGGGATCGCGCCGCGCATGTTGGGGAAGCCGGTGTCGAAATTCGAGACGCCGCGCATGCCGACCGCATGATGGTTGCGGCCGGTCAGAAGGCAGGCGCGGGTCGGCGAGCAAAGCGCGGTGGTGTGGAAGCCGGTGAAGCGCGCGCCTTTGGCGGCCAGCGCGTCGATGTTGGGGGTGGCGATGGTCGAGCCGTAGCAGCCGAGATGGGCAAAGCCCGTGTCGTCGAGCACGACCATCACGACATCGGGGGTGCCGGCCGCCAGTTTCGGCTCCGGCCACCAGGGCGTCGACTCCGCGACGGTGCGGCCGATGACGCCGCCGAATTCCTCGCCCGCTGGATGCTTGTAGGTCATCGCCTGTCCCTCCCCGGCTTGCGCCTGTTCTAATGGATATCATTAAACAGGGGTGGCCGAGGAAGAACAAGCGGCGATTGCGAAGCGGGCTTCGGCATCGCGCTTTTGCCCGAAAGCAGGATCGCCGAGGAACGCGCGGCGGGCTCGCTCGCGGTCATTCGCGCAGACGACCTCAAGGTGGCGAATCCGGTGACGGCGATCACACGCAAGGGCGGCTATCTGAGCCCGGCATCGCGAAAGCTGCTGGATATTCTGAAGACGGACTTTCGCGGCTGAGGTTCAATTGACCTTGGTGTCGGCCTCCCTGCCCTGCTCGACCAGCTTCAGCGCCGTGCCGGCGGTTTCGAAGATCGTGACCGAGCAATTGTCGGGGCGGAAGGAGATGAAGCGGTCGTCGCCCGTTGCGGCGCCGGCGGCGACGTTGATGGCGATGAAATGGGAGAAGATCACCGTGTCCTCGCGGCACTCCGTCAGCGCGTCGATGACGGCGCGGCGCCAGGCCGCGAGATCGAGTTTGCCGTTGCCGGTGTTTTCCGGCGCCAGCGCGTCGGCCCATGTGCCGGCCATCAGACCGCGGAGCCAGGCGCCGCGTGCGGCGAGATCGGCGATGGGCGACGGGACTTCGGCGACGCGGGGCTCGATGGCGGGCGTGGCGGCCCAACTGGCGGAAAGCGGTTCGCTGGTTTCGCGGCAGCGGCGCAAGGGCGAGGAGAGCAGCGGCAGCTTGCGGCCAACACGCGCCTCGATTTCGCGGGCGACCGCTTCGGATTGGGCGCGGCCTTTTTCGCTGAGGCCCGGATCGGTGTCGGCATCCCAGCCGGCGGCGGCCTCGCCGTGGCGGATCATGTAGATGGTGGGCATGGGGCAATCCCTGTTCGACTTCAATTTCAAGCCGCCGACCATAGGTGGCTGCCCCATCTCGCTCAAGCCGCTGCCGTCACACGCGGTCTCAGCGCCCGGCAAGCCCCGTCGTGATAACCGCGATCGGATAAAGAAGCTCGGCCGCCGTCTTCAGCACGCCGATGAGCAGCAACTCGATCCCCGAGGCTTCGCGAACAGGCTTGTCGAACGGTGTCTGGCGCGGCGGCGTGGCCGGCATATCGCCGGTGAGGTCGAGCCGCGCATAGTCTTCGTTCGCCTTCAGGATCGTCCGCGCCCAGTTGCCGACAAAGGCGTCGAGGTCGTTGTCGGCGTAGGACGAACCGTTGACCGCAACCCATGAATTGCCGAGATAGCCGACGAAGAAAGGCCCTTTGACGTTCGACGCCCCAATCCGACGCAGCAGGACCGCCGCCCGCGCATAGTCATATTCATTGACGAGCCGCGTGCAGTCGCGCGAACCGACGGTTTGTCTGGAACTCAGCCAGCGCGTGGCGATGAGATTTGGCGCAACGGGTGCTTCGGCCCGCACCTCGGCAGTCGAGGGCAGCGTCCGGAAGAACGCCTTGCAGACCGCGAGATTGCGCTCGAAGCCCTTGCCGTCTTTCGGCTCGGTCAGCAGCAACACGCCTGTCGGCAGAGGCTGAAGGATCGTGCCCGGTCCGGCGATCTCGGCGCCGACGACGGGTGGCGTCGGGCCGGTGCCCGGGACACCCGCCGATGGCAGCGGCATGGGCGAGCATCCGACAACAACCAGAGCGGCCACAAGAAAGAGCGGACGGAGATTCGATTGCTTGATCATCATGGATCCTTCGCATGACAGGCGTCGGAACGGCACAGGGTTCCAGCGCGGTTCAATGGATCCGGCGGTTGCGACCAATCGCGAATCCCCTCATCGGGAAGTCTGACGCAGGGATGGCCGCCCGCACAAGGGAGAGAAAGCAGGCGGCAGCTTCGGCAAGAGGCGCTACGAGAGTTCTGCCGCGATTAAGGCTTTAAGGGGTCACAATTTCTATCGCCGCGGTCGCACGCCTTTTATCTCAACAAACTCGCCCCGTTTGATTTCCCTCAGCGCCCTTGCGAGGTGGCGCGCGTTGGCCGGAACGCGAAGGAGATGCATGGTGGCATCATCCGAGCGAGCCGTTGCTATGCTTCTCGCAGTTGATTTCTTCGTGGCCTTCATTTTCTCGATCTCCAGTTGCGGTCGAGGATAGCGGGGTCGCCGCTCGAGAGCGAGTACAGCGTCGGAAGGCCAATGGGCCCCGGGGACAAGCCCCGGAGTGACACTGAATTTTTGGCACTTGCAGCGATATCCAATGGAACCGGGCGATCCCGGCAAGGCAAAGCCGATGGTCAGGGGGCGGATGAGGGGCTAGCCTTTGACGAGGCGATTCTTCAGAGGAGGCTTCCATGAGCGACGCGCCCAATCCCCCTGTTGCGCAAGCGGGCGGCGACCCGTTCGGCATCAGCAAACTCGTCTATATTCTCTATTTCATCGGCTTCGTGAACGGTATCACGACGATTGCCGGCGTGATTGTCGCCTATCTCAAACGGGGCGAGTCGACGCCGGCGGCGGCGTCGCATCTGACCTTCCTGATCCGCACCTTCTGGATCGGGCTGCTGTTCGCGGTTGTCGGCGCCGTCACCATGATGATCATGATCGGCATGCTGATCCTGCTCGCGACGGTTGTCTGGGCGCTGATCCGCCTGATCAAGGGCATCATGCTGGCGATGGACGGCAAGCCGGTGCCCGATCCCGAGACGTGGTTGTGGTGAGGGTGTGAAGCCTGCCGTCTGATCGCTTGCCGTCGTCACCACCCGCCCCTGGGGGCGGGTCAAACGGCTGCAAGCCGTTTGGGGCGGGGGCGCTGAAGCACGGTTTGCGCAAACAAACGAAAAGGTCCGGCGGACCTCTTCGAGCGCCGAACGCCCGAAGCGAAGGGCGGAAGCGCGTCAGCGCATCTTCTGTCGTTTTGCGATGCCGCCACCGCCGCGACCCCGCCCCGTAATTTGTTCGCTCGCGCTCACAAATTGTCGACCCGCCCCCAAGGGGCGGGTGGAAGAAAAGAGCCTGTCGCGCGCAACATGTGTGAATACCGTAGACCTGCCCCCAAAGGGAGGGTGGGTTCCATCGCGAGACAACGGGACGCGCGTCACTCAGGCGTGAAGATGTTGACGCTGCCGTCGGCGGGGGACGTTACCGTGCCGGGGCGGCCGAGCTGGTCGCGGGTCAGCATGTCCTGAAGCGTCGCCGGGTCGTTGGGTGTGTGGGCGACGAAGCGGGCGTCGCTGTCGGCCATGCGGCCGAAAAGGATGGCGAATTCAGCGCCGCCGCGGCCGTGAACCACGGTATACGTTTCGATCTTCGCCTTGCCGTTGGGCTTTTCCTCGACCTTCGGATGTTTCTCCGCGTCGATCTCGGCCTGATAGGTGGCGGGCTGTTCGCGCTCCCATTTGCCTTCGCGCGGCGCCGTCGAATAGAGGCCGAGGCCGTGTTTCGTCACATACCAGCCGTTCGAGGTGACGAGGCCTTTGGTGCCGGGCTTTGCACGCAGCTTGTCCATCATCGTCGCGATCGAATGCATCACGTAGTTGTTGCCGGCGCCGCCGAAATACGGCAAGCCGCCGGTGACGGTCAGCGGGCGCGGATCGTCTTCGGCGATGCCAAGTTCGTCGCGGCCGATCTGCACGGCGGACGGGAAGCAGGAATAGAGGTCGAAATAATCGACGTCGCCGATCTTCCAGCCCGACATCGCGAAGGCCTTGCGGCCCATCATGCGGATCGCCGGCGATGAGTGATAATTCACGCGCTCGCTCGGATACCAGAGATCGTTGGCGTCGGCGCAGCCATGCAGGAAGACCCATTTCGATTGCGGGATGCCGAGTTCGCGCGCCTTCTCGACCGACATCATGACGACGGCGGCGGCCTGATCGACCTGCATGATC